>NZ_JBIASO010000011.1:180201-299266 GCF_042890865.1 Streptomyces sp. NPDC002018
ACCCGCCCCCCCGGGCCCCCCCCCCGGCCCCCGGGGGGGCCCGGGGGGCCCCCCCCCCCCCCCCGGGGGGGGGGGGGGGGACGGGGGGGGGGGGGGGGGGGGGGGGGCCGCCCCCGGCCCGCCACACCCTCCCCCCTCGGAAATGGTCTAGTCCTTCTTCGGCGCCGACGGTTTCCCGGCCTTCTCCGTCCGTTCCGCGCCCTTCGGTCCGTCCGGTCCGTCCTGCCCGTCCGGCTCGTCGAGCGTGGTCTTGACGGAGCTGACCCACTGCGCCGCCGGTGCCTCGCAGCCGCGCTGTCCGCCCAGACCCGCGCAGTACGTGCCGTTCCAGTACAGGGCGTACGCGAGGAGCGCCAGGCCGGCCACCTTGCCGGACCAGCGGGTCACGCCCGCGACCGCCGGGAAGCCGGTACGGACGGCCGACTGGAGATGGTCGGCCCCGTCGAGCACGGCGTGCCCGTACGCGTAGACGAGGACGGGCGGGCGCGCCGCCGTCCGCCGCGCCGTCCTGGCCACGGCGAGATCGGGGAGGAGGAACAGGACCCGGAGCCCGCCGATCAGTACGACCACGGGACCCACGAGCAGTCTGGCGAGCCAGGGGACGACCCGTCCGACCAGAAGACGGCCCAGGAAGAAGAGGCCGAGCACCAGCAGGATCAGCTCGACGGCCTGGGCCAGGGGCAGGGGCATGCCCAGATCCATGACGCTCTCGTCGGCCCCCGCCACCAGCGGCCCGACCAGGGGCAGTTCGGTGAGGGGGTTGGCGCCGGGCACGGCCGGAGGGGCCTGGGCCGCCGCGGCCACCGAGGACTCAGACAGGAAGATCATCCTGGGTGTCCCTCTCTCTGTCCCCGGGCTCGTCGAACTCGACATCGATCACCGGTGAGGGCGTCTTGTCCTGCGGCCCGGACGCGGCCTGCGGCGGCGCTATCTCCCCCCGGCTCTCCGGCCGGCCGGTGTGGGTGCGCATGCCCTGGGTGAGTGCCTCCGCCGCCTGGGTCACGGCCACCGCGACATGCTTCGGGTTCACGACCCCGCCGTCCATCGCGGCCCTGAGGAACTCCCTGGCCCCGTCGTAGTCCACCTGCTGCTGGCGCATGACCAGGTCGATGACACCGTCGATGTCGTCCCGGTTCTGCTCCAGACGCAGCTTGATCAGCCCGAACCGCTCGTCCTTCAGGGCGTCGTCGTAGAACTCCATCCGCATCTTCTGGAGGCTGATGCGGTGCTCCTCCTCCAGGCTCTCCAACTGCTGGCGCTGCTTGGCCTGGAGCTGGACGATCCGGTGTTCGGCCTCCCCCTCCGCCTCGGTGCGGTGGGTCTCCTTGATCTTTCTCGTGTGGTCCCGCTCGCGGGTCTCCAGCTCGCGGTCGGCGAGGGTCCTGTTGGCGATATGGGTCTGGGTGGCGCTGTCCAGGGCGAGGGCCACGACACAGCTCAGCAGGCCGAGCCCCTGCGGCAGTTCCCGGGGGCCGCCGCCGAAGTGGATGTTGATCTCGTGCTCCGCGTCGGCGCTCATCTCGACCCCGAACCGCCGGCTGATGCTCCGCATCTGCTGCTGGAGGAAGGGCCGGTACACCGACTCGGCGTCTCCGATCCCGGCCTCGACCGCCGCGTCGGCGTTGCGCACCTGCCAGGACAGGTCGACCTGCGCGCGGAACGAGAACGCCTCCTCGCGGGAGGGGAGTTCCAGCATGAAGGACTCGTGGTGGATCGCGGTGTCCACCACATAGACCACCCGCGGGGTGTCGAACCAGATCTCGGAGGCCGTGAGCTGGCGGTCCGCCACGAACCGCCGCCCGCGCCGGTCGACATAGACGAGTACGGTGTTGCCCTCCGCCACCAGCGGCTCGCGCCGCAGGGACGCGCGGCTGACGTCCCGCCGCCGCAGGATGGGAACTCTTCCGTTCGTGCTCACCTCGGTACTGCCTTTCCGTCAAGTGCCTTCAGAAGAGAGCCGACGGCCTCGCCGAGGCCGGGCTCCTCGCTCCGCCATTCGGTGAGATAGCCGCGCAGCGCCTCGGTGTCCCCCTCGGCCGTGCCGATCGCCGCGAGCAGGGTGCCCAGCGGCTCTCGGAGCGGCTCCTCGCGCTGTGCGTCGCGGACCCAGCGGCGGAGCATCTCGTAGCCGAGGGGGAACAGATACGGCGTGTCGAGAGTCCGTGCGAGCAGGGTCACGACCCGCCGGAACTGCTGGTCGTCCTGGGCGGCCAGCCAGAGCACCCCGGGCCATGAGCCGTGCCCCCGCGGAACCTCGGCGCGGATGCCGTAGCAGAGCTGGAGGAAGGAGGTGACTCCCACCTCCCGGAGTGCGGCGGTGCTGCCGTCCGCGTCGTCGTCGGTCCAGTCGAGCAAGTGGTCCAGCACGACCCCGGCGAGATCCTTCTCGGGGTCGACGAACAGTTCGGTGACGCTGTCCCCCACGGCGGCGGCATGCGCGCCCCGCGGGTCGAGGGCCAGCTTGCGCAGCAGCCGCAGGGAGCGCGCGGGCATGGTGCGCCCCACGCTCGCCCCGAGTGCGCGGGTGGCCGTCCACGCCACGGGGCGGGGGTGCACGGGATGGCACCAGTCCCCGACCATACGGCTCACCAGGGGCGCCAGCCTCGGTTCCCGGATGGGGAGCTGGAGCGCGCCGAGTACCACCTCGCGGCGGCGCACATCCGGGTCCGCCGCCCATCCGATCATGAACTCACGGCGGATCCACTCGAAGTCGAAGAGGCTCAGCAGTCCGATCGCCGCACCGGCCCGCATCCGGATCCGGCGCTGCGGGTCCGCCGCCAGTTGCTTGAGCCAGTCCATGAGCACGGGGTGCGCGTCGGGATACTCCTCCCACACATGCTGGATCACCCGGCGCGCGTACCGGTCGTCGAGGAACCGGAGCCCACGCACTCCGCTGGGGCCGTACGGGGTGTTCTCCACCGAGGCGTACGACTCCGCGGCCGCCGCTTCGAGGCGTCCGCGACGTGAGGTGCCGAAGAGGTCGGGCGGCCGGGTCTCCTCGGACGCCGTCAGGGCCCGCAGCCGGTCGGCGAGCAGCCGCGCGGCCCTGCCGACGACATGCTCCGGCAGATGGTTGAGGACGGCCAGGGCGATGACGAAGGAGCGCTGGTCGTCGTCGTCCTGCCGCTCGAACCAGCCGCGGAAGCGGTCGTCGCTCTCGGCCGAGAAGCGGCCGCGTACCTCGGCCACCTCCGCCTCCCCGCGGCCGACGAGGGTGAGCATGGCGGACAGGTCCGCCAGCCGCCGGACGGGGAGCCGCTCGGCGACGGCCTCGTCGACCAGTTCCTTGATGTCGCCCCGCGTCAGGAACGCGGTGTCCTCGGTGTCCGGGGCGACGCTCAGATGCCAGGCGACATGGCGGCGGACCAGTTGGTGCGCGTCCGGTCCCGCGGGCCGTCCCGCCGCCACTCCCCTCAGGCCCGCGCCGCCCGCGGTCCCGCCCGGCCCCGCCGCCACGTCGAAGAGCCACGCGTCCAGCGTTTCCCGTGGCAGGGGCGAGTCGGTGTCCACCGTGACGACAAGACGGCAGCCACGGTCCTTGAGGCTCTCGGAGAGCCGTTCCAGATGGAACGGACGCAGCGTCCGCGCCTGTTCGGGCTCCAGCGCCTCGGCGAGATAGCCGCCGCTCTCGCTGAGATGCTCCACCTGGAGGGAGCCCAGCCTCACCTCCGGGTTCAGCTTCCACACCTGGCCGGCGCAGAGCCGGTCCAGTACGCGCAAGGAGTTGGTCGTACCGCCCCATCCGGAGGGGGCGCGCAGGAGGACGACGGACCTCTCCCTGAGCAGCCCCTCCAGCAGGCCGTGGCCGTCGGGCGCGACGAACGTGGCGCGGATCTCCTCCAGGACCCGGTCCGGGACACGGCCGCTGTCGACCCGCCCGGAGAAGGAGGCGCCCTGGGCGCTGGTGTACTTGTCGCCCCCGACCGCGTCCTGGAGGCGGGTCTCGCTCAGGAAGAAGTTCCCGCTCATGGACACGCCGCCGGCCGGCAGCAGATGGGCGAGCGCCTCGCTGAGCTGGCTGCCGAGATCGCCCAGTTCCCGTGACCGCCCGTCGTCCTTCAGACGGCGGGCGGGATCGTCCTCCGCCGCGGCCCGGTCGTCCCGCGCGCGGCCGGGGTCCGCGCCGGGATCCCCGTCGGTGTCCTTCCCGCGCCGGCCGCTCGCGTCGGACGCGGTGCCCGGCGCGGCGGCGGACGGCGCACCGGGCGGCGGCGCGCCGTCGGGCGGCGCACCGCCGGACGCCGGCGCGTCCGGCGGTGCGGCCGGCTCGGACGGGCCGTCCGGTGCCCGCGCGTCCCTGTCCGCCCGCGCGTCCTTCTCACTCATTCTCTTCGCCCGCCGCGCCGCCGGAGTATTTGTCGCCGCCGACGACATCGCCCTTGATCCTGGGCGACGCGTAGAAGTGAATTCCTCCGGTCCCCGCTCCCCCGGCCGTTCCGCGCCGCTTTTCCCCGGCCGCCTCCGAATCGTTCAGATGGGGCACCACTCTCCGCACGGCCCTCGCGAGACGGGCCAGGTCCGCGTCCGGGTCCCGGTGGCTCAGGGTCAGATTCTGTAACCCGGCCAGTTCGACCAGGGAATCCGGCAGTTGCTCCTTGCTCAGCCGGGACGTCCGGTCCAGCAGGACGGGAATGACCGTGAGGCCGCGGTCGAATGCCTCGATGATTTCCCGGCGGACCCAGTCGTCCGGGTCGTCGAGCGCCCGTCCGCCGCCGGGCGCCGGTGCCTCCAGCCAGCGGGGCCCGATGAGCGCCAGGAGAAGGTCGCTCTTCTGGACCGCGCGCAGAATGTACCGGGCGAAGTCCGTTCCCTCGGGCACGGATTTCCCCGCCCGGAATATCTCGGCCGAGCCGAATCTGCGCGAGAGTTCACGTTCGATCAGGACGGCGCTCTGGAGAGCGTCCTCGGTCCGGTAATTGACGAAAACACTGGGCATGAGCCCCTACCAGTTCAGAGTGCGGGAGTTTGCAGTGACGCGGTGAGCTTGGGATACAGCCGCTGCACCTGCGGGTCGTTGCGCCAGCGGGAGAGCGTCCTGGCGATACGGCGCAGATCGGTGGCGACGGTCGCCGAGTCGATCGCGTCGGCGTCGTCGAGGAGCTGGCCGGTGAGCCGGCACGCCTCGTCGACATGCCCGGCGGCGGCGTAGGCGAGCGCCCTGCGCGTACCGAAGCGGGTACGGGAGCGGACGGCGTCCGCCGGGATCCGGGCGACCTCGCGGTCGAGGATCTCGATCGCCTCGTCGGCGGATCCCAGTTCATGGAGACACCAGCCGGTGACGACCGCCACCGGGTCGGAGACGGTGGCGGTGCCGAGGACCGGCTCCTTGTCCGTCCCGGAGGCCGACACCGGGGCCGGCGCGGAGTCGGGGTCGGCGAGCAGTGCGGCGGCCCGGTCCAGCGCACGCCGGCAGCTGTCGTAGTCGCCCGCCAGGGCATGTCCCTGGGCCTCCCGCTGCGCGGCCAGGCCCCGGATGCGCGGCGGTGTGAGGCTGCTCGCCTGCGCCTGGCGCGCGAGGTCGATCGTCTGCGCCGCGTCCTCGCGGTACAGGGCGACCAGCGCCTGGCGGACCAGGGCGTAGGCGCTGAGATGACGGTCGCCGCCCGCGGCGGCGAACTCGACCGCCTTGCCGGTCCACCACAGCGCGGCCTTGTCGTTGCCGGACTCCTGGGCCATCCAGCCCGCGTACTCGGCGTACCGCGCCGTGAGTTTCAGTACCTCGCCGCGCACCGGCTCGGACGCCTGCCGGGCCAGGCCGTACAGGGAGTGGGTCTGGGTGACCACGGTGGGCAGCACCATGCTGGGGCTGAGGCTCTGCCCCATGCGGCGCGTCTGGTCGAACAGCGCCCGGTAGGCGGGCAGTGTGCTTTCGAGCCGCGCGGCCGCCGAGGCGCTGCGCGGTCTGATGCCGAGCCCCATCAGTGAGGCGGCTCCGCCGATCATCACATCTCGTCGGGCCATGGGCTGAAATGAACTTGTTCCGTCAGGCAGCAGGACCATCGACCAAACCTCACCCTCGTGCTCGAATTGCTCTTCGTTTCGAGCTTCGGAGGATGAACGGCCGACGGCCAGTGCCGCGAGCGCTCCTTTCGCGCCCAGTACCGTGTCACATCGCCGGGCCAGATCGGGTGTGGCGGTTTTCGAACCCGTCTCGATCTTACTGAGATGGCCTTTGGAGTAATGCACCACAGCGGCCAGCTCAGCGAGTGACATCCCGGCGTCGATACGCAATCGCCGAAGCTCTTCTCCGAATATCATCGCCTGCTCACTCTCGGGAATGCGTTGTTTCCCACCGTCGCCCTGTACCGGCGACGGGAAACCCCTGCCGTCCGGGTCATCGGGACAAGCACGTTGGATCCAGCATCGAACGGGGCCAACACCCTACAGAAGAAGGCGCGTTGGGCCCAATCGGGGACGAGTGACGAACGGGGAGGTCAATGATCATGAAAAGCGGCCGAGACACGGGTCCCGCTGCCGGGCCGGCTTCAGGGAAAAGGATCTTCGATAGGCTGATGCTGGCGGCCGGGACCGCTCTGGTGCAGAACTGGGTGACGGACGAGTTCTTCGAGCGTCTTCGCGACGCGAGGGAGCTGCGCGGTTTCCTGCTGCTTGCGGTGGTTCTCGCGTTCATCACCGTCCCGAGAGACAGGAAGCCGGATCGCTGAGTCCGTCCCCCCGTACCGACACCGTCCCCCTCATTGTGCCGAGCGGTCCCCGCGCGGGCGGGGGGAAGGCGGCGGGTTTCCCGTTGCCGACCGAGAAGGAAACAGGAAACAGGCGTCGGTACACTCCTGGTGCTGACGCTCCGTGAGGCGCGGAACACACCGAGAGGGGCACGGCGACCCGTGGCACGCAGACACCGGACCGCGCCGCCCTCGCCGCTGCCGCAGCGGGACGGGATCGATCCGGTGCGGCTGAGGCTGCCGGCGGATCCCGCCGGGGAGTGGACGACCGTACGGGACCATCTCGTCGCGCGGTTCGGGGACGCCATCGGGGTGGAGCGCGTCGACGCCATACTGCGCGCGGGCCGGTTCGTCGGGGTGGACGGGCCGGTGGCGGGCGAGGAGCCGTACACCGCCGGGCGGTACGTCTGGTTCCACCGGGAGTTCGCCCCCGAGGAGCGGGTGCCGTTCGGGATCGGGATCGTGTACCGCGACGAGCGGATCGTCGTCGCGGACAAGCCGCACTTCCTGGCCACCACACCGCGCGGACGCCATGTCACCGAGACCGCGCTGGCCCGGCTGCGGCGGGAGCTGGGACTGCCCGAGCTACAGCCCGCGCACCGGCTCGACCGGCTGACGGCGGGGCTCGCGCTCTTCGTCGTACGGACCGGGGACCGGGGCGCGTACCAGACGCTGTTCCGGGACCGGCGGGTGCGCAAGGAGTACGAGGCGGTGGCGGCGTACGACCCGGCGGTGGCGCTGCCCGTCACGGTCCGCAGCCGGATCGAGAAGGAGCGCGGGACGCTGGCCGCGCGGGAGGTGCCGGGCGAGCCGAACAGCGAGAGCCGGATCGAGCTGCTGGAGCACCGGGGCGGGCTGGGCCGGTACCGGCTGTCGCCGGCCACCGGCCGTACCCATCAGCTACGGGTCCATATGAACAGCCTCGGACTGCCGCTGCTCCACGACCCGGTCTATCCGGTGGTCCGCGAGGAGGGCCCACCCGGCCAGGACGACTACACCAGGCCCCTCCAACTGCTGGCGAGGGTGCTGGAGTTCACCGATCCCGTGACGGGCGAGCCGTACCGCTTCGAGAGCCGGCTGCGGCTCATGCCGCTCGTCTGAGCCCCTGCCGGCGGCGCCTCAGTGGCCGCGCCGGACCCACTCCGCCAGCTGGGGTGCCTCGGCGCCGATGGTGGTCGAGTCGCCGTGACCGGTCCGTACGACGGTCTCCGGCGGCAGGCCGAGCAGCCGGTCGCGGATCGAGTCGATGATCGTCGGGAAGTGCGAGAAGGACCGGCCGGTGGCGCCGGGACCGCCCTGGAAGAGGGTGTCCCCGGTGAAGACCGTCGACAGTTCGGGGGCGTGGAGACAGACCGCGCCGGGCGCGTGCCCGGGGGTGTGGAGCACGGTCAGGGTGGTGCCCCCGACGGAGAGGGTCCCGCCGTCGGTCAGTTCACCGTCCGGGAGCCGCTCCGGGTAGGTCTGCTTCCACAGGGACAGGTCGTCGGGGTGCAGCAGCACGGGCGCGCCGGTGGCCGCGGCGAGGGCCGGGGCCGCGTCGATGTGGTCGTTGTGCGCGTGGGTGCAGACGATGGCGCGCAGTGCCCGGCCGCCGAGCGCCTCCTCGATGGCGGCGGCGTCGTGCGCGGCGTCGATGACGATCGCCTCGGAGTCGTCGCCGACGATCCAGACGTTGTTGTCGACGTCCCAGGTGCCGCCGTCGAGCGAGAAGGTGCCCGAGGTGACGAGATGGTCGATACGGACGCTCATCAGAACACCACCACCGAGCGGAGGACATCGCCCTCGTGCATCCGGGCGAAGGCCTTCTCCACGTCGCCGAGGCCGATGGTCTCGGTGACGAAGGCCGCGAGGTCGATACGGCCCTGCTGGTGCAGGTCGACGAGCATCGGGAAGTCACGGGACGGCAGACAGTCGCCGTACCAGGAGGACTTGAGGGAGCCGCCGCGGCCGAAGACGTCGAGCAGCGGCAGTTCGAGCTTCATCTCGGGGGTGGGGACACCCACCAGGACGACGGTCCCGGCCAGATCGCGGGCGTAGAAGGCCTGCCGGTAGGTCTCCGGGCGGCCCACCGCCTCGATGACGACATCCGCGCCGAACCCCCCGGTCAGCTCACGGATCGCCTCGACGGGGTCGGTGGAGCGGGAGTTGACGGTGTGTGTGGCGCCCATCGACTTCGCCGTCTCCAGCTTGCGGTCGTCGATGTCGACGGCGATGATCCTGGCCGCGCCCGCGAGCCGCGCGCCGACGACGGCCGCGTCGCCCACACCGCCGCAGCCGATGACCGCGACGGAGTCGCCGCGGCCGACCTGGCCGGTGTTGATCGCGGCGCCGATACCGGCCATCACTCCGCAGCCGAGCAGACCGGCGACGGCCGGCGAGACGGCCGGGTCGACCTTGGTGCACTGGCCCGCGGCGACGAGGGTCTTCTCCGCGAAGGCGCCGATGCCGAGCGCCGGGGAGAGTTCCGTGCCGTCCGTCAGTGTCATCTTCCGGCGGGCGTTGTGGGTGTTGAAACAGTACTGCGGCCTGCCGCGCAGACAGGCCCGGCAGGCGCCGCACACCGCGCGCCAGTTGAGGATGACGAAGTCGCCGGGCGCGACCTCGGTGACCCCCTCGCCGACCGACTCCACCACGCCCGAGGCCTCGTGGCCGAGGAGGAACGGGAAGTCGTCGTTGATCCCGCCCTGCTTGTAGTGCAGGTCGGTGTGGCAGACACCGCACGCCTGTACTGTCACCACGGCCTCGCCGGGGCCGGGGTCGGGTACGACGATCGTCTCGACCCGTACCGGCTCGTTCCTGCCGGGGGCGATGACCCCTTGCACCTGCTGCGCCATGCCAGGACCTGCCTTTCCTCACCTCGTGAACGGAGCGTTCACCCCCACTATCCCGTGCCGGGCGGCGGGAGGCGGCCGGCGGCGCCCGCACCGGTCCGGAACAGGCCCCACCGGGGCCGGAACAGACGGGCGGGGCCGCTGCGGGATCAGGGGGCCAGTACGTCCAGTTCCTGGAGGGCGCCGACGGCGATCTCCCTGGTGAGTTCCTCGGCGCGGGCCGCGTCGCCCTCGCGGACGGCCTCGGCGACCCCCACATGCAGGGTCACGGCCGCCGGGTCCGGGTCGTCGAACATCACCTGGTGGTGCGTACGGCCGGTGAGGATCTCCGCGACCACGTCGCCGAGCCGGGCGAACATCTCGTTGCCCGACGCGTTCAGCACCACGCGGTGGAAGGCGATGTCATGGACGAGATACTCCTCCAGCCTGCGCCCCCGCGAGGTGGCGACCATCCCGAGGGCCTGCTCGGTGAGGGCGGCGCACTGCTCGGGGGTGGCATGGCGGGCCGCGAGTCCGGCCGCGACCGGTTCGACCGCGGAGCGCAGCACGGTCAGCGAACGGAGCTGGCGGGGCCGGTCGGTACCGGCCAGGCGCCAGCGGATGACCAGCGGATCGTAGACGTTCCACTCCTCGGTGGGCCGTACGGTCACGCCCACCCGGCGCCGGGACTCCACCAGGTGCATCGCTTCGAGGACGCGGACCACCTCGCGGACGACGGTGCGCGAGACGTCGAAGCGCTGGGCGACCTCATCCGTGCGGACCACACTGCCCTCGGGGTACTCGCCCGCGGTGATGGCGAGGCCGAGAGCGTCCAGCACACGGGTATGCAGGCCCCGGCCTTCTGTGGTCATGGGGCAAGCCTACGGGGCGGAGTGCTCCGCCAAAAAGTACGACGTTTACCTCACAGACTCTTGAATACGTCGTACCTAATGCGTTTCAGTAGCGCGACGGACCGATGTCGAGGAAGACAGCGAGGCAAGCGATGAGCACCCCCCACGTCGTCGTGGTGATGGGCGTGTCAGGGACCGGCAAGACCACGGTCGGGCCCCTGCTCGCCGCCGCACTGGGCGTCCCGTACGCCGAGGGCGACGACTTCCACCCGCCGGAGAACATCGCCAAGATGTCCGCCGGCACACCGCTGGACGACACGGACCGGTGGCCCTGGCTCGACGCGATCGGGCGCTGGGCCCACGGCCGGGCCGGGCTCGGCGGTGTGGTGAGCAGCTCCGCGCTCAAGCGCGCCTACCGTGACCGGCTCCGGGCCGCCGCACCGGACGCCGTCTTCCTCCATCTCACCGGCGACCGGGCGCTCATCGAGCGGCGGATGACGGAGCGCAAGGGGCACTTCATGCCCGCCGCGCTCCTGGACTCGCAGTTCGCGGCCCTGGAGAACCTGGCGGCCGATGAGGCGGGCGTCACCGTCGATGTGTCAGGTACCCCCCAAGAAATCACCGCACGGGCCGTCGCCGAGCTGCGCCGGTCCGAGAACTGAAGGAATCCCCCGTGACCAGTCTCAGCGCCGGGACGCTGGCGGCGGATGCCGTCGAGCCGATCACCTCGGCGGGCAACGCGCAGTTGGGCATAGCCGTCCTCGCCGGTATCGCCGTCATCGTCCTGCTCATCACCGTGGTGAAACTCCATGCCTTTCTGGCCCTGACCATCGGCTCGCTGGCGCTCGGCGCCTTCGCGGGCGCCCCGCTGGACAAGGTCATCGCCAGCTTCACCGCCGGTCTCGGCTCCACCGTCGCCGGGGTGGGGGTGCTGATCGCGCTCGGCGCCGTCCTCGGCAAACTGCTCGCCGACTCCGGCGGCGCGGACCAGATCGTCGACACGATCCTCGCGCGGGCGAGCGGACGCGCGATGCCCTGGGCGATGGTCCTCATCGCCTCGGTCATCGGGCTGCCGCTCTTCTTCGAGGTCGGCATCGTGCTGCTGATCCCGGTGGTGCTGCTGGTCGCCAAGCGCGGCAACTACTCCCTGATGCGGATCGGCGTTCCGGCCCTGGCCGGGCTCTCGGTGATGCACGGACTGATCCCGCCGCACCCCGGTCCGCTGGTCGCGATCGACGCGATCGGCGCCAACCTGGGGGTCACCCTGGCGCTGGGCGTGGTCGTCGCCGTGCCGACCGTGATCATCGCGGGACCGCTCTTCTCCCGGTACGCGGCGCGCTGGGTGGACATCCCCGCCCCGGACAGGATGGTGCCGCAGCGCGCCTCGGAGGAGCTGGAGAGGCGGCCGAGCTTCGCCGCGACCGTCTCCACCGTGCTGCTGCCCGTGGTGCTGATGCTGGGCAAGGCGCTGGTGGACATCGTCGTGGACGACCCGGAGCACACGGTCCAGCGGGTCGCCGATGTCGTCGGTTCACCGCTGATCGCGCTGCTCGCCGCCGTCGTCGTCGGTCTCTTCACCCTGGGCCGCGCGGCCGGGTTCACCAAGGACCGGCTCGCCTCGACCGTCGAGAAGTCGCTCGGCCCGATCGCGGGCGTGCTGCTGATCGTCGGCGCGGGCGGCGGCTTCAAGCAGACCCTGATCGACTCCGGTGTGGGGCAGATGGTCCTGGACATCTCCGAGGACTGGTCGATCCCGGCCCTGCTGCTGGCCTGGCTGATCGCGGTGGCGATCCGGCTGGCGACCGGGTCGGCGACCGTGGCGACCATCTCGGCGGCCGGTCTGGTGGCGCCGCTCGCGACGGACATGTCCACCCCGCACGCCGCGCTGCTGGTGCTGGCGATCGGCGCGGGCTCGCTCTTCTTCAGCCATGTGAACGACGCGGGGTTCTGGCTGGTCAAGGAGTACTTCGGGATGGACGTCGGTCAGACGATCAAGACCTGGTCGGTGATGGAGACGATCATCTCCGTGGTCGGTCTGGGCTGTGTGCTGCTGCTCTCGCTGGTGTTGTAGCGGGGTGTCTCGCCGGTGTTGCAGCGGGGTGCCGCGGCCCCGGTGTTCCGCGGCCCCGGTGTTCCGCGGCCGGGCCGGCGGGCGGCGCGGGTCACTCCCCCTTCCACCGGGAGTGCTCCCGCTCCGCCCAGGCCCGGTCGACCGATCCGGTGCGCATACCGCGCCGCGCCTGCGGATCCCCGTACGCCATCCCGATGTGCCCGACCAGCACGATGCCGACGGCCAGGGCCAGCCAGTCGTGCACAAAGGTGGCGCTCGTACGCCAGAGGACCGGGGCGAGACCGGTGAACCACATGAGCAGACCGGTGCCGAGCATCACCAGCACGGCTCCGGCGATCCAGCCCGCGTAGAGCTTCTGGCCCGCGTTGAACTTCCCGGCCGGCCGGGACCCGGGGCGCGGGTCGCGCCGCAGGACGGCGCGCAGCCACTCCCTGTCGTACGGCAGGAAACGGTTCAGCCGGCGCAGATCCGCGCGGAAGGCCCGCGAGCCGAGACCGAGCAGCACGGGCACCGGCAGCAGCAGTCCCGACCACACGTGGACGGTGACGACGAGATAGCGGCGGCCGACGAGTTCGGCGAGCTGGGGTACGTACAGACAGGCCGCGCTCGCCACGCACACCAGCATCAGCGCGCCGGTCGTCCGGTGCACCCACCGCTCGGCGGGGCTGAAGCGCCGTACCCGCTCAGACGGTCGGGGTGTCGTCGCGGCCGTTGGACCTGCCGACCCAGGCGTCGACGTCATAGCCCCGCTCCTCCCAGTACCCGGGCCGTACGTCGGAGGTGACGGAGATCCCGGAGAGCCATTTCGCCGACTTGTAGAAGTACATCGGCGCCACATAGAGCCTGACCGGGCCGCCGTGCGCGTGCCCGATCTCCTCGTCCCTCATTTTCAGCGCCACCAGGACGTCGGCGCGCCGGGCCTGGTCGAGCGTCAGGCTCTCGCTGTACGCGCCGTCGAAGCAGGTGAAGCGGACCGCCCCGGCCTCCGGGCGCACCCCGGCCGCGTCGAGGAGATGCGAGAGCCGTACGCCCTCGAACGGGGTGTGCGGGACGCGCCAGCCGGTCACGCACTGCACATCGCGGACGATCCGGGTCCGCGGCAGCTCCCGTAGCGCGTCCAGGGTGTAGGTGGCGGGGCGGTCGACCAGTCCGTCGACCGTCAGCCGGTAGGTGTCCGGGCCCTGGCGGGGCACCGAGGCGGTGACGGAGTAGTAGCGGAAGCCGCCGCCGTTGGGCAGCAGTCCGGTCAGTCCGGTGGGGTCCTTGTCGGCGGCCGAGCCGAGGAAGGCCTCCAGGCCGCGCTGGAGGGAGGGCGCCGCGACCAGCCCCGCCGCGCCCAGGCCGACCATGGAGAGCACCACACGCCGGCCCACCGGCGTGCCCTCCGGCTCGTTCTGTGGAGAGTTCACCTGTCGAGGAGAACACCCGGGGCCCCAGGAGACCAGGGGCCGCGGACATGCGTGAGCAATTCGTCAGGCTCCCGTCCCGCCGGCTCGCGTCCCGCCAGCTCGCGTTTTGTCAGGCTCCCGTCCTGTCAGGCTCCCGTCCCGCCAGGCCCGCTCCCGTCGTGTCAGGCTCCCGTCGGGGTCGGACCCCGGCCGTCTCCGGCTCGGCCGCCTTCTCCCGTCGGAATGCCTCGGCCGGGAGAGCTGCCCGGTGGCGGGCCGTCAGCCGACCGCCTTCGCCGCGGCGCGGCCCGCCGTACGGCCGGAGAAGACGCAGCCGCCGAGGAAGGTGCCCTCCAGGGAGCGGTAGCCGTGGACACCGCCGCCGCCGAATCCGGCCGCCTCGCCCGCCGCGTAGACACCGGGCAGGGGCTCCCCCGCCGCGGTCAGGACACGGGAGGACAGGTCCGTCTCCAGACCGCCGAGCGACTTGCGGGTGAGGATGTTCAGCCGTACGGCGATCAGCGGGCCGGCCTCAGGATCGAGGATGCGGTGCGGGGCCGCCGTACGGATCAGCCGGTCGCCCAGATATCTGCGGGCGCCCCTGATCGCGGTGATCTGGAGGTCCTTGGTGAAGGGGTTGACCGTCTCCCGGTCGCGCGCGGTGATCTCGCGGCGCAGCCCGGCCTCGTCGATCAGCGGCTCCCCGGTGAGCGCGTTCATCCCGCGCACGAGGGCGCCCAGGTCCTTCTCGACGACGAAGTCGGCGCCGCGGTCCATGAACGCCCGCACCGGTGCCGGGACGTCGGCGCGGGCGCGGCCGATCACGCCCCGGACCGACTTGCCCGTCAGATCGGGGTTCTGCTCGGAGCCCGAGAGCGCGAACTCCTTGCCGATGATGCGCCGGTCGAGGACGAACCAGGTGTGGTCGTGGCCGGAGCGTGTGATGTGCTCCAGGGTGCCGAGCGTGTCGAAGCCGGGGAAGAGCGGTACGGGCAGCCGGCGGCCCCGCGCGTCCAGCCAGAGCGAGGACGGGCCCGGCAGGATACGGATGCCGTGCCGGGACCAGACCGGGTCCCAGTTCTCGATGCCCTCGGTGTAGTGCCACATCCGGTCCCGGTTGATGTGGTGGGCGCCCGCCGCCTCGGTGACGCCGATCATCAGTCCGTCGACATGCGCGGGCACTCCGGAGAGCATCGTGCGCGGCGGGCTGCCGAGCCGCTCGGGCCAGTGGGCGCGGACCAGGTCGTGGTTGCCGCCGATGCCGCCGGAGGTGACGATCACGGCCTGGGCCCGCAGGGCGAAGGAGCCGGTGACGGTACGGCTGCTCGCCGTGCCGCGTGCGGCGTCGCTCGGCTCCAGCGTCTCGCCGGTGACGGTGTCCACGGCGCCCGCCGTGCTGTCGAGTCCCGTGACCCGGTGCCGGAAGCGGAACGTCACCAGCCCCCGGGCGACGCCTTCGCGCACCCGCCGCTCGAACGGCGCGACCACCGCGGGCCCGGTGCCCCAGGTGATGTGGAAGCGCGGCACGGAGTTGCCGTGCCCCCCGGCGTCGTAGCCGCCGCGCTCCGCCCAGCCCACCACCGGGAAGAACCGCAGGCCCCGCCGGTGCAGCCAGGCCCGTTTCTCGCCCGCCGCGAAGTCGACGTACGCCTCGGCCCACGCGCGCGGCCAGCGGTCCTCGGGACGGTCGAAGCCGGCGGTCCCGAGCCAGTCCTGGAGGGCGAGTTCACGGCTGTCCTTGATACGGAGCCTGCGCTGCTCGGGCGAGTCCACGAGGAACAGCCCGCCGAAGGACCAGTGCGCCTGGCCGCCGAGCGACTGCTCGGGCTCCTGGTCGAGGACGAGGACGGACCGGCCCGCGTCGACCAGTTCGGCCGTGGCGACCAGCCCCGCGAGACCCGCACCGATCACGATCACATCAGCGTCGTACGCCATGGTTTCCGTCCTTTGCCGGGCAGGAGCGAGCGGGCGGGCCGAGCAGTGGTCCGAGCGAGTGGTCCGATCTTCCGTACGCGCGAGTAACGCGTCAACTGGTTGGATGGGGTTCATGACCGCTGCTGACGAGATCCTCGACGTCGTCGACGAGAACGACCGGGTGACCGGGCAGGCGCCGCGCGGGGAGGTCTACGCGAGGGGCCTGCGCCACCGCTGTGTGTTCGTGTTCGTACGGGACGCCCAGGACCGGGTGTTCGTCCATCGCAGAACCGCGGACAAGCTCGCCTTCCCGTCCCTGTACGACATGTTCGTGGGCGGTGTCGTGGGCGCGGGCGAGAGCTATGACGAGGCGGCGCTGCGGGAGGCCGAGGAGGAGCTGGGGGTGTCGGGCCTGGACCGTCCCGTACCGCTGTTCCCGTTCCGCTACGACGCCGAGGACGGGTCCTTCCGGGAGAACGCCCGGGTGTACGAGGTCCGCTGCACCCTGCCGGTGAACCCGCAGCCGGAAGAGGTCGCCTGGCACGCCTTCCTGCCGGAGGACGAGCTGGAGCGGCGGCTCGGCGCCTGGGAGTGGGTGCCGGACGGGCTCGCGGCGTACGAGCGGCTCAGGGCCTCCCGCGCGCCCCGCCCGTCGCGCGCGTAGGGGTGCGGCACGTGAGCGGCTTCGCGCGGAGCCTGCGGCTGTGGTTCGCGCCCCGGCGCGTCGGCGACGAGGGCGAGACCCCCGACTACCGGTTCTCCCTGGCCAACGAGCGCACCTTCCTCGCCTGGATCCGTACGGCGCTCGCCCTGGTCGGCGGCGGCTTCGCGGTCGACCAGTTCCTGCCTGACCTGCGCTGGGGCGTACGGGTCGGGCTGGCGGCGGCGCTTCTCGCGGCGGGGGCGCTCTGCGCGCTGCGGGCGGTCAACCACTGGGTGCGCTGCGAGATCGCGATGCGGCGCGGGGAGGACCTGCCGGTGTCCGGCTTCCCCACCCTGCTGAGTCTGGCGGTGGGGGTGGTGGCCGTGGTGATGCTGGTCGTCGTGGTGCTGGGCCGGGCCGGCTCATGACGGCCGGCGCTCCGGAGCCACCGGACCCGGCGTCCGGCCGGGATCCCGGACTCCAGCCGGAGCGCACCCGGCTGGCCTGGCGGCGTACGACGCTCACCTGCACCGTGGTGGCGGTCCTCGCGGTCCGCCGGGCGATCCACCGGGACGGTACGGGAGCGGCGGGTGCCCCGGTCGTGGCCGGGCTCGTCGTGCTGGTCTGGCTGGGCTTCCTGGCCGTGGCCCACCGCCGGGTACGGGCTCTGGCCACCGCGATACCGCCGGGGCTCCCGGTGCGCGGGGCCGTCGCGGCGGCGGCCTGCGCCGTTCTGCTGGCGCTGTGCGCGGTGGCGGCCATGGTGTGACAGGGGGACGGGCGCCCAGGGGCCCCGTACGCCCATACCCGTACGCCCGGACTGGACGGCATACCGACTGGTCGGCATCATGAACGGCGGACCGCACAGCCGGTACGGCCCCTCCCCGACCGCCCACGGAGGTACGCACGATGAGCCCAGTCCCCCTGCCAGGCCTCGACCCCGAGGAGCTGCGCGGCCGGCTCGACCTCGTCCGCCCGGGACTGGTGGGCGGGCCGCTGGAGGCACGGCTGATCGAGGGGGGCCGGTCCAATCTGACGTACACCGTGACCGACGGCGACCGGCGCTGGGTGGTCCGCAGACCCCCGCTGGGCCATGTCCTGGCCACCGCCCACGACATGGCGCGCGAGTTCCGGGTGATCACGGCGCTCCATCCGACGGCGGTGCCGGTGCCGGAACCACTGCTGCTCTGCGAGGACGAGTCGGTCCTCGGCGCGCCCTTCTATGTCATGGAGTACGTGGAGGGCACGCCGTACCGCACGGCCGAACAGCTCGCCCCGCTCGGGCCCGAGCGCACCCGCGCCGCCGTCCTGGCGCTGGTGGACACACTGGTCGATCTGCACGCCGTCGACCCGGAGGCGGTCGGACTCGGCGGCTTCGGCCGGCCCGACGGCTTCCTCGACCGCCAGCTCCGCCGCTGGGGCAAGCAGCTCGACGCCTCCCGTGGCCGCGAACTGGCCGGGATCGACGAACTGCACGCGGCCCTCGGCCGCGCCCTGCCCGTCTCGCCCCCACCCACCGTGGTCCACGGCGACTACCGGCTCGACAACGTCCTGATGGACGAACACGACCGGATCACAGGGGTCCTGGACTGGGAGATGTCCACGCTCGGCGATCCCCTCACCGATCTGGGGCTGCTGGCGATGTACAGCGCGCGCCTGGACCTGCCGGACTCCCCGGTCAGCACGACGGCGGGCGCGCCCGGCCACCCCGCGCCCGGTGAGCTGGTCGAGCGGTACGCGGCCCGTTCGGGCCGTGACACCTCCGCGATCGCCTGGTACACGGCGTTCGCGTGGTTCAAGCTCGCCGTGATCCTGGAGGGCATCCACTACCGCTACACCCTCGGCCGGACCGTGGGCCCCGGCTTCGACCGGATCGGCGATCTCGTCCCCGTCTTCATCGCGCACGGTCTCACCACCCTCCAGGAAGGCTGAGTCACCCCATGGATTTCGCATTCGACGCCCGTACCGAGGAGTTGCGCGCCACGCTGCTCGCCTTCATGGAGACCCGTGTCCTGCCCGCCGAGGAGGTGGCCCACGAGCAGCGCTCGCGGCTGGCGGACCCCTGGGGCACCCCGCCGGTCGTGGAGGAGCTGAAGGCCGAGGCACGCGCGCGGGGGCTGTGGAACCTGTTCCTGCCCGACGAGGAGTACGGCGCCGGGCTGACCAATCTCCAGTACGCGCCGCTCGCCGAGATCACCGGACGCTCACCGCAGTTGGCGCCCACGGTGCTGAACTGCGCGGCGCCCGACACCGGCAATATGGAGGTGCTCGCGCAGTTCGGCACCGAGGAGCAGAAGAAGCGGTGGCTGGAGCCGCTGCTCGCGGGCGAGATCCGGTCGGCGTTCGCCATGACCGAACCCGAGGCCGCCTCCTCGGACGCGACGAACATCCGGACCCGGATCGAGCGTGACGGCGACGACTACGTGATCAACGGGCTCAAGTGGTACATCTCCGGGGCGATGAACCCGGAGTGCGCCGTCTTCATCGTGATGGGCAAGACCGACCCGGACGGCGAGGACATCCGCCGTCAGCAGTCGATGGTCCTGGTGCCGCGTGACACCCCGGGCCTCGAAGTGCGGCGCGCGATGCGGGTGTACGGCTACGAGGACCACTCCCACGGCGGTCATGCCGAGGTCGTGTTCGATGACGTGCGGGTGCCCGCCAGCCATCTCGTGGGCGAGGAGGGCGGCGGGTTCGCCATCGCGCAGGCCCGGCTCGGGCCCGGCCGTATCCATCACTGCATGCGGCTGATCGGCATGGCCGAGCGCGCGATCGAGCTGATGTGCCGGCGTGCCGTGTCCCGTAGCGCGTTCGGCGGGCCGATCGCCCGGCAGGGCGTCGTGCAGAACTGGATCGCGGACGCCCGGGTGACGGTCGAGCAGCTCCGGCTGCTGGTGCTGAAGACGGCCTGGCTGATGGACACGGTCGGCAACCGGGGCGCGCACACGGAGATCCAGGCCATCAAGATCGCCACCCCGCGCGCGGTGGTGGACATCATCGACTCCGCCGTCCAGTTGCACGGCGCGGGCGGGGTCAGCCAGGACTTCCCGCTGGCCGAACTGTGGGCGGCGGCCCGGACGCTGCGGCTGGCGGACGGTCCCGACGAGGTGCATCAGCGGTCGCTGGCACGGCGGGAGCTGAAGAAGTACCTCTGACCCCCCTGAAACTTCTGGCACTTCTGACACGTCGAGAAGTGCCGCGACGCCCTGACGTCACCGTCTCCGATGCCCTGGCGTCACCGTCCCGCCACTTATTTCAGCCTTTACGGTGGCAATCACCCCAAAGGTCCCACCCGGGCCCGTTCCCTGACTAGCCTCGGCAGCGCTCTACCGACCGCAAGCCGTGCACCAGAGCCACCAGGGGACCCCCATGCGTCAGCGTTCGATCGCCGCCCTCGCCGTGTCCGCCGCTTTCGCGGGAGTCGTCGCCACCGCGCCGGCCGCCTCGGCCGAGCCGAATCCGCCCGGCTGCCCCAGGGAGTACTTCTGCGCCTACTCCGGCGAGGGGCAGAGCGGCAAGCTGCTGCTGAAGACCGCCGGCGCGTGGTCGGGCCGCGTGGCCGGGGTCCGCTCCGTCTTCAACAACGGCGTCCGCTTCCCCGGCGGCGACCATGTCCAGCTCTCCTGGCGGTACAACGGCCGGGACTGGGGCCAGTGCTTCCACTACAACCCGGGCCCCGACGAGTACAAGGCGAACTTCGTCGGGGTCACCGTCACCAAGGTGGTCTGGCGCGGAGAATGCTGAGCCGCCGCCGGGAAGACCGGGAGGACCGGGAGGACCGGCGGAACGGAAACGGCCGGAAAGACTCCTGAGAGGACCCGCCCGCAGCACAGGGCCCCTCAGGACCCGCGTCCGTAGGGCCTGTACGGCGCACAGGCCCTACGGACGCAGCGCCCGCAGCAGCAGGTCCGCGAGCTGGTCCGCGACCTGCTGCGGGGTCAGGACACCGTCCGGGCGGTACCAGGTGGAGAGATGGTGGACCGAGCCGAAGTGGTAGTCCACCACCAGATCGGCCGGGGTCGCGGTGGAGAAGACACCGCTGCGCTGGCCCTCCTCGATCAGCGCGCGGAACCGCTCGTGGTACCGCCGCCGCTCGGCCCGCACCTGCTTGTTCTTCTCGGGGCTGAGATGGTGCATCGAGCGGAAGAAGATCGAGGCGTCGTCCAGGTTGTCGATCGTCGTCACCACGACATCGGCGGCGGCGGCCCGCAGCCGCCGCTCCACCGGCTCGTCCGCGTCGGCGAAGGCGTCCAGACGCTCCTGCTGGAGGCGCAGCACCCGGGCGTAGACCTCCTGGAGGAGATCCTCCTTGGAGCCGAAGTAGTGGTAGAGGGCGCCCTTGGTGACGCCCGCCGCCTCGACGATCTCCTGGACCGAGGTGCGGTCGTAGCCGCGCTCCGCGAAGAGCCGGGTGGCGGCGGCCAGCAGCCGTTGGGGGACGGGCACCGCGCCCCCGTCCGTCGTCCTGGCCATGAGCCGCCACCCGCCTTCCGTTCGGTGCCGTTCGCGCTGTCCTCCGGGGGAACGCGATCCCTGCCCGAGGATCTTCCCACCTCCGGCCGCGGACGGCTCCGCCGGGAAGTCCCGGCCCGCCCGTCACCCCCCGGTCTCCTCCCACTTCCGCTGCACCCGGTTCATCGTGGCCAGCCAGCGGTCGGGATCGGCGGTGCGCGCCTGGGAGTAACCGGCCACCTCGGGGTGCGGCAGCACGAGGAAGCGGTCCTCCGCCATCGCGGTGAAGAGGGCCTCGGCGACCTCCTCCGGTTCGACGGCGGTGGCGGCGAGCACCAGTTCGCCCGCGCTGCCGGAGGCGGTGAGCATGTCCGTACGGACACCCTGGGGGCAGACGGCGTGCACCTTGAGACCGCGGTGGCGGTAGGTCAGCGAGAGCCACTCCGCGTAGGCCAGCGCGCCGTGCTTGGTGACGCTGTACGGGGCCGCGCCGATCATGGTGAGCAGTCCGGCGGCGGAGACGGTGGAGACGAACCGGCCGCCGCCGCGCTCCAGCCAGCCGGGAAGCAGTTCCCTGACGGCCCGTACATGCGCCATGACATTGACGTCCCAGGCGGCCGACCAGACCTCCTCGCCGCAGAGCGCGTCTCCGGGGGCGCCGACCCCCGCGTTGGCGCAGTAGATGTCGACGGTGCCGCCGAGCGCCTCGCGGGCCTCCGCCACGATCAGGGACGCGTCGCCGGGGACCGCCCGGCCGCCGATCTCCTCGGCGACCGCCGTGGCCTTCTCCGCGTCGAGGTCGTTGACCACCACCCGGGCGCCCTCGGCGGCGAACCGGCGGGCGAGCGCGGCGCCGATGCCCCCGCCGGCCCCTGTGACCACAACCCCCGCGCCCTGCACCGTACTCATCGGGACCTGCCTCTCCGGACGTCCGGCTCGTCGTCGGCCGTTGCGCCGACAGCGGCAGACTAACCAGTCGGTATGTGCGGAGGGAAGAGACCGGGCCCGTGCCGGAGGAGAGTGGGAAGAAGCCGACGGGCCGGGGGCGCCGCTTCGTTCCGTACGGCGGTTCCGCGCGCTAGCGTGCGTGGGCATGGTGCGTGGGCATGACAGACGACCCGATCACGGAGGTAGCCCGATGAGCCTGTCCAGAAGGGGTTTGCTGGCCGCGAGCGGCGCGGTGGGGGCCGCGGGAGCGCTCGGCGCGGGCCCCTCCCCCGCCACCGCGCACTCCGGCGGCGGCGGGGGCGCGGTGCGTACCGGCTTCGACCGGCTGGCCGCCGGGGGCTACCGGCCGCTGTCGGGGGAGCGCGTCGGCGTGGTCACCAACCCCACCGGGATCACCCGGGACGTACGCCATGTGGTGGATGTGATGCACGCCGACGACCGGGTGGAGCTGATCGCCGTCTTCGGCCCGGAGCACGGCTTCCGCGGTACGGCCCAGGCCGGGGGCTCCGAGGGCCGCTACGACGATCCGGCGACCGGGCTGCCCGTCTACGACACGTACCTCAAGAGCGGCCGGGCCCTCGCGGACATCTTCACCGCGTCCGGGGTGGACACTGTCGTCTTCGACATCCAGGACGCGGGCGCCCGCTTCTACACCTATATCTGGACCCTCTACGACTGTATGGAGGCGGCGGCCCTCGCGGGCAAGCGCTTCGTCGTCCTGGACCGGCCCAATCCGGTCACCGGGCGTGCGGCTCTGGGGCCCGTTCTCCAGCGGGAGTTCGCGACCTTCGTGGGACGTGAGCCGATCTCCCAGGCCCACGGCATGACGGTCGCGGAACTGGCCCTGCTCTTCAACGGCGAGTTCCTCGCGAAGCCGGTGGAGCTGACGACGGTGACCATGTCGGGC
This sequence comes from Streptomyces sp. NPDC002018, assembly GCF_042890865.1. NCBI lineage: Bacteria > Bacillati > Actinomycetota > Actinomycetes > Kitasatosporales > Streptomycetaceae > Streptomyces > Streptomyces sp. NPDC002018. Next base: position 202,869 of record NZ_JBIASO010000011.1, read on the forward strand.
TGGCGCCGCGCGGAGTTCTTCGACGCGACCGGCCTGCCCTGGGTGCCGCCGAGCCCCAATATGCCGACACCGGAGACGGCGCTGGTGTACGCGGGCACCTGTCTGTTCGAGGGGACGAATCTGTCCGAGGGGCGCGGCACGACCCGGCCGTTCGAACTGCTCGGCGCCGAGGGGGTCGACCGCGCCTGGGCCGAGGCGGCCAACGCGCTGGAACTGCCCGGGGTGCGCTTCCGTGAGGCGTACTTCGCGCCGACCTTCTCCAAGTTCCAGGGGACGACGATCGGCGGGGTGCAACTCCATGTCCACGACCGGGCGTCGTTCGATCCGGTACGCACCGGGATCGCGCTGCTGGTGACGGCGAAGCGGTCGTGGAGCGGATTCGCCTGGCGCCCCGACAACTGGATCGACAAGCTGACCGGCTCCACGAAGGTCCGCACCCTGATCGACGCGGGCGCCGGGACCGACGAGGTGGTCGGCGCCTGGCAGGACGAACTGGCCGCGTTCCGTGCCGTACGGCGGTCATATCTGCTCTACCGCTGAGCTCTGGCTCTGCGAACGGACTACCGGACACCGGATTACCGGACTACCGGACACCGGACTCTGCCGCCGAGCGGCCGTCGGGAGCGCACACCGGCGCCCGCCGGGGCCCGGCGGCCCTGCGCCGGGCCGGACCGTCGGTCACGGCCCGGCCCGGCGCGGGGCAGCGCGGGCAGGCGCCCGGAGATCACTCCGTCAGCGGTGGGACGGGAACTCCACCACCTGCTGATAGGTCGGCCGGTTCTGCCAGTTGACCGCGGGATGGGTGATACCGCCCAGCGCCCGGTGGATGATCGCGTCCGTGCACCACTGGTCCCCGGCCGAACAGCTCTCGTCCCCGGGGTAGACCGTGCCGGCGGGGGCCGCCACGGCCGCCCTCAGCGTGGTGAGCAGGGTCTCCCGGCAGGCGCTCAGCCCGCCGTCGCCGCAGTAGGTGGCCGCCGTGGGGGCCTGTACCGGATCACCGAGCACCTGCCGGAGATCCTTGTCGACATATCCCCACCAGCCGTACTGGAACGCGGAGCCGCTGTGCGCGCCCGTCGGCCCATGGCTGGACGCCGGGGACTCGTCGATCGAGAGCGAGGCGGTCAGCGCCTGGTAGAGCGGGTCGCCGAGCGCGGGCCTGAACTGCGCCTCGACCAGCAGGGGCCACCAGGCGTCCATGATCCGTACGGCGGCGGAGTGACCGTAGGTGTGCGAGCCGGGCGCGGTCTCCTTGCGCTGCGCCCCCGCGGTCCGCCAGGCCTCCAGCCGCTGTACGGCGGTGTTCAGCGCCGGATCGGTGACGGGCGCCGAGCGCAGGACGCGCAGCAGCTCGGGCAGCACCTGCTCACCGCGCAGATCGGTCACCGCGGCCTCGGCCATCGCCCGGGTGAGGGAGGCACGGGTGACCCCGCCGTCCGCGACCAGCTCCCTGACCCGGTCGTCGAGCAGATCGCCCCGGTGCACCGCGCCGAAGCCGAACCCGGCCGCGTCGTACTCCTTGGCCTGCCGGTTGTTCCAGGAGATGTAGTAGTCCTGGCCGACGGACCGCGGGTGCTCGGCGAAGGGGGTGTACGCGGCGGTGTTGACCGCCGGGTCGTAGTCCTGCCACTCGTACGCCTGCTCGGCCAGGACGGGCAGCGCGGGATCGACGCCGGCCGCCCGCACCGGGTTCATCCCGCTGTTGAAGTAGGCGGCGGTGCGGGAGTCCGCGTAGAACCAGTTGAAGGCGTAGTCGATGTTCGAGGCCGCCCGCTGGAAGGACGCGGCGTCCTTGGTGTACGAGGGGTCGTTGAGCATCTGGAAGCCGATGATCGAGTCGGCCTCGTGGCGGTAGGTGGTGCGCAGCGAGGTGTACGCCACGGGCTTGCCGCCGATGGTCGCGCGATGGGTGACCATGCCGTACGCGGTACGCCAGACCTGGAGCCGGTAGGAGCCCGCGGCGGTGGAGTCGGCGACGCTCGGCTTCCAGGAGTTGACGCGCTCCATCTTCTCCATCGGGGTGCAGACCGAGCGGTGGAGATAGTGGGCGGACGCCGTGGTGGGAGCCGATCCGTCGGGCTCGCACAGCTCGACGGCGTAGACGTCGGTGATGTCCTGGCCCGAGGAGGTGGCGCTCCAGGCGTAGTCCTGGCCGCGCCCCATCTGGACATACATCCCGACGCCGGCGAAGGCGACGCCGCGGGCGCTGATGCCGGGGCCCTGAAGCTCCTGGAGCATCATGAGCTGTGGCGCGAAATAGCCGGTCTGCGGACCGAAGACGGCCACCGGGTTGCCGCTCGCGGTGTGCTCCCCGGAGACCAGCAGGGCGTTGGACATGCCACGCCTGGCGGAGAGCGAGCCCTCCGGGATCACACCGTCGTCGAAGATCCCCTGGGCCGGCCTGAGTTCCGCCGGGGCCCGGACGGGGGCCCTGGCGCCGGTGGCGGCCGATCCCGTCCTGTCGTACACGAGTTGCTCGGCCTGGACGGAGCCCGCGTCGGGCAGGGCGGTGCCGCGCGGCTGCGCGGGCTTGCGCGCGTAGGGGAAGCGGGTGCCGTCATGGATGGTGAGCACGGCCTCGGGGTCGTCGCGCTGGCGGAAGGACTCCCAGACCCGGGTGCCCTCGGCCACGCCGTACTTCTGCTGCGCGGCCAGGAGCGAGAGGGCGGCCTGCACCTCGCCGCCCCCGCCGCCGCCGAACTGGCCGCCGACCACCGACGCGATGGAGATCAGGTCGGTGATCCTGAACGGCTGGATCTCGCCCACGTTGGTGATCGCGTCGACCTTGCCGGTGAGGACGTACTCGCCGGGGAAGTAACGTCCGTCCTTGGCCTTCTGACGGTAGGCGTTGATGCCGTCGACATACGCCTGGGCGTCGGCCATGGCCAGCTCGCCGCGCTCGCCCTCGGTGGTCCTGATCCGCTCGACCTGGGCCTGGTAGTCGGCTTCCGTGTACGGGGCCGAGGGCCAGAACTGCTGCTCCAGCCCCTGGTTGGCGAGCGCGCCGCCCGCGAAGGAGGTCAGTTCGCCGCGGCCGATGTGCCGGAACAGGTCCATCATCCAGAGCCGGTCCTGGCCCGCGGCGTAGCCGGCGCCGAACTCGGTGCCGTAGCGGGTGGTGCCCTTGATGTGCGGAACGCCGGTGCGCCTGTCACGCGTGATCGTGACATCCGGACGCGGGGTGGTGACCGACTCGACCTGACCGGCGGGCACACCGAAGGAGGCGTCGTTGAAGAAGTCGGTGAGCTTCTCGTCGGTGAGCCCGCTCTGACCCGCCACCAGCGCGTCGTAGCGGGCGAGTTGGTCGGAGCTGTGCGCGGGGCGGGTGCCGAGCACCTGGTGCGCGAGGATGTCGGCGAGGGTGGCGTTGCCGTTCTGCCCCGGCGGCAGGATGTCGTCGCACTGGCTCAGGCAGTGGTCGGCGACGGGGTCGGCGGCGGGTGCGCGGGCGGCTTCGGCGGAGGCCCGCTCCGGCGGGATCAGCAGAGCCGCGCCGAGCGCGAACACCGCGGCGGCGGTGGCGGGCGAGAGTCTTCCGGTGCGTCGTCGCATGGATGCTCCTCGGGAGTCCGGTGCGCCGGAGGTTACCGATGGTATGACCCCTCAGTAAGGTGAACATCAGTCACCTTTTCCGTATCACCACACCTCACTTCCTGTGACCCACCCATGAATCACCCTCGAATTCGGCTCGAAATCAGCCAGGATGTCCGCGATATTGAAGCGATCCGGAATTTGATGGAGCCAAACGGGGCAGGCGTACGTCCATTCCTCAACGCCGAAGTAGCGACGGAGGTGGCATGCGATGGCCGGATTCCGGAGTCTCGCGAGACAGGTGCGTGATCCGCGGTGCGATCTGGCCTTGCGACGGTATTCACTGCGCAAGTGCCTTGAACGGTTTGCCCCTTATGGACACCGGGCGACCTGGGATCATCTGTGCGCACGGCACAGCATCGAACCCGAGGACAGGTCACCCGATCCGGCGCGGCTGATGGCCGCCCTGGACGAATTGGAGGAGGCGCGGGCCATCTGGCTCGCGTACGAAGGAGAGTTCGCGGAACGGCGCAAGCGGGAGAAGCACGACGGGCTGAGGCGGCCCGGGACCTTCGACGACTGGCACCGGCGGACCTGGGGCGGCAACGGAGTCGTCCGCTGCGACGATCCGGCGGTGCATCCCTCCGAGTCGCTGGCCGAGGTGCTGCGGCGGCTGATCTCGGGGCTGGAGTCGGAGCCCGGCACGGCCTGTCCGGTCTGCGCGGAGCCCGGCATCGTCTGGCGGCCCGATCTGTCCAACGAGCCGTGGTCCGGGCCGGTCTGCCGGAGCTGTGGCATCGTCGTACCGCAGCCGGTACTGACACCCGAGGCACTGGACCGGGCGAAGCGCGTACGGCTCAAGGAACTCGCGTCGGTGGCATGAGAACCGCGGGGGCGGGCTCCGAGACGGTGCGCCCCCGCCCTGTCTCCGCCCCCGGGTCTCCGGCTCCGCCTACGGGTCTCGGTGCTCCGGCTCCGGTCTGGGTCTGCCGGGTCTGAGTCTGACGCTGAGTGGTCATGGTCTGAGCAGTCTGGGTCTGAGTGGTCTGGGTCTGCGCCTGTCCAGGCGGTCCGCTCCACGGGGGACGCGTCAGGCGCCGGCCTCGGTGGCGGCGGTCCCGGCGCTGTCCGGGGCGGTCTCGCCGGTGTCCGGGGCGGCGGTGTCCCGTCCGGCGGGGACCAGGCGCTCCGGCAGCAGACTCGATCCCGTCATGCGGTCGCCGAAGACATCGTCCGGGTTGGACAGGACGCAGGTCTCCAGGGACAGGCAGCCGCAGCCGATGCACTCCGTGAGATGGTCACGCAGCCTGCCGAGCTGCTGGATGCGCACATCCAGCTCCGAGCGCCAGGCCCGGGAGAGCCGCGCCCAGTCGTCGTGGTTCGGCGTGCGCTCCTCGGGGAGTTCGGCGAGGGCGTCCCTGATCGTGGCGAGCGGGATGCCCACCCGCTGGGCGGCGCGCACGAAGGCCACCCGGCGCAGCGCGTCGCGGCTGTAGCGGCGTTGGTTCCCGCTCGTCCTGCGGCTGCTGATCAGGCCTTTGGCCTCGTAGAAGTGGAGCGCCGACACGGCGGCGCCACTGCGTGCGGAGAGCTGTCCGACGGTCAGCTCATGGATCGTCTCGGGAATCTGCGGCACCCCTCGAACCCTACTGTCCTCACGTGGTGTCCGCGTTGACAGGAGCACCCGTGCGCAGCAAGCTGAGCAAGCGCTTGGACAGGACGCGCCACGGGACACGCCACAGAACACACGCCGTGACGGCTTCGAGAGGCAGGGAACAGGGACATGGCTGAGCCGAGGATCTTCACCTCCGCCGAGGAACTGCTCGCCGGGGCCGGTGAGCAACTCGGCCACAGCGACTGGCTGGAGATCGACCAGAAGCGGATCGACCTGTTCGCCGAGGCCACCGGTGACCACCAGTGGATCCATGTCGATCCGGAGCGGGCGGCCTCGGGTCCGTTCGGCACGACGATCGCGCACGGCTATCTGACGCTGTCGCTGCTGCCCCTGTTCGTACCGCAGATCGTCCGGGTCGACAACGCGACGATGGGCATCAACTACGGGACCAACAAGGTCCGTTTCCCCTCCCCGGTGCCCGTCGGCTCGCGGCTGCGCGCGTCGGCCGTGCTCACGGAGGTCGTGGAGGCGGGCGGCGGTGTGCAGATCACCACCCTGGTCACGGTCGAGCGCGAGGGCGGCGAGAAGCCGGCCTGTGTGGCCGAGGCCGTCTCCCGTTACTACTTCTGACCGGCGCCCTGACCGGCGCCCCGTCCGGCCGAGCCCCGTCCGGCCGAGCCTCTTCCCGCCGGTGCCTCTACCCGTCGGCGCCTCTTCCGGCCGGCGGCACGCACAGGCCCCCCGCTACTTCCGCGCTACTTCCGCGCGGAGACCATACGCAGCACGAGGTCGGCGTAGAGCGCGCCGACCTCGTCGGGTGTGCGGCGGCCCGCCGCGTTGAACCAGCGCGCCACATCGATACAGAGCGACAGCACCGCGAGCGTGGTGCCCGGCACATCGGGGACGTCGAACTCCCCGTCCCGTACCCCGTCGCCCAGGATGCGCCGTACGGCCGCGTCGCTGCGCCGCCGCAGTCCGACGATCTCCGTACGGTGCTCGGGGCCGAGCGCGTCCAGCTCGTACTGCACCACCCGGGCCGTGGTGTGCCGCTCCGCGTGCCAGCGGACGAAGGCCCGTACGGCCTCGGCGAGCCGCTCCGCCGCCGTGCCCCCGCCGTCGGCCGCCGCCGTCAGGATCTCCAGCGCCTTGTCGTGCCCGATCCTGCTGATCCGGTGGAGCAGTTCTTCCTTGGTCTTGTAGTGGATGTAGAGCGCCGCCGGGCTCATCCCCGCGCGGCTCGCGATATCGCGGGTGGTGGTGGCGTGGTACCCGCGCTCGGCGAACGCCTCGACGGCGGCGACCAGCAGCCTTCTGGCCGCCTCCGGCTCGACCTCACCCCACGGAGCGCTCTCGCCGTCCGCCGCCTGTTCCGCCGTACGCATCGCTCACACCTTCCCCTCGCTCGGCCATCCGTTCGGCCTTCCACTCGGCAGGACGAACACCATACCCCGAGGTGAGCAAGCGCTTAGAGCTTCTGGAACGGATCGTGCTCGGCGAGGATCTTCTCCAGCCGGGCCTGATCCACCCGGCTGATGATCTGACCGGCCTCCTGGCGGTCCCTGACCACCTTGGCCAGCGTGAAGGTCGAGGTCGTCAGATAGAGGACCGCGATACCGAGGAAGGCGCGCACCCAGGCGTCTGCCTCCAGTTTGACGACACCGACGGTCACGGCCGCCAGCGCCAGGGCGAAGGAGAGGACGGCCTGTCCGTAGAAGGCCGCGGTGTTCTGCTGTTTGACGGGTGTCTCGGTCATGGGGGCCAGCATCGGCGCCCGTGGCGGGGGTCACATCCGTGCCCCTACTCAGGCGGTACTCAGAAGACCGGGAGGGCCGGGCCGCGTGCGGGCGGGGCACGGGCCGCGGCCCGTACGGAGGGCCGCACCGCCGGGCGCGTACCTTCCCCGTATGACGCACTCACACCCACGCCGTACGACGGACCCGGCGGACTCCGCACGCCCCTCCCGCGCCGCCTGGCTGCCCCTGGCCGCGGCCGGGGTGACGGTCGTGCTCTGGGCCTCGGCCTTCGTCTCGATCCGCAGCGCGGGCACCGCCTACTCGCCCGGGGCGCTGGCCCTCGGCCGGCTGCTCTCCGGCGTGCTCGTCCTCGGCGTGGTCTGTCTCGTACGGCGCGAGGGGCTTCCGCCCCGGGCGGCCTGGCCCGGCATCGCCGTCTCGGGTGTGCTCTGGTTCGGCGGCTACATGGTGGCGCTCAACTGGGGCGAGCAGGAGGTCGACGCGGGCACGGCCGCGATGATCGTGAACATAGGCCCCGTCCTCATGGCCCTGCTGGGGGCCCGGCTGCTCGGTGAGACGCTGCCGCCACGGCTGGCGGCGGGGATGGGGGTGTCGTTCGCGGGCGCGGTCGTCGTGGGGCTCTCGATGTCGGGCGAGGGCCGTACCTCGGTGCTCGGGGTGCTGCTCTGTCTGCTGGCCGCGGTGGTGTACGCCGCCGGGGTGGTGGCGCAGAAGCCGGCGCTGGAGCGGGCGAGCGCGCTCCAGGCGACCACCTTCGGCTGTCTGGTCGGCACGGTGGCCTGTCTGCCGTTCGCGGGGCAGCTCGTCCAGGAGGCCGCGCGCGCCCCGCTGCCGGCCACGCTCAACATGGTCTATCTGGGCGTGTTCCCGACCGCGCTGGCGTTCACGACCTGGGCGTACGCACTGGCCCGTACGACGGCGGGGCGGATGGGCGCGACCACGTACGCGGTGCCCGCGCTGGTCGTGCTGATGTCCTGGCTGTTCCTGGACGAGGTCCCGGGTCTGTTCACCCTGGCGGGCGGTGCGCTGTGTCTCGCCGGGGTGGCGGTGTCGCGCTCCCGCCCGCGCCGTGGCGCCGTGGTCGCGCGCGGCGACTCCGGTACGGCACCGCCGGAGACCGCCGAACCGTCTGACACGCCCAGGCCGGTCGAGCCGGTCGAGCCGCTCAAGCCGTTCGAAGAGGAGAGGAGCTGACGGGGACGGGGACGGGGCGCCGCGACCGGCGCGCTCGGTGACCGGCGTGGTCAGTGGACGGCGTGGTCAGTGGCCGGCGTGGTCAGCTCTTCGACGGCGCCTTCAGCTCCCGCAGGCGTTCCATCGCGACGAGCGCCACGTCGTCCTGCAACCGGCCGCCCACATGGTCGAGCAGGTCCTTCATCAGCAGTTCCAGGAGCTGGTCGGGTTCGCCCCAGCTCAGATCGGCGACGCGCTCGGACGCCGGGTAGAACGTGCCGGTGGCGTCACGGGCTTCGAGCAGCCCGTCGGTGTGGAGGAGCAGGGTCTCCCCGGGCTCCAGCCGGAAGACATCGAGCTGGTACTCCTCCTCCGCGCCCGCCAGGCCCAGCGGCGGCGCGGGCTGCATCGAGCGCAGTGCCTCCGCGGGCCCGCCCTGGGACCGCAGGGGCGGCGGGTGACCGCAGCTGATCATCCGTACCACGTGAGCGTCGTCGGGCACCTCCACCACCAGAACGGTGATGAACCGTTCACCGCTGTCGCGGTCGGCCGCACTGACCTCGTGGAAATGCCTGCGGACGCTGCCTTCGAGGGAGGCGACCAGTTCCGGCAGGGTGGCGGCCCGGTGCGCGGCCTCCCGGAACGCGCCCAGCACCGTCGTGGCGTCGTCGACCGCGGGGAGCCCGTGGCCCCGTACGTCCCCGATGATGAGCCGGACCGCGCCCGGGATCTGTGCCGCCGCGTACAGATCGCCCCCGATCTGCGCCTGGGCCGCCGCTGAGCGGTACACGGACGCGATCCGCAGCCGCCCGATCCGGCGGGGAAGAGGGCGCAGTACGGCGCGCTGGACCGTGTCGGAGACGGATCTGACCTGGTTGAAGGCCTTGGTGTCCAGGCCTCTGAGGTACCAGAAGAGCAGGACGAGTCCGCACACCACGAGCAGATCGATCACATGGATCGGCAGGATCGCCGAGTTGAGCAGGCCGTCCCGGATGTCCAGACTGACCGCGGCCACACAGGCGAACGCGGTGATGACGCCGGTGACCGCCGGATCCACGAGTCCGGCGGTCAGCGCGGGGACGGCCACGAGGAGCGAGGCCAGATGAATCTCCGGGGGAACGAGGAAACCGGTCACCGTCACCGCGCACAGCACAGCCACCGGCAGCACCTGGGGAGCCCGCCACAGCAGGGTCACCAGAGGCGACTGCTGAGCCGTCGAACCCCTCGGTATGCGCGAGCGGGTGGCGGCGGCAGCTTCGATCAGCCGTTCCCGATTGGCGAGAACGTATTTCGCCTTCATCCGCCGGAGTCGTTCCATGGTCTGCGCCTCAAGGCCTGGATTTCGTTGCTGAAATTGCCTGCGAGAATGCACGGTCCTGGGAGAAACGGTGTGTTCCGGGCCCACTGTCCGGTCCGATGTCCGGCCCGACCCGATTCATGCAGAGTAGTACACAATCAATCCATTTCAGCGTAAAATCCGATGAGCATACTCATCTCGGGGCGAGCTGACCTCTTGGAGCGGGCGGGCCGCCGAACGCAGACGTACCGGACAGAGCCTAGGCGTCCAGGCCCGGCAGGCTTCTCGGCGCGGGGCAGATGCGGCGGCCGGAGTCGTCGAAGACATACAGATGCGCGAGATCGACCAGGAGCGGCACCTGCGCTCCCGTACGCAGTCTCATGTCGGGGCCGGTGCGGACGACGAGATCGCTCGCGGCGATGGCCGGACGGTCCGGGCCGTACCCGGCGGGGGCCGGTTCCGCCGGCTCGTCCAGGACCCCGACCGGACCGTCGGTCCGGCCGGCCGCGCGCCTCCCCCTGAGCCGTTCCAGCACGCCCGGTCCGCGTCCGCCGTTCCTGCGCCGGCGCGGCTCGGACCTGGGCCGGGGCCGGGGCGATTCGAGATCGGTCACCGCGGCGGGCCGGGAGCCGATGCTGAGATGCACCAGCGCCTCGTGCCCCTGGTACTCCATGTGTTCGACGATGCCGCTCAGCGCCACCTCGCCGGAGCGGGCCTGGCTGGGGGCGGCGATACGGGCCGCCTCGGACCGCAGCCCCACGATGATCTGCCGGCCCTGCTGGATCCGGAGCAACTGATGGTCGGAGCTGAGGGGTTCGGGCAGCGGAAGCCGCTGTCTGCCGAGGTCGAGGGAGATCCGCCCGTCGAGCGGCGCGTACACCACGGCCTGGAGCAGATTGATCCGCGGGGTGCCGATGAACGCGGCGACGAAGACGTTCTCCGGCAGGGCGTACACCTGACGGGGCGCGCTGACCTGCTGGAGCACTCCGCCCCGCATCACCGCCACCCGGTCGCCGAGCGACATCGCCTCGGCCTGATCATGTGTCACATAGACGGTGGTGACGCCCAGTTCGGCGGTGAGCTGGGCTATCTCGGCGCGCAGACGGCTGCGCAGCTTCGCGTCCAGATTGGAGAGCGGCTCGTCCATCAGAAAGGCGGAGGGCCGCCGGGAGATGGCGCGGCCCATCGCGACGCGCTGGCGCTCGCCGCCGGAGAGCTGGCTCGGATAGCGGTCGAGCACACTCTCGATCCCGAGCATCCTGGCGGTGGCCTGGACCCGCTGGGTGGTGTCCGCGCGCGGGTTCTCCAGCCGGAGCGGAAAGCCGATGTTGTCGCGGTTGGTCATGTTCGGGTAGAGCGCGAAGTTCTGGAAGACCATCGCCATACCGCGTTCCCGGGTCGGCATGAGGTTGGAGTACTCGCCGTCGAGCAGAAGATCGCCCTCCGTGATGTCCTCCAGTCCCGCGATCATCCGGAGCACGGTGGACTTGCCGCAGCCCGAGGGGCCGAGCAGCACCACGAACTCACCGGGGGAGATGTCGAGCGAGAAGCGGTCGACGGCGCGGGTGGACCTGCCGTACACCTTGCTGACGCTGTGCAGAGAGATGGCGCGAGTCATGATGGTTCCGCCCGGGAGGAAGAGGTGGAGCGGCTGCGACGCCTGAAGTTAGCCGACTACGCGCGGTCAGGGAATGACTCTTGCCAAGGTTCGGGAACAGGGGTACGGAACGGGCATCCTGAGCGGCGTCGCGAAAAACCGGTCCGGCAACCGGTTTCCACCGGGCGGGGACCGGGGCCCCGGGGACGGGCCCCTACCTCCCGCGCCTGACGGTCCACGGCTCCGGCGCGGACGTCGGCCGCCGTCGCGGCGGGCGTTCCCCGGTGCGTCCGGGGCCGGCGGAAAGGCCCAGCCCGGCCGCCGCCAGCAGCAGCGCGCCGAGCAGCACGAAGGGCGCGGCCGTCCCCGCGACCCCCGCCACCAGACCCGCGGAGGCGGGCGCGGCGACCTGCCCGAGGCGGTTGCCGGTGAGCCGCAGCGCCAGGGCGGTGGAGCGGGCCTCGTCGGGGGCGGCCCGTACGACCGTCGTCATCGACAGCGGCTGGCCGACGCCGAGACAGAACCCGAGCGCGCCCAGTATCAGGGCCAGCCCCCACACCGGTACGGGCAGGGCGATACCCGCGCAGAGCAGTCCGCCGAGCAGACAGGTGACGGTGAGCAGGACCGTACGGCCGAGCAGCCGCAGCATCGGGGGCAGCACCAGCCGGCAGGCGATGGCGGCGGCGGCGCGCAGGCTGAGCAGCAGACCGATCGTGGCGGGCGCGATCCCCCGCCGTTCACCGATCACCGGCAGATAGGCGGTGAGGACATCGGTCGCGGAGAGCACGGCCATGCTGACGAAGATGCCCGCGGGCACACCCCGGGTCCGCAGTATGCGGCCGACGGGCACCTTGGCCGGGCGCCGGCTCGGCGGGCGTCCGGAAGCGGTACGGGACTCGATCCGCCGGAGCGAGGTGAGGGCGACCGCGGCCGCCGCGGCCGAGGCGAGCAGGGCGAGGGCGCTCGTACGGGCCATCTCGTCCCCCTGTCCGGAGACCAGCAGCCCGGCGGCCACCGGCCCCGCGAGCTGTCCCAGGGAGGCGCCGATGGTGAAGTGGCCGAAGTCGCGGTCCTGTTGGGCCGGGGCGCTGCGCCGGGCGACGATCGACTGGGCGCCGATGACGAAGCAGAGATGGCCGAGGCCCATCACCGCGCTCCAGACGCCCAGGGCGGTGAGCGAGCCCGCCGTACCGCTGAGGGCGCAGCCGGCCGAGATGAGGACCACCCCGGCCACCAGCAGCGGGGCGCACCGCCCCTGGTCGGTCCTGCGGCCCAGCGGTACGGCGGCGAAGAGCGGAAGCAGCGCGTAGACGGCGGTGATCACACCGATCGCGCGTTCGTCCGCGCCCATGGACAGTGCCCGGTAGGAGACCGCGGGACGCGCCATGGACACCGCGCCCTGCGCGAAGGCGAACGCGACGACCAGACGCAGCAGCCAGCCCCTGCCGCCGGGCGCGGAACCCCGGGTCACGGCGGGGGCCCGGCGGGACGGTCATGGCCCCGGCCGTGCGGACGGCTCACGATCCCGGACCCGACGGCCGTGTCCATGATCTCCACGGGCGCCTCCAGCGTTGCTCCGTCGACGGTGATACGGACGGACCCGCCGTCCTCCGGCCCGAGCGCGGCGGGGGCGTCGGGATGGATCCGGAGCGTGCGGCGGCCGCGGCCACCGCCCGGCGCGGGCACGGTTGAGCCTACCGACCGCGCGGACAGAGGCAGGGTCAGGGGCAGGTCCGCCCTCACGCCCTCACGGCCGCACGGCCTCAGTCGAGCGTCCTGGCGAGATAGGCGCGGAGCAGTTCCCGGGTCTCGGCCACGATGGCGGGGTCACCGGCCGGGTCGGTACGGAAGGCGAGTTGGAGCAGGGCGTCGGTGGCCTCGACGGCGACCAGGACCGTACGGTGCAGCGCCGGGGTGGGGGTGCGGCCGAGATGGCCGGCGAGCAGTCCGGTGAGCCGGCCCACGACCCGCAGACCGGGGTCGGACTCCGGATCGGCGGGGTCCGCGGTCGGATCCCGGGTCACGACCCGTGTCCCCAGGGGGAGTTGGGCGCCGAAGTCGACGAGCGCGAAGCCGGGCACCGTGCGTCTCATGGCGAGGTACTCGTCCAGTACGGCATCGATCGCGCCCCGCCAGTCCCGCGCGTCGAGCGGTGCGAGCCGCTCGGTGACCCGCGCGGCGTAGCGGTCCAGATTGCGCCGGGCGAGGGCGTCGGCCAGGGCGCGTTTGTTGTCGAAGAACCGGTAGACGGAGCCGATGGGCACGCCCGCGCGGGTGGCGACGGCCCGGGTGGAGAGCTGTTCGTACCCGGTCTCGTCGAGGAGTTCGGCGCAGGCGTCGAGGATCCGGGCGAGCCGCTCCGTGCTGCGCTGCTGCACGGGAACCCTGCGCAGTCCCTCGCCCCGGGCCCCGTCGGCCGGTGCTCCGTCGCCCGATGGCCCGTCGGCGTATGGCCCGTCGCCCGGTGGCCCGTCGGCGTACGGCCCGTTGGCCGGTGGCCCATCGGCGTACGGTCCATCGGCGTTCGGCCCGTCGCCCGGCGGTCCGTCGGCGGCGGGTACGGCTCCGGCGGGTGCGGCTCCGGCGGGGCCACCGGGCTGCGCGTCCCTGCGCTCATACGACACGGACCCCATGATGCCGCGTGGCCCGTTGACGTGCCGCCACCGCAATCCTACGGTGGTCCATAGGATTGCCTGGTACGGCGTGAGCGGCGTGACGTGAGCAGGGAGCGGATGCGGACGATGAACGGCATCGAGCGGGCACGGAAGACGGCCGAGGACCTGGCCCACTCCCCCGGCTTCGGCAATGAGCACACCTCGGAGGCCGTCCCCGGCGCCCTGCCGCTCGGCCGCAACGCGCCGCAGCGGGCGCCGCTCGGTCTCTACGCCGAGCAGCTCAGCGGCAGCGCCTTCACCGAGCCGCGCGCGCACAACCGGCGGTCCTGGCTGTACCGCATCCGTCCGTCGGCCGCGCACCCGCCGTTCGTCCGTATCGACAACGGCTCGTTCAGGGGCGCCCCGTTCACCGAGACCGTCCCCGATCCCAACCGGCTGCGCTGGAATCCGCTGCCGGACCCGGCCCCCGGCACGGACTTCCTGGCCGGTCTCTGGACGCTGGGCGGCAACGGGGACGCGGCCCGGCGCACCGGCATGGCCGTGCACCTCTACCACGCCGACACCTCCATGACCGACCGGGTGTTCAGCGACGCGGACGGCGAGCTGCTGATCGTCCCCGAGCACGGCGGACTGCTGATCCGTACGGAACTGGGGCTGCTCGCCGCCCGTCCCGGCGAGGTGGCGCTGATCCCGCGCGGCATCCGCTTCCGGGTCGAGCTGCTGGACGAGACGGCGCGCGGCTATGTCTGCGAGAACCACGGCCGTCCCTTCGTCCTCCCCGACCTCGGCCCGATCGGTGCCAACGGGCTGGCCAACGCCCGTGACTTCCTGGCCCCGGTCGCCGCCTACGAGGACATCGAGCGGCCGACCCAGGTGATCAACAAGTTCTGCGGAAACCTCTGGGCCGCCACCTACGACCACTCGCCGCTGGATGTGGTCGCCTGGCACGGCAACCATGTGCCGTACGTCTACGATCTGCGCCGGTTCAATGTCATCGGCTCCATCAGCTACGACCACCCCGACCCGTCGATCTTCACGGTGCTCACCTCTCCGTCCGACACCCCGGGGCTGGCCGGCGTCGACTTCGTGGTCTTCGCGCCGCGCTGGCTGGTCGGCGAGGACACCTTCCGGCCGCCGTACTTCCACCGCAATGTGATGAGCGAGTACATGGGCCTCATCCAGGGCGCGTACGACGCGAAGACGGCCGGCGAGGGGGGCTTCGTGCCCGGCGGCGGCTCGCTGCACAACATGATGTCGGCGCACGGACCCGACCGGGAGACCTTCGAGCGGGCCAGCGCCGCCGAGCTGCGGCCGCAGAAGATCGATGACGGCCTCGCCTTCATGTTCGAGACCCGCTGGCCGGTGACGGCGACCGCGCAGGCGGCGGGGGCGGCCCATCTCCAGCGCGGTTACGACCAGGTGTGGCAGGGTCTTGAGCGCCACTTCAGGCCCTGACCGCCGGGCCCTGCCACGAGACGCACAGGTGTGGAGCAGCCGGTGACCGCCTTCGCCCCCGACTCGCTGGTCCTGAACCGCAAGCTGCCGCTGTGGTATCAGGTCTCGCAGTCCCTGCGCGCCTCGATACTGGGCCGCCGTCCGCACGACCCGCTCCGGCTGCCCACCGAGGAGCAGCTCGCCGCCCACTACGGCGTCAGCGTGCTGACGATGCGTCAGGCCCTCAAGGAGCTGGAGGAGGAGGGCCTGATCAGCAGACACCGCAGGCGCGGCACCTTCATCGAGCCGGGCGCGCGGCGCGGCGCCCCGCGCCGGCTGCTCGGCTCGATCGACGCGATCGTGGCGCAGCAGTCGGGCGAGCGCACCACGGTGCTCGGCCACGGTCCGGCGCCGGTGCCCGGCGAACTCGCCGAGTACTTCCCCGGGCTGGACGAGGTGGTCACCTACCGGCGGCTGCGCTGCGACGGCGAGAGCGGTGAGCCGGTCAACTGGGCCGAGAACGCGGTCCGTCCGGAGATCGCGGCGGGGCTCGACGCGACCGATCTGGAGCGCTGGCCGATGACCAAGGTGCTGCGCGACACCCTGGGCGTACGGATCAGCCGGATCACCGACACCGTCGAGGCCAGGCTCGCGGACCCGGCGACGGCGGAGCTGCTCCGGGTGCCGCTGCTCAGCCCGATCCTGCACTACACGGGGGTGACCTACGACGACCGGGGCCGGGTCGTCGATGTGGCCCGTATCCGTTACCGGGGCGACCGCTTCTCGTTCTCGGTGACGGTGGAGACGGACCTCACGGGTGAACCTCCGGCGGGGCGGGACGGGGACTGAGGACGAACCGGCGGCCGGCCGGGCCCGGAGCGGCGGCGGATACGATGCCGCCGAGGGCGTGTGCCGGGCGCCGTGGCCCGGCGGGACGTTCACGGCACGCCCGGGAGCGCACAGACCGACGGGAGGGGCGGTCCGCATGACGGCGACGCGGTCCGGAACGACGGACGGGAGCCCGCTGCTGGGGGATCTCCTGCCGTGGTCGACGGCTCCGCTGCGGCTCGGCAGGGACTGGATCCTGGCCCCGGACCGGCCGTCCCTCACCGCCCGCTGGGACCGGCTCGTGGCGGCCGGGGGCGCGGAGCGCGAGAGGCTGTTCGGGCCGAGCCGGGCCCGTACCCCGCACAGCGCGGTCGCCGCGCTGCCGGGCGGAGCCACCGGCACGGGCCGGTTCGTACGGGAGTCGGGGCGCTGTCCGGCGCCGCGCCGGGTGCTGCACGGGCCGTTCGACGAGCAGTGGCTGATCCCGGACCACCGGCTGATCGACGCGGCACGCCCCGAGCTGTGGCGGGTCGCCGACGGGCGGCAGCTCTTCGCCGTGGAGCAGGGGTACGTGCCCCAGGCCGGGGGTCCCGCGCTGCTGGTGAGCGCGCTGCTCCCGGACGGGCGGTCACCGGCGGGCCGGCCGGGGCGTATCCGGCCGCTCTACCGCCGCCCCGGCGGCGCCGAGCCCAATGTCACCCCCGGGCTGCTCGCCCTGCTCTCGGCACGTCACGGCCACGAGGTCACCGCCGAGGAGCTGCTGGCCTGGGCCGTGGCCGCCGCCGTCCCCTCCCCCGAGGGCTGCGCGGTGCCGCTGACCGCCGATCCCGCCGTGTGGGCCGCCGGGACCGAGCTGGGACGGCGGATGACCGAGGTCCAGCTCCGGGGGGCGCGCGGCGGTGAACGGCCCCGGCTGCCCGGCGGCCGGCGCCCCTATGTGCGCGCCGCGGTCCCCGGCCGGCCGGAGACGCTGAGCCACGACCCGCAGGACGAGGTGCTCCATCTCGGTACGGGCCGGATCTCCCCCGTACCGGCCGGGGCCTGGGACTTCGCGGTGGGCGGCGTACGGGTGCTGGAGCTGTGGTTCGAGCGCCGTACCGCGCCCGCCGGCCCCGGCACCCTGGAGGCGGTCCGCCCGGCGGTCTGGCCCCAGGAGTGGACGTCCGAACTGCTGGAGCTGATCACGGTCCTGGCGCTCCTCGCGGAACTCCGGCCGCGCCAGGAGGAGTTGCGGGGAGGACCGGAGATCGGCCGGGAGGAGCTGCGCGCCGCGGGCATCCTCCCGGTCCCGGCGGCGGCCCGGCGGCCCGCCTCCGTGCTGGACCACCACGAGGAGGGCCCGGAAGGCCAGTTCGCCCTGATCTGACCCACCCCTCCCGGGCGCGGTGCCCGCCCGGGGCCCGGGGGCGCTCTCCCGCCCTCGGTCCTGGCCCGGTCTCGGCGCCGCCTCAACGCCGTCTCGGCGCCGCTTCAACGCCGTCTCGGCGCCAGTCCCAGCGCGATCCGCCCGGCGGCCGGGTGGAACGCCGTCTCGGCGTCATCCGCCCGGCGGCCGGGTGAACGAGTCCAGGACCCGGCCGAGCGCCCGTTCGAAGACGGCGTCCAGGTCGATGGGGCCCGAGTCCTCCGTGAAGGCCGCCGCGAGCCGGGGATAGCGCCCCGAGGCGATCTCACGCCCCAGATAGGCGATACGGACGGCCTGTTCACGCTCCTCGGACCAGGGCAGCGAGCGGGTGCGCTCGGCCGTGGAGAGTTCATTGGCGACATAGGTGGTGACCACGCCGTTGACCATGGCCACCAGCTCCATCTTCTCGCCGTAGGACAGATCGAGCCCGTCCAGACAGCCGAGGCTGTATTCGAGATAGCGCATCGCGTTCGGACTGAAGCCGTAGACCGGCGACATCAGCCGGGGCATCCAGGGATGGCGGTGCATGATCGCCCGTGCCTGGTGCGCCAGATCGGTGAGGTCCGCGCGCCAGTCGCCCGACGGCCGTTCGGGCAGTTCGTACTCCGCGCCGACCGCGTCGACCATCAGCTCGTAGAGATCCTCCTTGCGCGGCACATAGTTGTAGAGCGACATGGTGCCGCAGCCCAGCTCACCGGCCACCTGCCGCATGGTGACGGCGTCGATGCCGTCCGCGTCGGCGATACGGACCGCCGCCGCCGCGATGTCGGCGCGGCTGTAGGCCGGCCGGGGGCCGCGCCCCGCGCGCTCGGGACGGGCCCAGATCACCTCGGGTTCAGCAGGTCGCCCCGCCATCGATCATCACCTCGCCCCCCATCGTAGTTACGTACGTCGTACGTAGTGAGGTACGGTGGCGCCATGACAACTACGTACGCTGTACTTAGTGAAGGTCTGGAGAAGCGGTTCGACGCCGGCCGGGTCCCCGCCCTGCGCGGGCTGGATCTCGCGGTCGCCGAGGGCACCGTCTGCGGGGTGCTCGGACCGAACGGGGCGGGCAAGACCACCGCCGTACGGATCCTGACCACCCTCATCGCGCCCGACGCGGGCACCGCCCGGGTCGCCGGACACGATGTGCTCCGCGATCCGGGCGCGGTACGCCGGGCGATCGGGGTCACCGGCCAGCACGCCTCCGTGGACGGCGAGTTGACCGGCCGGGAGAATCTCGCGCTCTTCGCGCGACTGCTCGGGATCAGGGGCGCCGCCGGCCGGGCCCGCGCCGATGAGCTGCTGGAGCGGTTCGAGCTGACGGAGGCCGCCGACCGGGTGGTGCGGACCTACTCGGGCGGCATGCGACGGCGGCTGGACCTGGCCGCCGGTCTGCTGACCCGCCCCCGGGTGCTCTTTCTGGACGAGCCGACCACCGGGCTCGATCCGCACAGCAGGAACCGGATCTGGGCCGCCGTACGCGAACTCGCCGCCCGGGGCACCACCGTCCTGCTGACCACCCAGTATCTGGAGGAGGCGGATCAACTCGCCGACGACATCGTGCTGATGGACCGGGGCCGGGCCGCCCACCGCGGCACCCCGGCCGGGCTGAAGGCGCTGATCGGCTCGTACGCGGAGGTGGTGCTCGCCGAGGAGGGGACGGCGGGGGCCGCCGAGACGGCGCTGATCGCGGCGGCCGGTGTGCTCGACCGGCTGACCGGCGCGGAGCCGGTGCTCGACCGGGAGCGCCGTACCGCGGGAGCCGTGACGACGGACCCCGCGCTGACCCTGCCCCGGCTCGTCAGGGAACTGGACGCGGCGGGCGTGCCGGTGATCGACGCGAGTCTGCGGCCGCCGACGCTCGACGAGGTCTTCCTGCGGCTGACCGGCCGCGCACCGTCCCCCCGGAAGGAGTACGCCGCATGAGCACGGTCGTATACGAGAGCGGCGCCGTCCTCGGACGTCATCTCCGGCGGATCAGACACGCGCCGGGTGTGGTGGTCCTCACCCAGAGCATGCCCGTCACCATGCTGCTGTTCTTCGGCTATGTCTTCGGCAGCGCGCTGGCCGTGCCCGGCGAGGAGTACCGCGACTTCCTGGTGCCCGGTCTGCTCGCCTCGACGGCCGCGGGCGGCATCATGACCGGGATGTTCCAGGCGGCGCAGGACGTCCAGCGCGGGATCATGGACCGATTCAGGACAATGCCGATGAGCAGGCTCGCCGTACCGCTCGGCCAGACCGGGGCGGATCTGCTCACGACGGCGGTCTCCACGGTGCCCCTGATGCTCGTGGGGCTCGCGGTGGGCTGGCGGATCGAGGGCTCGGTCCCCGGGGTGGTGGGCGCCTTCGGGCTGCTGCTGCTCTTCCGCTTCGCGGCCAACTGGCTCGGCACCTGGCTCGGGCTGCTCATCCGCAACGAGGAGGCGGCCGGTCAACTGGGCACCGCGACCTTCGTCCTGCCCTTGCTCTCCAACGCGTACATCCCGACGGACGGGATGCCGGACTGGCTGCGCACGGTCGCCGAGTGGAACCCGATCAGCGCGCTCGCGGCGGCCGTCCGCGAACTCGGCGGCGGTACCGCACCGGCCGTGGACGCCGCCTGGCCGGTGGCACATCCGGTGGCCGGATCCGTGCTCTGGTCGTCGGCGTTGCTCATACTCTTCGTACCGCTCGCCGTACGGCGGTACGCCAGGAGCCAGGAGTGAACCGGGTCCGGGGCGGCGGGCCGTGACCGGTGACGGGGAGGGGACACCGGAGGGGCCGCCGCGGAACGGACGAGCGGCGATCTGGACGGAATCGAGCGGGGACCGACGGGATCGGGCGGGGGTCGAGGCGGGCTTGAGCCGGACATGAGCGGCGGTCGAGCGGGAACCGGGTGGGAGTTCCGCGCTCGGGAGGCCGCCGACGCGGTGCCGCGGGCCGTGGGGACGACGGACGGGCGGAGAGCGGCACCGCACCGGGGACACAGGACCGCCCGAGCGCGCTCAGGACCGTCGGAGGGTCCGGAGGGTCCGGGGCGGGAACACCGGGCCGGGTGACGCCCGGGGACCGGCTCGCCGGCCGGGTCAGTGGCGGCTGCCGAACAGCGAGCGGCGCAGCCGTCGCAGCGGCGCGAAGAGCGAGACCCGCGCACTCCTCCTCGTATGTGTCCCGGAGGCGTCCCGCGAGGTCAGTTCGCGCATCAGCAGGGTCGCCTCGGCCGTCTCCCCCTGCGGGACGGCGGGGCCGCCGAGCACGGAGAGATGGCGGTCGAGGCGCGAACTGGTCGCGCTGCTCCCGCAGGTGATCGCAGGGACTCGCGCCCTGTTGTGTACCGTTATCTGCTTCATTTCACTCCCCACCCTGACGAGGGCACCCGACCCGGGCAGGTTAACCCTATCGCCCCCTCCCGACACTCGTGTATCCCGTCTTCGCGAGGAACCACACTCGTACGGGGATTGACAGCCATGGCTCGATCCATCTTATTTCAGGGCGAGTTGGACAGTTCGCCACTACCGCCCCCATGCAACCGACCACGCAACCGGCCACGGGACCGGCACGGGACCAGTGCGGGACCGGCAGCGGCTCCGGAGGTCCCGGGCAGGCGTCCCGGACCCGGCGCCGGTCCCGTACGCGTCAGGCGGCGGAGGCGAAGACCGGCAAATAGCCGCCCGACTGACCGGCCGCGGTCGGATGGTACGACTCGCCGATGTTCAGCCAGTTGACGCTGTGCAGCCAGGCCGAACCGGAGCAGATCTCATGTCCGGTGAAGGCTCCGGCGACATCGGCGAAGGCGAAGCCGTGGTCGGCGGCCCGCTTGGAGGTCACCAGGTTGAGATGGTCGGCCGCGGCGTTGATCGCGGCCCGCTCGTTCTCGGTCAGCCCCACGACGCAGTTGCCGTTGAGCTGGTAGAAGCGCGGGTAGCCCAGGACGACCACCCGGGCCGAGGGTGCCTTCGCTCTGATCGCCGAGTACACCGAGTCGAGGTTTCCCGGCAGGGTGCCGTCGACGAAACTCCGCGCCTGCGCCACGCGGTTGACGCAGGTCGCCTCCGACTGGAGGACACAGGTCGTCATCACATCGGCGAATCCGGCGTCGTTGCCGCCGATGCTGATGCTGACGAGATCGGTGGCCGTGGTGAGCGGGCCGAGCTGACCGGCGGTCACATCACCCGTACGGGCTCCGGAACACGCGGTGAACGCGAAGGTCGAGGGGGAGTTCGCGGCCGCCCAGAGAGCCGGATAGGCCCTGGGGGTGCGCTTGCAGTTGCCGCTGGAGCTGTCGTAGCCGCCGGCTCCGAGGCCGGAGGAGTACGAGTCCCCCAGTGCCACGTAGTCGACCGCGGCGACCGGCTCCGCGGCCTGGACCGAGGCCGCTCCGGTGAGAGCGAGCACCGCGCCCAGGAGGAGCGAGGACGAGAGTGCCGTGATACGGGACAGTTTCATATGACCTCTCCTAAGCAGGATTTCTGCCTCGACTGTCGTACCAGGCACCCCAGTTGACTGGAAGTGTTCATGCCAAAAACATTTCGTCGGGGTTTCCGGAAGCGGCAGCGGACCCACCCCCGGCCCGGCCGAACGCGACTCCGGAAGGCTCGCGACGGGCATCGGCCGCGACCGGCGACACGCGTCCGCCGGGCTGTGCGGAGACGGACGCGTCCGGAGACGGAGCTGTGCATCCGGCTCACCCGGGCCGTGCCGGAGGGCGACCTGCGGCTCGACGACGAGATCCGGCGCTGCCGGGAGACCACCGCCGAGGAGCTGGGCACGGCGCCCGGTTCGTTCGCCCATCCGTACGGCTACTCCAGCCGGCGGGTACGGCGCGCGGTCCGCGCGGCGGGGTTCGCCCGGTCGGTGGCGGTGGGCGACGCGCCGGGCCGCCGGGGCCGGGGCCCGTACGCGCCGGAGCGGGTCACCGTACGGCGTACCCCCGGGACCGAGGAGTTCGGGCGGCCGGCCGAGGGGCGGGCGGTCGGCCGAGGGGCGGGCGGTCGGCCGAGGGGCGGGCGGTCGGCCGAGGGGCGGGCGGTCGGCCGTACGTGCGCCGCCGACCGGATGCTGGCCAAGGGATACGCCCTGGTGCGCCGCGCCCGCCGGGCGGGCGCGCTGGGCCGTACGGTCACCGCCGGCCCGCCGTGACCCGACCGGATCAACTGCCCCCTGCCGTCCTGGCCGTACGGGAACCGTCGGCCGGGACCGGGCCCGGCACATCCGGCGCGGCCCGCCGCCGGAGTCAAAACACCGTGCATCGGCCGTCCCCGTGCCGGATCATGGGCGGCATGTCTGCCAAGCCTCAGGACGCACTGCCGATCCGGCTCACCGTCGACGACAGCGACTCGCCGTCGGACGTGGTCGACGCGCTGTTCCTCGGCCGCTTCGCGACGGGCGAGCAGCCGTACTCGCACAGCTCGACGATCGACCGGGTCAGGTCGGGCGTCACTCTGCTGCCGCCCGGCGCCGCCGTGCTGCGCTCGGCGCGTGACGACGACCGCAGCGCGACGCTCGCCGAGGGCGACGGGTGGACCCTGCTCGTCTCCCGCTGGAACCGGGGCGCGGACGTCACCGTCACGGCCGTCAGCCGGGAACTCGCCGAGAAGATCCATCAGCAGGCCACCGACGGCGCGCAGGACGAGCCGGAACCGCAGCCCGAGAATGTGACGATGGGCTTCTGGTACGTGTCGCCCCGGCGCGGTCCGCACCGCACCACCCGGCAGATCGCCGCGGGCACCTGGGACGAGGTCAGGCCCAACTACACCGCGCCGGTGGCGGAGGCGATGGACCGGCTGATGAAGGTGACCCCGGACGACATCGCGGGCCGGCTGCTCCTGCTGCACGGCCCGCCCGGCACCGGCAAGACCTCGGCGCTGCGCACGCTGGCCCGCTCCTGGCGCGACTGGTGCCAGGTCGACTGCGTACTGGACCCGGAGCGGCTCTTCAACGACGTCGGCTATCTGATGGACATCGCGATCGGCGAGGACGACGGCTCGGCCAAGGGCCGGTGGCGGCTGCTGCTCCTGGAGGACTGCGACGAGCTGATCCGGGGCGAGGCCAAGCACACGGCGGGCCAGGCGCTGTCACGGCTGCTGAATCTCACCGACGGCCTGCTGGGACAGGGCAGGAACGTTCTGGTGGGGGTGACGACCAACGAGGACCTGGAGCGGCTGCACCCCGCCGTGGTCCGGCCGGGGCGCTGTCTGGCCAGGATCGAGGTCGGCTCGCTGACCCGGTCGGAGGCGCTGTCCTGGCTCAGCAGGGAGGACGGCGACTGGGAGGCGTCGGTCGGCCGCGAGGGCGCGACACTCGCCGAGCTGTACGCGCTGCGCCGGGGCAGCGGGCCCGCCTCGGTCCCGGCACAGCAGGCGGGCTCCGACGCGGGGCTCTATCTCTGACGGCCCGACGGACGGCCGACGGCCGACGGTCTGCGGTTCGCGGTCTGCGGTCCGCCGGGTGGTCCCCCGGGGCGGTGGTCCCCCCGGGCGGTGGTCCCCGGGCGGTGGTCCCCGGGCGGATCACTCCGGGTAGACGGCCCGTACCGCGTCCTCGGCGGCGGCCAGCGCGGCCGCCCGGTCCAGTCCCAGGCGCCGCGCCCGCTCCGCGTACGCCAGCGCGGCGCTCGCGGCCTCGCGCTCGGCGGCGTCACCCGCGGCGGCGACGAAGGTGCCGTTCCTGCCGCGCGTCTCGATCACCCCGTCGGACTCCAGCGCGCGATAGGCCTTGGCGACGGTGTTGGCGGCCAGTCCCAGTTCCCCGGCGAGCCCCCGTACGGTCGGGAGCCGGTATCCCACGGGCAGCACGCCGGAGCGGGCCAGCGCCGAGATCTGGGTACGGAGCTGCTCGTACGGAGCGGTCGCGGCGGCCGGGTCGATCACGATCTTCAGGGTCACGGACCGATTCTCCCCCACCGGGACACGCCGGACCGGAGAGAGCCGGAACGGAACCCCGGAGAGAACGGGACCCCGGAGCGGGGCCGATGCCGGCCATCAGCCGGTGGTTCGGTTACGAGGTCCGCGCGTCGGAGGTGCGTCATGTCCGCTCCCCCGGCCGGGGCGGCGTCCGTCCCGCCCGGCCCCGGGTCGCGGGCAGCGTGACCACGCGGTCGGCGCCGCCCGGGACATGGCCGACCGGATCGCCGTCCTCGTGCCAGTGGATGACGAAGCGTTCGCCCGCGCGGTAGGCGTCGAGACCGGCCCGGCAGTAGGCGACGATGTCGTCGGGGAGAGCGGACAGCGGGTGCCAGGAGAGTCCCGAGCACTTGTGCGGCTCGCGGTTGTACGGCACCCGGCCGGGCCGGCCGCCTCCGGAGCCGTCCTCGGCAGGCTCGTCCGCCTCGGCAGGCTCGTCCGCCTCCGCCTCGAAGAACCAGCCGATCCGGGCGTTGCCACCCGGTCCGCGGTGCTGCATGACCAGCGCGACCCGCAGTTCGTCGGGGGCCAGCTCGACGCCGATCTCCTCGTAGGTCTCGCGGATCATGGCCGTACGGACGTCCTCGCCGTCCTCCACATGCCCCGAGGGGCCGTTCAGCAGGCCGTCGCCGTATCCCGTGCCGGAGCGGCGGGCGAGCAGCACCTCGTCCCCCCTGCGCAGGATCAGATGGACATCGACCACCTCCCTGTGGCGCCGGGGCCCGGCCGACCGCGCGATCAGCGCGTACCGCTCGTCGTCGACGGGGCGGCCCCAGAGAGCGGGGTCGGCGGAGAGTCTCTCGTGGTGGACGCGCTCGGTGAGCGGGGCGAGGGCGTCGATGAGCCGGGACGCCGGCAGACCCGTGCCGGACCAGACACCCTCGATCAGCACGAGCCACCCGCCCGGCCTCAGCAGCGAGGCCCAGTGGCGGAGCGTCCGCTCGGGGTCCGGGAGCGTCCACAGCACATGGCGGGCGAGCACCACGTCGAAACTCCGTCCCGCCACCGGCGGCCGGTCCGCGTCCCCCACGAGCACCTCGGCGTCGGTGCCCGCCAGCTTCTCCCGGGCCAGCTCGGCCATGCGCGGCGAGAGGTCGACGGCCGTCACCCGGTGGCCCCGCTCGGCGGCGAGCAGGGCCAGACTGCCCGTACCGCAGCCGAGATCCAGCACCCGGGACGGCTCGGCCGGCAGCCAGTACGCCATCCGGCCCGCCCAGGCCGCGCGGACGGCGGGGTCCCGCAGCCCGTGGTCGGGCTCCTGGTCGAAGGAGTCGGCGGAGGCATCCCAGTCGGTCGTGGTCATGGTCCTTTTCCGGACTACGCGCACCACACCAGTAAGGCTTCGAGGTCGCGGTAGGAGCGGGCTTCCAAAGGAATATTGTAGCGTACGGTCCAAAACGGCTAAGGCCGTGCCATGGCCCGACCGAGGACGTTCGACGAGGAAGGCGCCCTGGATGCGGCGAGGTACTCGATTCCGAGCGACAGATACCGATGCCACAAGCCGGATCAGAACGGTTCGAAGCTTGGCTTGACCGGACCAATCTCTCCGCGCTCTGCCAGCTCGTTCAGGTCTTCCGGCTCAAGGAACTCCAAGGCCGCAGGGTCCATCCCATGGTGCGGTTCCACATCGCGCAGTTGCTGGACGAAGGAAAGCACAAAGTGGGTGAACGATCCGTCGAAGACTTGGGGGTCCGTCCCATTGATGTTGGTGACCACCTTCCAACGGTCCGGGTCCGGGTCGCACGGCCAGAAGAAGTGCTCATCGCCGGAGTAGTCGTATCCCCAGGAGATGAGCCCGCCCGGCTCGGGGTGGAAGCGGAAGGGGTACTCGTCCGGGTTGCGTCGCCACGACTGCCCGAACGACTCGCTGATCCGTTGCATCCGCGCGAGCAGCGGACTGGACCCTCGGGGGTGGAAGACCACCAGCTCTTCGCAGATCACTCCGGTGCCATAGGTGTCAAGGAACTTCTTGAAGTCGCCGGGCAGCGCAGAACCGACGTAGTCCTCGACCTCGGTCCAGTCGTCGGGGGACAGCTCTCGGGCTGCCGACGGGCCGAACAACTGCACCAGCTCGTCCAATGCGGTCATACGCCCCACCTGCTTGTTCGTCCGTTGTCGGCGGCAAACCTAGTCATTCCCGGTTGCGCCGATCAAGGGTGGAGTCCGTGGGCTCACGGTACTCGTCCTGTGGTCGATCAGCCCGGCGCCGGTCGAGGAAGCCGCGGTAGGTCCGCACGAGGTCGTCCTGGAAGACCGCGAGGTATGCCTGAGTGGTGGTCAGAGTCTTCTGTCCGAGGATGCGGGCGGCGATGTGGACGGGCAGCCCACCGGTGACGGCCTCGGTGGTGAACATCCTGCGGACGTCGTGCCGCGTGCAGTTCAGCGGCTGACCTGCCTGGTCGCGCAGGTCGGTAACCTCCAGCGTCCGGTCGAGCCTGTGCTTGACCGCGGCCTCACTCATGACCTGCGGCTGCCAATAGCGCCGCCGCTGGAAGAGGTGGGGCAGCAGCGGACCGGTAACGCGCTCGTGGGAGTCGTAGCGGGCAACGAGCGGGATCTTGCCGCCGTTGGCGTCACGAAGGTGCTTGACGATGGTGGCCAGGACACTGGCGAGCTGAGGGCTGACCAGCAGGAGCCGTTCCTCGTTGCTCTTGGACGGAACGCTCTGAAGGAGCGGAACGACTTCTCCGGCCTCGGGCAGCCGGTAGGAGACGAGCGTTAGATGCGTCAGTTCAGTCAGTTCCTCGGCTCGCACTCCGGTGTGCCGTAGGGTCTCGATGACCGCCCAGGACCCGGCGTCGTCCTCCACGAGGCTCTGATTGATCCGGCGGACGGTGGCACCGACCGGCCTGATGTAAACATGCGGCGATCCACGGTCCAGCCGGCTGGGAACCTGGTTCACCTTCAGCAGCTCCCGCAGACAACTCGTCCCGTCATGCTCGAAGATCCCGTTGACCGGGGTGGCGCGAGCGGCCTCCAGCAGGGCGGCGGCCTCACGGTGCATTCGCCCCACAGCGCCAGGGAACTGCTGCGAGGCGTCGGCGATGGTGCCAGCCACCACTGACAACGCCGCGCGAGCCGGATGCGCCGCCCCTGGGACGGGGCGGCGCATCCGGCTCAAACCAGCGTCCGGCCCGGACCAACCTCCGGCTTGGACCAGCCTCCGGCTTGGACCAGCCTCCGGCTCGGACCGCGTGTCTTGGCCGGGCTCACCCGGACGGGCCGGTCAGGCGGGTACGCGGGTCACACCGACGCGGAACGGCGGCGGCGCGCGAGGATCAGCTTCCGCACCCCCGGCCAGATCAGCAGCAGCACGATCACGGCGTACACCGTCACCGAGAAGGGCGTGTTGACCAGCCCGCCCACACTGCCGTCGCTGATCTGGAGGGCGCGCCGCAACTGCTGTTCGGCGGCCGGGCCCAGGATGACCCCGATCACGGCCGGCAGCACCGGCAGTCCGTACCGCCGCATGCCGAACCCGATCAGACCGATGATCAGCAGGATCACCAGGTCCAGCGCCTCCCCGCCGACCGCGTACGCGCCGACGGCCGCGAAGAACAGGATTCCCGCGTAGAGATACGGCCGCGGGATGCGCAGCAGCTTCGCCCAGACCGGCGCGAGCGGCAGATTGAGCGCGAGCAGCAGCACCATGCCGACGAAGAGCGAGGCGATCAGGCCCCAGACCAGGTCGGGTTCGCGTTCGAAGAGCAGCGGTCCCGGCTGGATGCCGTACTGCTGGAAGGCGGCCAGCATCACGGCGGCGACGGCCGTGGTGGGCAGTCCGAGGGTCAGCATCGAGACCAGCGTCCCGGCCGCCGAGGCGGAGGCCGCCGACTCGGGCCCGGCCACGCCCTCGATGGCGCCCTTGCCGAACTCGTCCTTGTGCCGGGAGAGCCGCTTCTCGGTGACGTACGAGAGGAAGGTGGGGATCTCCGCGCCGCCGGCCGGGATGGCGCCGAACGGGAAGCCGATGAGCGGGCCGCGCAGCCAGGGCCGCCAGGTGCGCCGGATGTCCTTCTTGCCGAGCCAGGGGCGGCCGACCGGGATCGCCTGTCCGGTGGAGCGGCGCAGATGGGCGGCGACCCAGAGTGCCTCGCCGATCGCGAAGAGACCGACCGCGACGATCACCACGTCGATGCCGTCGGCGAGTTGGAGCACGCCGAAGGTCAGCCGCTGCTGGCCGGTCATCTGGTCGAGGCCGACGAGCCCGAGGGTGAGACCGATGAGCAGGGAGGCGAGACCGCGGATACGGGACGAGCCGAGGACGGAGGTGACGGCGATGAACGCCAGCACCATGATCGCGAAGTAGTCGGGGGCTCCGATGTCCACGGCGAGCGACGCCACGGTCGGGGCGAGGACCACCAGCAGGATCGTGCCGATCATGCCGCCGGCGAAGTGCCCGCCCGCGGCGGCGGCCAGCGCCTGGGCACCGCGCCCGGCCTTGGCCATCGGGTTGCCCTCGATCGCGGCCACGACGGCCGCGCTCTCGCCCGGGGTGTTGAGCAGGATGGAGGTGGTGGAGCCGCCGAACATCGCGCCGTAGTAGATACCGGCGAACATGATGAACGCGCCGGTCGGATCGAGTCCGTAGGTCACCGGGAGCAGCAGCGCGACCGCCATGGCGGGGCCGATGCCGGGCAGTACCCCGATCGCCGTGCCGAGCAGCACACCGATCGCGGCCCAGAGCAGATTCATCGGCGTGAGCGCCGTACCGAAGCCGTCCAGCAGGGAGTTGAGGGAGTCCATGGGTTACAGCACCCCCATCAGCGGGCCACCGGGGAGGGGGACACCGAGCAGGTTGTCGAAGACGAAGTAGGTGACGAGCGAGAGGCCCGCGGCGATCAGCGGGTCACGGTCGTAGTGGCGGCTGCCGAGCGCGTACGCGGAGCCCCAGAAGAGCAGGGCGCCCGAGATGGGGAAGCCGAGCGGTCCGATGAGCACGGCGTTCGCCAGGAAGACCCCGGCGAGGAGCAGAACGGTCCGCCAGTCGGCGGGCTCGCTCAGGTCGATGTCCTCGCCGCCCTCCGCCTCGCCGCGGCCGCCGCGCAGGATGTCGAGCGTGAGCAGGACGGCGACGACGAGCAGGCCGATGCCGACGACGACCGGGACGGTCCTGGGGCCGACCGGGCCGCGCTGGGTGATCTCGACATCCATGGTGAGCGCGTCCGTGAGGACGAGCACCCCGAGGACGAGCAGCAGCAGGCTGACGCCGAGCTCGGAGTGCTCGCGCAGCCATGAGCCGCGCGGGGCGGCCGGTGTCCGGGAGGTCTCCGCGGTCCGGGAGGTCTCCGCGGTCTTTGGGGTCTCCGCTGTCCGTGGGGTCCCGGGTGCCCCGGGGGTGCCGGGGGTGCCGGGCGTGCCGGGGGTGCCGGGGGTGCCGGGGGTGCCGGTCTCGGGGTTCACAGTCCCAGCTCCTTCAGGACGGAGTCCACGCGGCGGTCCTCCTCGGCGAGGAACTCGCCGAACTTCTCACCGGGGAGATAGGCGTCGTCCCAGCCGTTCTTCTTGAGGGAGTCCCGCCACTGGGGCGAGTCGTGCAGCGTGTCGAAGAAGGCGACGAGTTTGGTGCGCTCGGCGTCGGAGAGGCCGGGCGGTGCCACGATGCCGCGCCAGTTGGTGAAGTCGGTGTCGAGACCGGCCTCACGGAGGGTGGGGGCGTCGAGGCCGGGTATCCGCTCGGGCCCGGTGACCGCGAGGAGCCGCAGCTCACCGGCCTTGATCTGGTCGAGGTACTCGCCGAGGCCGGAGACCCCGAAGGCGACCTTGTCGCCGAGGATCGAGGCGAGGAGTTCACCGCCGCCGTCGAACGGGATGTAGTTGACGGTCTTCGGCGCGATCCCCGCGGCCTTCGCCATCAGCATGGGGGCGAGATGGTCGGGGCCGCCGGGCGAGGAGCCGCCGCCGACGGGCACCTTGGCCGGGTCGGCCCGCCAGGCCTCGATCAGATCGTCGATCGTCCGGTACGGGGAGTCCTTGCCGACGACCACGATGTCGGACTCCTCGGTGATCCGGGCGATCGGAGTCGTGTCGGCGAGCGTCCTGGGCGTTTTGTTGGTGTGGACGGCACCGACCACACCGAGGCCCATCGACATGGCGAGCTTGCCGTTGCCGTGCTCACCGACGAGCCGGGTGAGGCCCACGGTGCCGCCGGCGCCCGGCAGGTTGAACACCTCGATGTTGTGGGTGAGTTCCCCGTCCTCGGCGTTCTTGGCCAGGGTGCGGGCCGTGATGTCGTAACCGCCGCCGGGCGTGTTGGGAACCATGAAGCGCAGGCCGGGGATCTGCGTGCCGGTGTCGGTGCCACTGCCCGAGGTGAGCAACGGCGGCCCCACCAGCACCAGGAGTGCCGACCCGAGCAGGGCCAGAGGGGTGCGCAATCGCACGTCTGCCGCCTTTCGGAAAGCTTGTGAAGTGGGCCACATGTTGCCTGCGCGTTAACAAGCTGTCTCTCTTCCGGAATCAACGGACGTTGTGGTCATTGAGGTCGCGGCTTAGCGTGTCGGCGTGACGAAAGTGCTGGTGGTGGACGACGACTTCATGGTCGCGAAACTGCACAGCCGCTATGTGTCCGCAATGGACGGTTTTACGGTCGTCGGGGTGGCGCACAGCGGCGCCGAAGCGCTGCGCGCGGCCGAGCGGCTGGGGCCGGATCTTGTCCTGCTCGATATCTATCTGCCCGATATGGATGGAATCGCCGTACTGCGTGAGCTGCGGGCGGCGGAGGAGCGAGACCGGAACCGGGTCAGCGCCGACGCGCTGTTCATCACGGCGGCGCGGGACGCGGGGGTGATCCGCGCGGCGCTGCGCGCGGGTGCGCTGCACTATCTGATCAAGCCCTTCAACCAGGCGGCGCTCCAGGAGCAGTTGCGGCACATCGCCTCCCTGCGCACCCGTCTCGCCGGGCTCGGCGAGGCACGCCAGGAGGATGTGGACCATATCTTCGGTACGCGCCCGCCCGGGAGCCGCGGGCTGCCCAAGGGCCTGGCGGCCCATACGGCCGACCTGGTGGAGGGCATTCTGCGCAAGCACTCGGGCGGTCTGTCGGCGACGGAGTGCGCGGACGCGGGGGCCCTGTCCCGGGTGAGCGCCCGGCGCTATCTGGAGTACTTCGCGGAGACGGGCCGGGCGGAGATCTCCCTCCGCTACGGCGGCACGGGCCGTCCGGAGCGCCGCTACCGCTGGATCGGCTGACCGCTTCCCCGTACCACCCGGCCGACACGCGCCGACACGCGCCGACACGCGCCGACGCCCGCGCGACCGGCACCGGCAGCGACAGCGACAGCGACAGCGACAGCGACAGCGACAGCGACAGCGACAGCGACAGCAGAGCCGGAGCCGGAGCCGGAGCCAAGGTTCGCCGGGGCATATCAGGGTATTCACCGCGTTCACCGGAAGGGTCCGGATCATCACGGATGGTCCGGACCCCTCCCTCATGTGCCGGCATCCGGCCCCGCCGCCCGGGGCCGGGATTTCCTATCGCACGCACGTTCGAAACTTGGTCTATGGTGGGTGACGGGGGAGGTGAGAACGGATCGATCCAGGAGGTGCGGATGCCCGGGTTCACGCATCTGCACACCGTCTCCGGATTCTCCCTGCGGTACGGGGCGTCCCACCCGGAGCGGCTGGCCGAGCGCGCCGCCGAGCGGGGCATGGACGCCCTCGCCCTGACCGACCGCGACACCCTCGCGGGCGCGGTCCGCTTCGCCGAGGCCTGCGCGACCGCCGGGATACGGCCGCTCTTCGGGGTGGAGCTGGCGGTGGGCGAGCGGGCACGGGAGTCGAGCCCCGTCGAGCGCCGGCGCACCCCCGTGCGCGGCGGCGCCTTCATCGACGAGTCCGCGCCCCGCGCGGTCTTCCTCGCCAGGAACGGCGCCGCGGGCTGGGCCGAGCTGTGCCGGCTCGTCTCCACCGCGCACGCCGCCGGGGACGGCGGCCCGCTGCTGCCCTGGGGGGACAACCACGGCGCGGATCTCACCGTGCTGCTCGGACCCGGCTCCGAGACCGGCCGGGCCCTCGCGGCGGGCCGCCCCGACCGGGCCGCCCGGCTGCTGGCGCCCTGGCGCGAGATCTACGGCGACGCGCTCCGGCTCGAAGTCGTGCACCACGGGCGTACGGGCACGGGCCCCGGCTCGCTGCGGCACGCCGCCCGTACCCTCGGCTTCGCCACCGAACAGGGGGTACGGGCGGTGCTCAGCAACGCCGTGCGCTACGCCGACCCCGGACAGGGCCCGGTCGCCGATGTCCTCGACTCGGCCCGCCGGCTGATCCCCATCGACCCGCGCCGGGGCCTGGACAGCGGGGAGCGCTGGCTCAAGGATCCGGCCGGGATGGCCCGTACCGCGGAGCTGGTCGCCGAGGCCGCCGGCTTCGGGCGGGACACCGCGCACCGGCTGCTGGCCCTGACCGAGGAGACCGCCGCCGGCTGTCTGGTCGACCCCGAGGACGATCTGGGCCTCGGCACCGTCCACTTCCCCGAGCCGCGGCTGGTCGGCGCCGACCGCCGTACCGCGGGGCGGGTCCTGCGCTCGCGCTGCGCCGCCGGAATGGTGCTGCGCGGCTACGACCGGCGCCCCGGCCACCGGACCTACTGGGCCAGACTGGACGCGGAGCTGCGCACGATCGAGGAGCTGGGTTTCGCCTCGTACTTCCTCACCGTGGCGCAGGTCGTCGACGATGTACGCGGCATGGGGATCCGGGTCGCCGCGCGCGGCTCGGGCGCCGGCTCCCTGGTCAACCATCTGCTGGGGATCGCACACGCCGACCCGGTCGCGCACGGACTGCTGATGGAACGTTTCCTCTCCACCCGGCGCCCGTCCGGACTGCCCGATATCGACATCGACGTGGAGTCCGCGCGGAGGCTGGAGGTCTACCGGGGGATCCTCGGCCGCTTCGGCCCCGAGCGGGTCGCCGCCGTCGCCATGCCCGAGACCTACCGGGTGCGCCACGCCGTACGGGACGTGGGCGCCGCCCTCTCCATGGACCCGGCCGAGATCGACCGGATCGCCAAGTCCTTCCCGCACATCCGTGCCCGCGACGCCCGCGCCGCGATGGAGGAGCTGCCCGAACTGCGGGAGGTGGCGCGGGAGTGGCGGCACGGGGGGAAGCACGGCCGGCTCTGGGAGCTGGTGGAGGCGCTGGACGCGCTGCCGCGCGGGATCGCCATGCACCCGTGCGGGGTGCTGCTCTCGGACGCCTCGCTGCTGCGCCGCACCCCGGTGGTGCCGACCAGCGGCGAGAACTTCCCCATGTCCCAGTTCGACAAGGAGGACGTCGAGAAGCTGGGGCTGCTCAAGCTCGATGTGCTGGGTGTACGGATGCAGTCGGCGATGGCGCACGCCGTAGCGGAGATCGAACGGGCCACCGGGGAGCGGGTGGACATCGACGATCCCCGGCAGGTGCCCGAGGGCGATCCGGAGACCTACCGGCTCATCCGCTCCGCCGAGACCCTGGGCTGCTTCCAGATCGAGTCGCCGGGCCAGCGCGATCTGGTCGGCAGGCTCCAGCCCGCCACCTTCCACGATCTGGTGGTCGACATCTCGCTCTTCCGGCCGGGCCCGGTGGCGGCCGACATGGTGCGGCCGTTCATCGAGGCCAGACACGGCCGGGCGCCGATCCGCCATCCCCACCCGGATCTGGAGGAACCGCTGCGCGAGACCTACGGGGTGGTGGTCTTCCATGAACAGATCATCCGGATGGTGGACATCATGACCGGCTGCGGCCGGGAGGAGGCGGACAAGGTGCGGCGCGGGCTCTCCGACCCCGGGTCGGGGGCCGGGATCCGTGCCTGGTTCGAGCGGGCGACCCGGCGGAAGGGGTACGCGCCCGAGGTCGTCGCGCGCACCTGGGAGATCATCGAGGCCTTCGGCTCGTACGGCTTCTGCAAGGCGCACGCCGTCGCCTTCGCCGTACCGACCTATCAGTCGGCCTGGCTCAAGGCGCACCATCCGGCCGCCTTCTACGCCGGGCTGCTCACACATGACCCGGGGATGTATCCCAAACGGCTGCTGCTCGCGGACGCGCGGCGGCGCGGGGTGCCGGTGCTGCCGCTGGATGTGAACCTGTCCTCGGCC
This sequence comes from Streptomyces sp. NPDC002018, assembly GCF_042890865.1. Taxonomy (NCBI): domain Bacteria; kingdom Bacillati; phylum Actinomycetota; class Actinomycetes; order Kitasatosporales; family Streptomycetaceae; genus Streptomyces; species Streptomyces sp. NPDC002018. Next base: position 237,054 of record NZ_JBIASO010000011.1, read on the forward strand.
GCCCATCGGATCGAACTGGTGTCTGATCGTGGAGCGGAGCAGAACGACGGGACGAGGCAGGGCGACGGTGCTGGGCAGGGTGACGGGACGAGGCAGGGCGACGGGACAAGGCAGGGCGACGGGGCGGGCCGGGGCGGAAAGGTGTGGGGGCTGCGGCTGGCACTCTCCGACGTCCATGGCATCAGCGAGGCGGAGACGGCACGGATCGAGGCGGGCCGGCCCTACTCCTCCCTGCTCGACTTCTGGCAGCGGGCCAGACCGGGGCGGCCGGTCGCCGAACGGCTGGCGCAGGTGGGCGCGCTGGACCGGTTCGGCGCCAACCGGCGCGATCTGCTGCTCCATCTCTCCGAACTGCACGGAGCACAGCGGAGGACCGGTGCCCACGGCGATCAGCTCCCGCTCGGCGGAGGACGGCGGACCGCCCCCGCGGGACTGCCCGATCTGGGCGACGCGGAACGCCTCAGCGCCGAGCTGGGCGTCCTCGGCATGGACGCCTCCCGCCATCTCATGGAGGACCACTACGCGTTCCTGAAGGAGCTGGGAGTGATGTCGGCCAAGCGGCTGCGGGACGTGCCGCACGGCAGGACCGTCCTGGTGGCGGGCGCCAAGGCCGCCACCCAGACCCCGCCGGTCCGTTCGGGCAGGCGGGTCATCTTCACCACGCTGGACGACGGTACGGGCCTGGTCGACCTCGCCTTCTTCGACGACAGCCACGAGGCCTGCGCGCACACCGTCTTCCACTCCTGGCTGCTGCTGGTACGCGGAGTGGTGCAGCGGCGCGGTCCGCGCAGTCTGAGCGTGGTGGGCGCCGCTGCCTGGAATCTGGCGGAACTGGTGGAGCTGCGGAAGGAAGGCGGTCTGGAGGCGGTCGCCGCCGCGCTGGACACACCGGAACCGGACCGGGACACCTCAGGGACCGGCCGCGGCCGGCGCATCCATCTGCCCACGGGCTATGCGATGAATCCCTGGGCCGATCTCCAGCCGCCCGGTGAAGGGCTGCCCACCGGACGGAAGTTGTGGCATTCCAGCCCGGGGAGCGCGGGATGATCCTCTGTATACGGCTGCGGCACGAGGACGCGGCCGGGGGTGTGCCCGGGGACCCGGCCGGACCGGCGCTGCCGGGTCTGCTCGGACTGGTCGAGGACATCAGCCCGGTCGTCCAGGCGCTGCCGCCGGACGCCGCGCTCGTCGATGTGCGCGGCGCGGAACGGTACTTCGGACAGGACGCCGCCGGGATCGCCTCCGTGCTGCGGGTCCGGACGCTCGCCCATCTCGGGACCGGCTGCACGATCGGGGTGGCCGCCACCCCGATGCTGGCCGGGATGGCCGCGCGGCACGCCGAGCCGGGGACGACGCTGGTGGTGGCGGACGACAAGCGCGCGGTGGAAGCGTTCCTGGGCCCCAGGCCGGTCACCGATCTGCCCGGGATCGGCACCGCGACGGCCCGGGTGCTCCGCTCGTACGGAATCGGCACCGTCGGCGGGGCCGCCGCCGTACCGCTGTCGACACTCCAGCGGATCGCCGGGGTGCGCGTGGGGCGTGAACTGTACGAGAAGGCGCGCGGAATCGACCGTACACGGGTCGTCCCGAACGCCGCCGCGCGCTCGCTCGCCGCCGAACGGTCCTTCTCCCGCGACGAACTGGACCAGGAGCGGCACCGGCGCGCCCTGCTCTCGATCACCGAGGAACTGGGAGGCCGGCTGCGGGGAACGGACCAGGTGTGCCGCTCCCTGACGCTCACCGTGCGGTACGCGGACCGGTCCACGACCACCCGGACCCGGGCGCTGCGCGAGCCGACCGCGCACTCGGCGGCGCTGGCCGGAGCGGTGTACCGGATCCATGAGTCGCTCGGACTGCAACGGGCGCGGGTACGGGTTCTCTCCGTACGGGCGGAGGGGCTGATCCCGGCCGAACGGGCCAGCCGTCAGCTCATGTTCGACCCGGTGGACGACCGGGCCCGGCGGATCGAGGCGGTGGCGGACCTGGCCCGCGCGAAGTTCGGACCCGGGGCGATCGTGCCGGGGTCGCTGGCCGCGTGATCGTGTGTGTGTCCGTGTGTCGGCGGAATCCTCTGCCCGTGTGACACAACACCCCTGGTGGCGACGGCCGGGAGTTTTTACCGACGCGTAACTTCCCTTCGCCACCTTACCCGTGCGTAACTTTAGCTGAGCACCCCCTCTTTGTGGTCCGGGCCACAGGGCTGACAGACATCGCCATTTCCCTTGAGCCGCAAGGAGATCGCACGATGCTGCCCTGGAAACGCGCGCTCGGACCCCTGACCGCGCTGTTGCTGGCCGCCATGTCCCTGGCCACCCCCGCTGTCGCCGCGCCCCCCACCGCCGCGACCGCCTCGACCGCCACCACCACCGCCGCCACCACCACCGCGTCCGCGTCCGCGTCGAGCAGCGGATGGAACGACTACTCCTGTAAACCCTCCACGGCCCATCCCCGCCCGGTCGTCCTCGTCCACGGCACCTTCGCGAACTCCATCGACAACTGGCTCGGCCTCGCCCCGTATCTGGTGAACCGGGGCTACTGCGTCTTCTCCCTCGACTACGGGCAACTCCCCGGCGTACCGCTGTTCTACGGTCTGGGCCCCATCGACGCCTCGGCCGGACAGCTCGCCTCCCATGTCGACCGGGTGCTCGCGGCCACCGGCGCCACGGAGGTCGATATCGTCGGCCACTCCCAGGGCGGCATGATGCCGCGCCACTATCTGAAGTTCCTCGGCGGGGCGGCGAAGGTGAACGCCCTGATCGGTATCGCCCCCGACAACCACGGCACCACCCTGCTCGGGCTGACCCGGCTGCTCCCGTACTTCCCCGGAGTGGGGCACCTGCTGAACGAGAAGACCCCCGCGCTCGCCGACCAGGTGGCCGGATCCGCCTTCCTCACCAAGCTCAACGAGGGCGGGGACACCGTTCCCGGGGTGCGCTACACCGTGATCGCCACCCGGTACGACGAGGTGGTCACCCCGTACCGGTCACAGTTCCTGAGCGGTCCCGAGGTACGCAATGTGCTGCTCCAGGACCTGTGCCCGGTGGATCTCTCCGAGCATGTGGCGATCGGGACGATCGACAGGATCGCCTTCCACGAGGTGACCAACGCGCTCGACCCGGCCCGCGCGACACCGACCACCTGCGCCTCGGTGATCGGCTGACGCAGGAGCCGCCGTCCGCTCCCGGGAGCGGACGGCGGCTCGCACCCGTGGGGGTCAGCGTCCGTGCCGTGAGAGGTCAGCGGCCGTGCCGCGCGGACGGTACGGCCCTGCGCCTGGCCGTACCGAACAGCAGGGCGGCACCGATGGCGAGGACCGCCGTGCCACCGATCGCCAGATACGGGGTGACGCCGGAGCCGCCGGTCTCGGCGAGGTTCTGCCCGTCGGCGGGCAGTTCGGCGGAGGCGCCGACGGCCTTCGTCCCGGGGGAGTTGGCGTCGCCGGAGCCCTCGGTGCCACCGGTGCCACCGGTGCCACCGTCGTCGGCCGTACCGGCACCGGACGTGGCGTCGTCGGTGGTTTCGGTGGCGGTGGCGGTGTCGGTGTCGGTGCTGCTGTCGGTGTCGCCGTAGGCGGTGTCGGCGGTGTCGGTGTGTGTGCCGGTGTCACCGTGTCCGTTGTGTTCGACGGTGGACTTGTCCGCGCCCTCCGCGATCTCCTCGTCGGTGGGCGCGGAGGCCGTCGGCGCGGGCGCCGCCGGAGCGCCGCCGCCCGCGGCGCCGTTGTCCTTGCCGAAGACCACGTCGGAGCAGGTGTAGAAGGCCTCGGGGCTGTCCGAACGCTGCCAGATGGAGTAGATGAGATGGCGCCCCGACTTGTCAGGAACGATCCCGTTGAAGACGTACTCGCCGTTCTCCAGCTTGGGGTCGGTCACCTTGAGGAAGGGCTTCGCCTCCAGATCCGACCACTTCAGCGGCTTGCCCGGGTCGTAGCCGTCCTTGGTGAGATAGAGCTCGAAGGAGCCCTTGTGCGGCGCGGTGGCCTTGTAGCGGAAGGTCCTGTTGCCCGCCGTCATCGCGGACGACGGCCAGTCGCCGCGCGCCAGATCGAGCCCCTTGTACTTGTCCCGGCCCGCGCTGCACAGCTTTCCGTCCGGGATCAGCCGCTGGTGGTTCCCGGCGGCGTCGGCGATGTTGACCTCGTTCCAGTCGTAGAACGCCTGGGTGCCACTGGCCGCGACCGCCGCCCGGCACGCGGCGGAGCGCGGGCTCTCCGGCCCCTCGGCGTAGCACGCGGCGACCCGGCTGACCGGGTCGGTCAGCGACCCGTGCGCCACGGCCGGAGCGGCGGCGAGCCCGGCCAGCGCGAGCGGGACAAGACCGAGGACGACGATCCCGGCGGCCGTGGGGCGAGCGGTCATGTAGAGGTTCTCCTTCGGAACGGCGCTGGTGGAACGAGCCGGAGCGGCAGACGACCTCCCCGTCGAACGCCGCCCCGGCGCTCAGCAAGCTAGCCCCTGAACACCCCGGAATCGGCTGCTCGGAGGGGGTGGGGGCGATCCTTATGGCGCCGTTAAGGTGAGACTAAGAGTGGGCTCAGGAAGCCGCCGCGAGGCCCGCCCGGCGCCGGACCGGCGGGCCGCGCGGGCGGTCGCCCGGCCCGACTCGGGTAGTGTGGCCCTCTCCAGCAGCGACCGGACCCACCGAAGGAGGCGAGACCCATCACCGCTGTACCAGGTCGGGTACTCCCCTCCCGCGGTTGTGCGGGCCGTCGGACATAGGTGACCGCCGGGAGTGCCCATCGGCATTCCGAAAGGCTCCCCATGTCAGCTTCCGCGTCATCCCCCGCTCCGTCCGTCGGCGTTCCGTCCGATGTGGTTGCCAGACTCCGCGCCGCGGGCTGTGTCTTCGCCGAGGACGAGGCGCGACTGCTCGTCTCCGCCGCGGGGACGGCGGCCGAACTCACCGCGATGGTGGACCGGCGGGTCGCCGGTCTGCCCCTTGAACATGTCCTCGGCTGGGCGGAGTTCTGCGGTCTGCGGATCGCCGTGGACCCGGGGGTCTTCGTGCCCCGCCGCCGTACCGAGTTCCTTGTCCGTGAGGCCGCCGCCCTCGCCCGGCCGCGCGCCGTCGTGGTCGATCTGTGCTGCGGCTCCGGCGCGCTGGGCGCGGCGCTGGTCAGGGCCCTGGACGGGGCCGAGCTGTACGCCACCGACATCGACCCCGCCGCGGTGGGGTGTGCCCGGCGCAATGTCGCCGAGGCCGGCGGCCGGGTGTACGAGGGCGATCTCTACGGCCCGCTGCCCCGCGCGCTGCGGGGACGGGTGGATGTCCTGCTCGCCAATGTGCCGTACGTACCGACCGAGGAGGTCGGGCTGCTGCCCCAGGAGGCCCGTATCCACGAGGCGCGGGTCGCCCTCGACGGGGGCGCGGACGGGCTCGACGTCCTGCGGCGGGTGACGACGGAGGCGCCCGACTGGCTGGCACCGGGCGGCTCGCTGCTGGTCGAGACGAGTGAGCGCCAGGCGCCCCTGGCGGTGGAGGCCTTCACGGCCGGCGGGCTGGTCCCGCGCGTGGCACGCTCCGATGAGCTGTACGCCACCGTGGTCATAGGAACCAGACCGGGGCCGGGGGCGGTCTGAGCCCGCTCCGGGACCGAGGGGCCGCCCCCGCGGGCGGCGGAACGTGCACACACCGGAGCGCGCGGGCGGGTGCCCGCGCGCTCCGCCTGCCGAAGCGGGCCGTCCGTCAGCCGATCTGCGCGCCGAACACGGCGAGCGCCTCCGTCACCGGCTGGAAGAACGTCACACCGCCCGAGGAGCAGTTGCCGCTGCCGCCCGAGGTCAGCCCGAGCGCGGTGTCGCCCGCGAAGAGCGAGCCGCCGCTGTCGCCCGGCTCCGCGCAGACCGAGGTCTGGATCAGACCGTTGACGATGTCGCCGCCGCCGTAGTTCACGGTGGCGTCGAGCCCGGTGACCTGTCCGTCGTGCACCTGGGTGGTGGAACCGCTGCGGGTCACCTGCTGCCCGACCGTCGCGTCACCGGCCTGGCTGATCGGCTGGCTGCTGCCGTCGTAGAGATTGACCTCGCTCGGGTGCGCGACCTCGGCGGTGTACTTGACCAGGCCGTAGTCGTTGTCCGGGAAGCTGGAGCCCTCGTTCGTCCCGATCACAGTGCCCGCCGGGTCGGACCAGGTCTGGATGGACTCGGTGCAGTGCCCCGCGGTCAGGAAGTACGGCGCGCCGTCCTTGACCACGTTGAAGCCGAGCGAGCAGCGACCGCCGCCGCCCGTGATGGCGTCACCGCCGGCCACGAAGGGGGTGAACTCCCCCGCCGTCCTCTTCAGTTCGGCCTTGTCGCCGAGCCCTTCCACGACTCCGCTGAGCTTGTCCCACGCCGCGCCCTCGACCGTACGGTCGGCCGTGACGATCACCTTGTTAGTGACCGGGTCGACCGCCCACGACGTGCCGGGGACGGCCGCACGGTCCGTGAGGGTCTGGCGGGCGCTCTTCAGTTCGGCCAGGGAGTTCTGAACCAGTCTGGCCCTGCCGCCCGCCTGGCGTACGGTCTCGGCCGCCCGCTCGTCGACGACATTCACCACCAGGGCCTTGGACCCGGCGTCGTAGTACGAACCGGCGGCGGCGCCGCCCAGGTCCTCACCGAGGACCGAGGCGAGATTTCCGGCCGCCGCGGCCGTCAGTGTCTTGACCGTGAACTGGGGTGTTTCCTCACTGGCGTTCGCAGTCTGGAAGGTGATTCCCGCGATGGCCAGGGCGATGACGGCACCGCCCGCCGTCGTCGCCCGCTTCCTGGATATGCGCCGATGGTTCAACGTCGACCTCCTGTGGGGGGAACCGTGCCGGGGCATGTGGGGTGACCTGACACGGAGGATGAGCCGCCCACTATTCCGAGACCGGGCGGCCGCACACAAGGCCGACTTCAGGACGGGCGCACGACGGTGGCCCGTTCGCCGGGCCGGTCCCGTGGCCGAGGTCAGACCGCGTCCGTTCCGTTTGCGAACACTCGGTGCGACCACCGTGTCATCAGCGGTGAGGACTAGTCCTGTCCTGAATTCGCCCCCCACAGAAGCGGGGACCGGCCGGATGCGATCGGCTCGGTCCCCGGGCGGGTGACAGGAACGGGACTCCTCCGCGGAGTCCGCGGAGGCATGTCCCGCCGCGCCGAGAGCCCCGCGGTCCGGCCGCTCAGCGCCGCTTCTCGGTCATCCACGACTCCGCGTGGTCGACGGCGTCCTTGATCGAGAACGACCTCGCGGTCGTGCCGCCGAGTGGTCCCTTCCGTTCCAGATCCCAGGGGAAGGACGCCCCGATCGCCTCGAAGTCACTGTCGTCGAGGCTGACGTCCTCGAATTCCACCCACCGCGGGCTGTCGTCCGGCCCCTTCACCACACAGTGGTAGGAGCGCACGGGAGAGCCGACGCGGTATTCGGCGAGATGGAATGCCGTGCAGGCGGCGAAGCCCACATTCACCATCAGGACCCGTGCGTCCGCCGCGACCAGGGCGCCGAGCGGTGAGTCCTCCCCGAGATGGCTGTCGAGCGGATGCGCGGCCAGCAGTTCCGCCGCCCGTCCGCCGATCGCGGCGAAGGAGGTCTGCGGATGGGTGCTCCTGACGGCCCCGGGAGCGGTACGGACGGACTCGGCCAGCCGGCCCATCCCCGTGGAGGGGGTGGTCAGCGGGTCGAAGGCGGGCATCCGCGCCCGGAAGGCCGCGGCCTGTCTGCGGGTCAGTCCCTGGATCTGGGCGAAGTGGGCCGAGGAGGTGTCGGAGTTCTCCTCGGTGAAGGCCGGGACGACCAGGGTGCCGTCGGCTCCCAGCGCCGTCAGCAGGGCCGTACGGAGGGTGTCGGCGTCCAGTCCGGTGCCGTGCAGGGACGCGTGGACGAGGAGGGTCCCGCCGTCGGTGACGCCCAGCGCCGCCAGCTCCCCGGCCAGCGCTTCGGTCGATATCGTCTCAGCCACGGTCGGCCTCTTCCCTGAGTACGGCCAGCGGGCTCTTCCCGCCGACGGTGATGCCCTCGGTCGGCGCCCACGGCCCGGCCGCGCGCCGTACGCGCGGCGGCACGGGCGCCGGTTCCCCGGCGCCGCCCCGTACGGCGCCGCCCCGTACGGGAACGCCCTGTACGGGGACGCCCAGCACGCCGCGGGCCTGGGTCCCGGCCTCGGCGGTCCGGTCCGGCGCCCGCTCCCCGGGCAGCCGCCGGGCCACCGCGGGCCGGTCATCCCGGTCGGCCGCCCCGTCGTCGCCGGGCCCGGTGTGGGGCGCGTCCCCGCGGTGGTCACACACCAGATCACAACCGCTGTGGACCCGCGACACGATCGCGCGGACGGGGACCAGGGGTCCTGTCATCGGGCCAGTCTAGAGGGCGGAGTTGACGCTTGAGGACGCGCGCGGTGGCGTCGGTGGGCACGGGGCGGAACACGTCCGGGCTCCTCGGCGGCACGGCATCGCGCACGTCGCTCTCCGCGGAGGAAGTCCACGGCGACTCGGCGCGAGCGTGCGTCATACGGTCCCCGTCCGGCGGCCGGACGGGGACTCGGCCGTGCCGCCGGAACCGGGGTCCGGGCCGGCCGGATCCGGTGGACCGGACCGGCCGGCGGACGCTCAGAAGACGCTGACGCCGTACGCCGCCAGGGCCGGGATGACCGGCTGGAAGTACGAGGTACCGACCCCGCCGGAGCAGCCGCTGCCGCCCGAGAGAATCCCGATGGCGAGGGTGCCCGAGTAGAGCGCTCCGCCGCTGTCACCGGGCTGGGTGCAGATATTGGTGCGGATCAGCCCGTTGACGACCTGGCCGTTGCCGTAGTTGACGGTGTTGTTGAGGCTGATCACCACGCCGGAGCGGACACCGGAGACGGCGCCCCGGAAGGTGACGGCCATCCCGACGGTGGCGTTGGCCGCACCGGTGATGTCGGCGGTGCCGACGGTCCCGGGCACGGGCACCGAGGGGTTGGTGTACCGCACGAGCCCGTAGTCACGGCTGGGGAAGCTGGTCGCCGTCGTGACCCCGACGGGGGTGGTTCCCGAGGGGTTCGCGTACCAGGTCGAGACACCGCTGGTGCAGTGTCCCGCCGTCAGGAAGGAGTACGTGCCGCCGCTGACGACATTGAAACCGACCGAACAGCGCCCGGCTCCGGAGTAGATGGCGTCGCCGCCGGAGAGCTGGGTGGAGAGCCGGCCGGCCGTGCGCTCGAAGCGCAGCGCCCCTGCGTGGGGACCCGCGGCCCGCTCGATCGCGGCGATCTCCGCCGTGGAGACGGTGCTGTCCACGGCGACGACGACGGTGCCGGCGGCGGGATCGGCGTACCAGGCGGTGCCCGGTACCCCGGCGTCCAGGACCGCGTCGCCGACGGCGGTGAGCGCGCTCGCGGCGGACGCGCCCGTGGCACTCGCGGTCCCCGCCGTGGCGGCCGTACCGGCGTTGGCGGCGGGGACCGCGAGTGCCACGGCGGCGGCAAGTCCCGTGGCGACGGCGAGCAGACGGGTACGTCCGGTGGTCCCGGCGCGGCGGATGGTGCGCTTGATCCTCACTTGGCGTTCCTCCCGAGGGGAATCGAGGGCCCTCCGTGGAGGTGCGGGCCCGTGAGGCGCGGCCGGGGGCGGCCGTCCCTGCGGACACCGGACCGCGCGCCCCCCGTCGGCGCTGCTCGGGAGTATTGGATGCCCCAACTCGCCGCGCAAGGGCGGCTTTTGGCCGTGGCCCCCGCCCGCCCCACCGGCCCGGTCCGCTCCCACCGGTCCGACCCGCCCCCGTCCGCCCCGCCCGCCCCGTCCGTCCCCCGCCCCCCGGGAGCGGGCGGGGCGGCGCGTCAGCCGGCCACGGTCCGCTCGCCCGCCGGGACCGCGATCGGGAGGGTGTTGCCGGGCGGCGGGAACGGGCAGATGAAGTGGTCGGCGAAGGCGCACGGCGGCAGCAGGGCGCGGTTGAAGTCGACGGTCACCGTCCCGTCCGCGGCCGGGGCCGCCGGGCGCAGAAAGCGGAAGCGGAAGCGGAAGCTGTCCTGTCCGCTGGTGGTGTCGGCGAAGACCGCCCAGAGCGTGCCGTCCCCCTCCACCGCGACCTGGAGGGTGTGTTCCGTACCGCCGACGGTGAAGGCGATCTCACCGCCGAGGCCGAGGCCCCGCTCGCGTCCGTCCGCGTTCTCGACCAGCACCGTACGGCTCTCGTCGTACGGACGGAAACGGCCCGCCAGCTCCCATTCCCTGTCGTACGCGGTGGCCACGATCCCCTGGAACGCGGCCCGCGCGGCGGAGTCCGGATCGACGTCGCGCACGGCCCAGAGCCCTTCGCGGCGCAGCACGACCAGCCTGCGTCCGCCGGCCGCGATCCGGGACGCCTCGAACGGACCGCTGTCGGCGGCCAGCCGGAGTTCCCCGGTGAGCGGCCGGCCGTCGGCGGTCAGCCCGTCCCCGTCCACGGCGGTCAGCACCACCTGGTCGCCGTCCTCGCGCCAGTGCCCGGGGAGTCCGGGCAGCCGGCCACCGGGATGGTCGGCGAGCCAGTGGGTGCCGGTGAGCGAGAGCGGCCCGTAAGGCGCCGTGACCGTGGCGACACGCCCCTCGTGCCAGCTCCGCCACTCCTGGGCGGCGGTGTCCGCGCCCCCGTCCGTGCCCCCGTCCGCGCCGGCGCCCGTGCCTCCGTCCGTGCCGGCGCCCGTGCCGTTGCCCCCGTCCACACGCGTGTCCGTGCCCGCTCTCGTACCCATGTCCGCTCCCACTCCCGTTCCCGTGTCCGCCAGTGATTCCGTTGTCATGCCGATCAGCCTTTCCGTACCGGATCGGGAAGACCCAGATGCGACCGCAGAGTGCCGCTCTCGTACTCCTCGCGGAAGACCCCGCGCTCCTGGAGGAGCGGTACGACCCGTTCCACGAAGTCGTCCAGCCCGCCCGGGGTGAGATGCGGGATGAGGACGAATCCGTCCGCCGCGTCCGTCTGGACGAAGCTGTCGAGCGCCGCGGCGACGGTCGCGGGGGTCCCGATGAAGGACTGCCGCGCGGTGGTCTCGATGACGGTCTGCCGGATGGACAGGCCCTTGGCCTCCGACAGCGCGCGCCAGCCGGCCGCGACGGCGAGCGGATCGGCCACCCGGACCCGGCCCTGGGCCGGCCCCGGGTCCGGGTCCGGATCCGGGTCGGGATCGATCTCGGGCAGCGGCCCGTCCGGGTCGTACGCCGACAGATCCCGCCCCCAGACCCGCTCCAGCGCGAGGATCGCGTGCCGCGGCGAGACCTGCTGTCTGCGGATCTCGGCCGCCCGCTCCTGCGCCTCCGCGTCGCTGTCGCCGAGGACGAAGGTGACCCCGGGCATGATCGTGAGATCGTCCGGCTCCCTGCCGTACGCCGCCAGCCTGCCCTTGACGTCGGCGTAGAAGGCGCGGCCCTCCTCCGGTGTGCCGTGGCGGCTGAACACCACGTCGGCGGCGGACGCGGCGAACTCCCGGCCCTCGTCCGAGTCGCCCGCCTGGATCACCACGGGATGGCCCTGCGGGGAGCGCGGGACGGTGAACTCCCCCTCGATCTCGAACTGCGGTCCCGAGTGGGCGAAGGGGCGGGGCGTGCCGTACGGGGCGCCGGGCCCGGCCGGTGTCCAGGAGTCCCACAGCTCACGGGCGGTCGCGACGAACTCGGCGGCCCTGGTGTAGCGGTCGGCCCGGTCGAGATAGCCGCCGCGCCGGAAGTTCTCCCCGGTGAAGGCGTCGGACGAGGTCACCACGTTCCAGGCGGCCCGTCCCGCGCTGAGATGGTCGAGGGAGGCGAGCCTGCGGGCCAGTTCGTACGGCTCGTTGAAGGTGGCGCTGACGGTGGCGGCCAGACCGATCCGGTCGGTGACGGCGGCCAGCGCGTTCAGCACGGTGAGCGGCTCGGGACGGCCCACCACGTCCAGCTCGTCGATCAGGCCGCGGTGTTCGCGCAGCCGGGGCCCCTCGGCGAGGAGGAAGAAGTCGAACTTGCCGCGCTCGGCGGTACGGGCGAGCTTCGCGAACGAGGAGAAGCCGATCGGGGACCCGGAGCGCGGATCGGACCGGACGGTGGTGCTGTTGACCCCCGGGAAGTGCGCGGCGAGATGGATCCGCTTGCGGTCGGCGCCGGTCCGGACGTCGGTGGCACGGCCCTGGGTGGCCCGGGCGTCGCCGGTACGAGCGGTACCGGTCGGGTCGGTGGTCATCGGACCACTCCCCGGGCGGACGTGTAGCGGTTGGCCGGGCGGGCGAGGCCGAGATGTTCGCGGAGGGTGCCGCCCGGGTGGAAGGTGCGGAAGAGGCTGCGGTGCTGGAGCAGTGCCACGGTGCCGTTGACCAGCCGTTCGAGATCCCGGCGGGGCTCGGCGGGGGTGAGATGGAAACCGTCCACCGCGCCGGCGCCGTGCCAGCCGGTGATGAGCTGCGCGAGGCCCGCCGGGCCGCCCCGGTAGCGCGGTCCGCCGGCACCGGCCGTGGTGCGCGGGGCGCTCTCCAGGCCCGGGTCCAGCGGGCGTTCGCCGTCGCCGAGATGGACGGTGAGCGCCGCGAGGACCCGCAGGGTGTCCGGGTCACGGCCGTGGTCGGCGGCGCGGGCCCTGAGCCGTTCGCGGAGCACGGCCGCCTCCTCGGGGCGCCCCGCCCGCACCAGGACGACATCGGCGTGGCGCGCCGCGGTCTCCGCGGCGGGGCCCGCGGTCCCGTCGATCACGGTGACGGGACGGCCCTGGGGCGGCCTCGGCACGGTGGACGGGCCGCGGACGGAGAATCCGGTGCCCTCGAAGTCGACATGGTGCAGCTTGTCGCGGTCGATGAAGCGCCCTGTCGGTCTGTCGCGGATCTCGGCGCCGTCCTCCCAGCTGTCCCAGAGCCGGGCGCTCACCTCGGCCACCTCCCCCGCCTCGCGCCACAGGGCGGCGGCCGGGGCGGCCCGGCGTCGTCCGAAGAGCCGGGCCTGCGCCGGGGTGTCCGACACCCCGACGAACCAGCCGGCCCGTCCCCCGCTCACCCAGTCCAGGGTCGCGAGGGACGTGGAGACATGGAACGGCTCGGTGTGGGTGGTGGTGACGACCGGCACCAGACCGATGCGCTCGGTGGTGGGGGCGACCCGGGAGAGCACGGCGAGCGCGTCGGGACCGGGGCGGTCGAAGGAGTCCTGGAGGGTCACGAAGTCGAGGGCGCCGTCCTCGGCGAGCCGGGCGAGTTCGACGTACCACCCGGCGTCGTAACGCGGCGGACCGCCGATCTCGGCGGCGAGATGCAGGGGTCGTATGGCGGGCATGACGGGCCTTACCTTTCGGCTTCGGACGGGCCGCTCCCAGCCGGTCCGGCGGTGGGGGGCACAGCGCGCGAACCGTCGTCCGCCGGGGCGGGGTCCGGCCGGCCGGCCGCGGGCGCGGGCCCGGCGGGGAGGCGCAGTTCGCCGAGGAGGGTGAGCGCGGCCCGCGCGGCCGCGTCGTTCTGCCGGAACGCCTGGCCCCCGGTGCGGGGGCGGGTGAACGCGCCGCTGGACCGGGCGGTGGTGTACGGGCCGAGCGCGAAGCGCCGGGGGTGCGGACGGCCATCGCGCTCCACGAGCCGTCCGTCGTCGGGATCGACCCTGACCAGCCCGGCCCCCGCGGTGGTGGCGGCCCCCTCCTCGTACAGCGCGCGCAGCAGCGGGCTTCGGGTGCGCTCGGGCGAGGGATCGGGGAGCCGGGCCTCGACCAGGGCGCGGGCCTCGATGTACTCCCCGGGCACACCGGGGCTCCCGGCCCGGAAGACGCCCCGCTGTTCGTCGGTCCCGACCGTCATGCCGGCCCCGACGAAGCGGACCACACCGGCCCGGGAGAGCGCGAGCAACTGGCGCAGCCGGGGGCCCGGCGGGCCGGAGGCGAGATAGCTGAAGAAGCCGTGCCACCGGTCGTCCGCGTCGCCGAGGTCGCCGAGCCGGATGAGCTGTCCGTAGACCGAGAGCAGGGCGTGGAAGACGGCCAGGTCGGCGCTGTGGGCGGGGTCGTGGCGGCGGACGAGGTCGGCGTCTATGTACGCGCGCAGCGTGTCCTGGAGGGCGTCGTACGAGGGGAAGCGCGCGCCCTGGAGCGGCCGGTCGAGCGCGTCCAGATCGAGCCGGTCGGCGGGGTCGGGTACGGCGCTGGTGATCAGGGCGTCCAGCTCCGGGCTGCCGGGGTCGGCCGCCGCGTACTTCTCCTCGAAGTCGGTCCAGCCGACCCGGGTGCGCTCGGGGTGGGCGGTGAAGAGCCGGTGGTAGTGGGCGAAGCCGAGTTCCTTGTACACCAGCGGCAGGACATCGCGTTCGAAGTCCCGCGGGCCCGGTCTCGCCAGCAGCTCGTCGATCTCCGCGGGCCCCAGGAAGCGGGGCAGCGGGGGCCGTTCGCCGTCCAGACCGTAACCGATCTTGGAGTGGTACGGGACACCGCGCCGCGATCCGACGTACAGGACGGGCTCCCGGCCCGAGGGGTGGTACACCAGCTCGCCCCCGTCTCCGCCCCCGCCCCCGTCTCCGCCGCCTCCCTTCTCCTCACCGTCGTCGTCGGCGGCGGCGGCGGCGGTGCTTCGCGAGTACCGGCCGCCGCGTCCCTCGGTGAGGAGCACCATCAGATCGACGAAGGCGAGTCCGAAGCCCCGGACGAGGACGGGTTCACCGGCGGGCAGGGCGGAGAGATCGCTGTCGGCGGTGAAGTCGGGCGGCAGATGGATCAGTTGGTGGCGCCGCGCGAACTCCCGCAACTCCCGCTGCCGCGCGTCGGGTTCGCCGTCGAGATGGCCGAGGGTCAGCACGACGAGATCGGCGAGCAGCGGCTCGGTGCGGTCCTCCAGCCAGACGCGCTGGCGTCCGCCGCGCGGCCCGCTGACCCGCAGCGCGTGGGTGCGGTGCGGGTGGAGGGTGACCCCGGGCGGGAGGGCGGCCACGGTCTGTTCGTACACCCAGCTCAGATAGGCGCTCTGCACCTGCCGGCTGGGAAAGGTCTGGCCGGTCAGCGCGGTGATCGCGGCGTGGAGTCCCGGCTCGTCGCGCTCGGCCCCGGCGGGCAGGCGGATCCTTCCCTCCCTGACGTCCCGGGCCCACTCGTGCAGCGCGGGCCCCTGCCGTACGGGCCCGTCCAGGGCGACCGTGTCATCGGTGTACATCGTGACGTCCTCGGCCATGGAGTTCATCCACAGCAGCGGCGACTGATCACGGCGCCAGATCCGCCCGCCGCCCGGCGGGTACGGGTCCACGAGGTGGATGTCCAGCGGCAGACCGTCGTACAGGGACGGCGCGTTGGCGACGAGCCGCTCCAGAAAGCCCGTGCCGCGCGGCCCTGCCCCGATCACCACCAGGGAGGGGGTCACGGCCGGAGTACGGACCGTACCCGACGACGCGGAGGACACAGGGGACACAGGCATGCGAAGGCTCCGTGGATACAGCGATCGAACACGGGATGTGCCTTCACAGACAGGGCGTACGGACCGAGCCCCTCAGCACGGTCCCTCGCTCCTCCGAGGCTAAGCGGTGTGTACGGCCCGTTGTCAAGCTTGTCCGGACTGTGAGCAGGTGATCTCGCTCGGTTGACGTGGAAACGGATGCCTGTTCCACTTGGCCCATGAATCGGCAGCAGTGGCTGGTCACGCGCTCCCACATCGACTTCGGTCGAGTGTGGTCCTCGTCCTGTTGAGCTGACACCCTGCACGGCCCCGCAGTCCCGGCGCCCCAGACGCCGTTCCCGCGTGCCTTCACACGCAGAGCGTCACGCTCGACCCCCCTCACACCGCGTTCCCGTCACCACCGTGCTCAGCAGTCACAGCCGCAGCAGTCGCAGTTGCCGCAATCGCAGTCGCAGTCACGGCAGCAGCCCTCCCGCCTCTTGCGCGACCACGGACCCTCGTACTCCTTCGCACAGCACAGCTTGCAGGTGCAGCACAGTCCGACGAAGACCGCGCAGCCGGCCCAGAAGCCGCGTCTGCCCGGCCTCGGCGGCTCCTGCCGTGCGCCCGGCGGCGGCCCGCCGGGACCACCGGGCCCGCCCGGCATGCCCGGCTGTCCGCCGCCGTAGGGATTGTTCGAGCCGTACGGTCCGTGCGCCCCGGCGCCCTGGCCCCCGCCCTGGCCCCCGTAGGGATTGCCGTACGGGTTGCCGTAGGGACCGCCCTGCGGGGGCGCCCCGCCCGGACCGCCCTGGCCGGCCCGGATCTCATGGGCGCAGGCCGTCGTACCGAAGGCCCGGTCGACGGATATGCGCAGTTCGTGCGCGAGCAGCACATGGGCCAGCCGGCCGTCGGTGAACTCCGCGTCCCGCAGCGCGAGCCTGATGCCGCGCACCGCGTCATCGGCGAGGCGTCTGGCCTCCGCCCGCGAGGTGCCGGTCGCGGTGAGCGGGTTCCAGGCACCCGACGCCTCGTCAGAAACCTGGTCCTCCACGGCGTCCAGGAGATGCGCGAGCCGCCCGAAGAGCCGGCCGGCCTCGGCGAGGGGCGCGCCGTTCCCGGGCCGTCCGGCCAGTACGGCGGTGTGCGCGAAGGCCGCGGCGGTGGCGGTCTCGGTCGGCTCGGTGACGGTGAGCAGCGGGGTGCCGGGGCCGGCCAGCGCCTCGATCCCGGGCTGCCGGTCGACCGCGTCGACCAGCACCGCCGTGTCGAATCCCAGCTCCGCGCCGGTCCGCGCGCCCGCCCGGTCCCAGCCGGTGGCGACCCGGCGCGCGGCGACCGCCAGCGGTCTGCGCTTCAACAGCCCGTCCCGGTCGGCCACGTGGTCACGCACCTTCGCCGAGGCCAGCACCAGGGACACGGCGGCGGCGAGGCGCGCGCCCTCGCCCCGGGCGACGGGCGCGGTCCGCATCCCGCGCAGCGGGCACGGCCCCGCCGTACGGCGCCGTGTCTCGCCGCCTTCGAGCTGAGCCTCCGTCAGAACCGAGACGATCAGCCCGTCGTAGTTGGTGACGATCCGGGAGAACTGGCCGTGGTCCGAGCGAAGTGCCAGGCAGAGCCCGCAGAGATGGGCCATCCACTCGGTTCTGAGACCGTCGGTGAGACGGTGAGCGCACGGTCTGACGATTCCGAACATGACGAGCCCCCCGAAAAGTCACCCGATGGTGCGCGAGGCATCGTACCGAGCACGCCGTTCACCCGTACGTCCCCAGCATCACCCATCTGGCCGGAAGTTCATATTTTGCACCCCGTCAGGGGCCCTACGCTGGAAGAACCTTGACGAACCGCCACAACTTCTGCACCAGTACCGTCACGAATCGCCTGCGCGCCGACTATCCCCTTGGCGCTCAATCCGCATCATGGACGACCATAGGGGCAGGGAACGACATGTGACCGCGGTGAAAGGAGGCGTCCATGGGATCGGTGCGCAAGGCGAGTGCCTGGCTGGGCCTCGTTGAGGACAACGACGAGCGTTACTACGACGACGAGTACGCCGAGGGTGCGGAGAACGGCGACACCTGGAAGACCGATCCGCGGGTGCGGGTCGCCTCCGAGTCCGCCCATGAACGTGACCGCAGAATCGCCACCGTCTCGCCGGACAGCTTCCGGGACGCCCGCGCCATCGGCGAGCTGTTCCGGGCCGGCGTCCCGGTCATCATGAACCTCACCGCCATGGAGTCCGCCGACGCCAAGCGCGTGGTGGACTTCGCCGCCGGGCTGATCTTCGGACTGCGCGGCTCCATCGACCGGGTCGCCACCCGGGTCTTCCTGCTGAGCCCCGCCGACACCGAGATCGTCACCGGCGACTCGGCGGGCCGGCCGCAGGACGGCTTCTTCAACCAGAGCTGAGCAGGGCGCTCATCGGTTCACCGGGGCGCGGGCCTCACCGGACGGCGCGCGCTGCCTCACCGGAAGGCGTCAAGACCGGTGAGCGCCTTGCCCAGGACGAGCTGATGCATCTCGACGGTGCCCTCGTAGGTCAGCACCGATTCGAGATTCGTCGCATGGCGCATCACGGGATACTCCAGCGAGATCCCGTTGGCGCCCAGGATCGTCCGCGCGGTCCGGCAGATCTCGATCGCCTCCCGCACATTGTTGAGCTTGCCGAAGCTGACCTGCTCGGCGCGGAGGCGGCCCGCGTCCATCCGCCGCCCGAGATGGTGGGCGAGCAGGATTCCCTTGTGCAGTTCGAGGGCCATGTCGGCCAGTTTGGCCTGGGTGAGCTGGAAGCCGCCGATCGGCCGTCCGAACTGCTCGCGTGACACGGCGTACCGGAGCGCCGACTCGAAGCTGGCGCGCGCGGCGCCCATGGAACCCCAGACGATGCCGTAGCGGGCGTGGCCGAGACAGCTCAGCGGTCCGCGCAGTCCGGTGACCCCGGGGAGTACGGCGTCGGCGGGGAGCCGTACGTCGTCGAGGACCAGTTCGCTGGTGACCGAGGCGCGCAGCGACCATTTGTGCCTGATCTCGGGGGCCGAGAAGCCCGGGGTGTCCGCCGGGACGAGGAATCCCCTGATGTCGCCGCCCCCGGAGCCCCCGCGCTCACCGTTCGCGGGGCCCTCGTCCGTACGCGCCCACACGACGGCGACGCCCGCGACCGAGCCGTTGGTGATCCACATCTTGCGTCCGCCGAGCACCCAGTCGCCGCCGTCGCGCCTGGCGTACGTCCGCATCCCGGCGGGGTCGGAGCCGTGGTCGGGCTCGGTGAGTCCGAAGCAGCCGATGATCTCGCCGGCCGCCATCGCGGGCAGCCAGCGCCGCTTCTGCTCCTCGGAGCCGTAGCGGTGGATCGCGTACATGGCGAGCGAGCCCTGCACGGAGACGAGCGAGCGGATACCGGAGTCGGCGGCCTCCAGCTCCAGACAGGCGAGCCCGTACTGGACGGCGGTGGCGCCCGCGCAGCCGTAGCCCGTCAGGGACATCCCGAGGGCGCCGAGCGTGCCCAGTTCCCGGGCCAGCTCCCGGATGCCGGGCACCTCGCCGCGTTCGTACCACTCGGCGACATGGGGCAGCACCCGGTCCGCCGCCCAGGCGCGCACGGTGTCCCGGATCGCCAGGTCCTCCGGGTCGAGCAGATCGTCGAGACCGAGCGGATCCCCGGGGTCGAAGGCCGGGAGCTTCGCGGCGGACGGTGCGGACATGGAAGGACCTCCGGCGGCTCGCGGGACTCGGACCGCCACAAACTAACAGCGGCGGGACGGGGCCCGGTGCCCGGCTCCCGCGCCGGATCCGGGCCGCCCGCCCGGTCCGGGCGGAGGCCGGGCGGAGATCCGGCGGACGGGGCGGGCGGCGTCAGGGCTGTCAGCCCCGGCCGCGGCCCGCCGGGAGGGGCTCCTCCGTGGCGGCGCGGGTGTCCGGGGAGGCGTGGGGTCCCGGTGTGCCGTGGGGGCGGGGCCGGCGCTGCTCCGGCGGTTTGCGGAGCTGGGGCGCCGGCGGGGCCGGGGCCGGCGGCTGCCGCCGCCGGGGCTCGGGCGGTGTCCCGCCCGGCAGCCCGGTACCGGGCTCCGGGCACTCCATGACCTTGGGCAGCCGCAGCGCCGCCAGCGCGCCGAGCAGCAGCAGTCCCGCGCTGACCAGCAGCGTGATGTGCAGCCCGTGCACGAACGAATGGCGTGCGGCGGTCCGCAGGGCGTCGCCGGCGGGCCCCCCGAGCCGGGCCGCCACCTCGTAGGCCTCACCGAGCGAGTCGGCCGCGGCCGAGCCCGCGGCGGCCGGGACGCCCTTCGCCGACGACACCGCGGGCGCGTACGCCGCGTTCATCACACTGCCGAGCAGCGCGATGCCCAGGCCCGCGCCGAGCTGGTACGAGGTCTCGCCGATGGCCGCCG
This sequence comes from Streptomyces sp. NPDC002018, assembly GCF_042890865.1. Taxonomy (NCBI): domain Bacteria; kingdom Bacillati; phylum Actinomycetota; class Actinomycetes; order Kitasatosporales; family Streptomycetaceae; genus Streptomyces; species Streptomyces sp. NPDC002018. The sequence continues at coordinate 256,704 of NZ_JBIASO010000011.1, forward strand.
CCCCGCCCGCCTGATCGGCGGGGGCCTCGCTGAGCATCGACTCGTACGCGCCGAAGAGCGTGGTCTGGAGCCCGAAGCCGAGCAGCACGAAGCCCGCGGTCAGCAGACCCGGGCGGTCGTGCTGGCCCATCAGCACCAGCAGCAGCACGGCCGCGGCGGTGAGGACGAAACCCCAGGACACCATCCGGCGCGGGCCGATCCTGCGCAGGGTGGCCGAGCCGGTGATGCCGGCGGCCATGGCGGCGAAGGTGAGCGGCAGCAGCCGCAGCCCGGTCTCCAGCGGGCTGAGCCCCAGCACGAGCTGGAGGTACTGGACGGCGATCAGCTCCAGGCCGACCAGGGCCAGCATGGCGAGGACGATGCAGCCGACGGAGGTGGAGAAGGTGGGCCTGGCGAACATCCGCATGTCGATCAGCGGATGCTCACGGCGGCGCTGTCTGCGCACGAAGAGGATCAGCAGGGCCGCGCCCGCACAGAGCGGACCGAGCGTCGCGAGGCTCAGCGGCCCCTCCCCGGCCCCCAGACGCTTCACCCCGAACACGACCCCGAGCACCCCGGCCGCGGCCATCAGCGCGCCGAGCACGTCCCAGGGACCGTCGCCGCAGCCCTTCGACTCGGGCAGCACCACACGGCCGAGCGGCAGCAGGACCGCCAGCAGCGGGAGGTTGACCAGGAAGACCGAGCCCCACCAGAAGTGCTCGACGAGAAACCCGCCGAGGACCGGCCCGACGGCGGCGCCCACCGCCGCGACGGCGGTCCAGACACCGATGGCGAGGGCCCGTTCGCGCCGGTCGGGGAAGACCGCGCGCAGGATGGAGAGGGTCGCGGGCATGATCATCGCGCCGCCCACACCGAGCAGGGCGCGCGCCCCGATCAGCACCGTGGGCGAGTCGGCGAACGCCGCGACCGCCGAGGCGGCCCCGAAGAGTCCGTAGCCGATCAGCAGCACCCGTCTGCGCCCGATGCGGTCGCCGAGCGTGCCGAAAAGGATCAGCAGCGAGGCGCAGACCAGCGGATACGCGTCCACGATCCAGAGCAGTTCGACCCCGCTGGGCCTGAGGTCCCCGGTGACGGCGGGCACCGCGACATGCAGGACGGTCGCGTCGAGCGCCACCAGCAGCAGGCTGACACAGAGGACGAACAGAACGACCCAGCGATTGGCACCGGCGGCCCCGCGCAGCCGTGATCCGGCCGTGGTGGTCCCGGACATCTGAGTACCTCCCAATGCGTCCCTCGCGCTCGGCGGGCCGACGGGGACCCGGGTCCCACGGGGCGGCCCGGCATCGACGGGCGAGTGAGCCGACAGCGTACGCGAGTGAACGCGTGTGGCGCGTGGTGGATCTCTCTCCGTCCCGGCGGGGCGGTGTGGCGTGCGCCACTCCACCCCGGCCGGCGCCGGGGCCCCGGGCGTGCGCGAGCAGGAGGGAAATTCCACGCGACGCCACGGTGAACGAATTCTGTGCCGCACAAAGACAGTTCCCCGAAGGATGTGCCGGTGAATAGGGCCGAAGGTCACTTGGATTTTTCGGAGCCCTCCGGATAAACGGTCCTCCGGCGGCTACTCCACATCACATCGTCATCACGAAGGGACGCGATGGACCGGTTCACTCACTCACTCGCTGTAACGTCCTTTGTGTGCGTACCGACATCTTTGCCCGCCTGGACCGGGAGCCGGAGCCGCCGAAGATAGAGATCCCGCGGATGAGCCGCACCCGCACGGCTCTCTTCGGCGGGACATTGGCGTTCTATCTCGCCATCGTCGTCGCCGTGCTCGTCACCTCCTCGCTGGTGACCCTCGACTGGAAAGTCATGCTGTTCCGGCCCTATCAGCAATGGCCGGATCTGCACGCCTTCCTCGACTACTTCGTGGTGCTCGGCCAGCGCGGCCCCACCGCCGTGATGATCGCGGCCTGGCTGGGCTGGCGCTCCTGGCGCCAGCACACCCTGCGCCCGCTGCTGGCGCTCGGCACCGCCCTGCTGCTGCTCAATGTGACGGTCGGCGCCGTCAAGCTCGGGCTCGGCCGGCTCGGCCCCCACTACGCGACGCGGATCGGCTCGGCCGAGCTGTTCGCGGGCGGCGATATATTTCCTTCGGGCCACACCGCCAACGCCGTCGTGACCTGGGGAATCCTGGCCTATCTGGCCACCACGCCCCGGGCCAGACGCTATCTGTCGGTCCTGTCCGCGGTGGTGGCGCTGGGCGTCGGCGCGACCACCGTCTATCTCGGTACGCACTGGCTGAGCGATGTGCTGCTCGGCTGGGCCGCCGGTCTGCTGATCCTGCTGGGGCTGCCCTGGTTCGAGCCGCTGATCGGCCGCGCGGAGCCCGCGATCCTGTCCGTGCGCGACCGGGTGCGTGAGCGGTGGCCGGCCGACCGCCGGCGGGTCCCCTCCACCCCGGTCGCCGCCGGGGGGCCGCGTCCGGCCGCGGTCCCGCAGGGCGCCTCCGCCCAGGGGGACGAGCCCCCGCGCGAGTCCGTCGGAGCAGGCCACAGCAGCCGTGCGGCCGGCCCGCGCAGCAGTTCGCAGCTCATCCAGTCCCGGCCGCACGCGGTGCGCTCGGAACGGACACCGACGGCGCCGGCGGGCAGCCGCCGCCCGCCGAACTCACGGCCGGTGACAGGCGGCTGAGCGGGCCGGGGACGGGACGACGGTACGCACCCGCCCCTCCCCCGCCCTCCAGGCGTCCCGTACACGCACGAAGGCCCCCGGCGCCGCCGCCGGGGGCCTTCGTCGCTCCGCGGGCCCGTATCCGGCCCGTACAGGGGTACGGGCCGGAGTACGGGCGGGGGCCGGGCGGCTCAGCCGAGCCAGCAGCGGATGACCCGGCCGTCCTCGACCTCGAAGTTGAGACGGCCCACCACGAACTCCATGGTGATGATCGACCCCGGCGGCAGGCTTCTGACCGTCGTCCAGCCGCGCCCGCGGGCGCGCCGCTCGGCGCTCTCGGCGTCGAGTCCGACATAGGACTCGGGGGCGTCGTCGGGCTGTCGGTGCTGAGTCGGTATCGGTGCCATAACACTCACGGTAGGCGTCCCCGGGCGGTGAAGGAAGCCGGGCGGATACCGGCACAGGCGCTTCCCGTCTCTCGGCGGTCACACTTGTGTCACAGGATCACGCGATCGGCCGAACGCGAACAACTTCACTCTTATGGGCAGTTCGCGGTCCGCCAGGAAGTAATTCCATGAGCCCGAAGATCGCATGAATTGCGCCCTTCTGAATTTCAGCCACCGGAGGGCGTACGAGCCCCCGGCGGCAATTGACGGGGTGTGGAGAATTCACGATTTCCCCGCACAATCCACCGACCGGCCACATGCCGTGGACAGGAACCGTCCGCGAGCGGGGCGGAGGACGGGACTCAGCGGGCGGTGGCGGCCACGGGGGCGGGGTCCAGCCGTACGCGGAGGTCGTTGCCCTCGGTGCAGCAGGGGGCGCCCGGCCGGCCGTCGGCCCGGTCAGGGGCAACCGCACCTCGACCGCCCGGCCGGACGGCGGCGGCGACGGCGGTGGGGGCACCGGCGGTGGGGCGGCGAGGCGGTGGGGCGGCGACGGCGGCGGTCCCGGTGCCGGTGTCCCGGCCGGAGCGCGGGCGCGGCACGAGCGCCGCGTCCGGACGGGCGGGCCCCCGGAAGCAGCAACGATTTTCGGCCACCCCATTGATTCACTGATTTCACGATTTGTCGATCTGTGGCCGTACTGACCTGCGGATCCACCGGAAGGACCAACTTCCCTCCGTCCGGCGGGCGTTGACTCGGCATGACTCGTTCAGAACGGCGGTCGGCCCGGTCCGCCGGTTGGTTCGATTCCGTGCGTGTCCGCGCGTGACCCGGGCCACGGCTCGCACGTTGTCTTCTTTACGAGCCGGGAACAGCCCGGCCCCACGCACCGAGTTCGAGGAGCCACCCGTGCCGCGCATGCTCGACGTCAGCGAGGACGTACGCGCCGAGATCGGCGACGAAGAAGCCGACCGGCTGCTCACCGGCGAGAACTCCCCGGGAAGCTACGACTGCACCTCCTGCCGGACCCCCGGCGACTCCGAGCAGGAGCGGACCAGCACCGTACTGTTCGTCGGCGAGGAGACCGCCGTGCTCGCCTTCGCCCACGCCACCTGCATCCCCTCCCAGGTCGTCCAGGTCGCCGAGGAGCAGCTCCAGGGCGCGGTCCGGTCCATCACCGGGAGCGAGCCGCGGCCGGAGCCGGACCCCGCCGCCGGTTCCGGGCAGGCCGTCCTCGGTGTCACCAGCGGTCTGGTGCTGATCGAGGGCGATCTGCACCCCGCGCTGGTCGTGGAGCCCACCGCGCCGATCGCCCGCCCCGGCTCGCGCGGCACCACCGACGAGTTCCTCACGCTCCTGGTCGAGCAGGGCTTCCGGCCCGTCCCCGATCTGAACACCGTGCCCGCCGCCCTCCCCGGCTGGTCGGTGCTGCTCGCCATGGGCCAGCTCCACGCCGTGCTCCAGCCGGGCACCGGCGGCGGCAGCCCGGTCGCCTGGTGGCAGGCCCACCAGCCGCTCCAGGTCACCGACGGCTGGCGCGCGGCGGCCAACAAGTCGCACACCGTACTGGTCTTCGCCGCGCCGGTCGGCTCCATCGGCCAGCAGCCCCGCGAGGATCTGCTGCGCGACGCCCTGGAGAAGGCCGCGGCCAACGGACAGCTCGTCGCCGCGGCGATGCCCCTGGCCGGCACGTGAACGACGCCACGGGCGCCACCCTCCGGCTGCTGCTCCGGCAGCCGGGCCCGAATTCCCAGGACAGCCCGCATCCGACGGACGAAAGGGTCGTTGGCACCTATGTGCACTCATACGACCCCTCGCGTCAGCAGTACCAGAGCCAGATCCCTTCCATGCGCCCCGCGCAGGACGGAGCGGACGGGTTCCCCATGACGCCGATCTACGACGCGCTGTACTCGGAGTTCCGCCGGTCCTTCCGGGCGCTGCCCGGCGACCGGAGCAACGAGGAGAATCTCGGGTTCACGGCCTTCGGTACCGGGCTGCACGCCGCTCACGGGGGATACGGTCACCCGCCCTACCCGGGCTCATGGCAGCGCGACCCCCGGCAGCCCACCGGACGCCACACACCGGCGGCCCTCCCCCCGGGGCCCCGCCGGGGCGTCTGACCGCCGGAAGCGGTGGGGCCCGGCGCGGACGATCCCGCGCCGGGCCCCACCGCTTTCCGCGGTCTACTTCTTGCGGCCGCGCTTCTCGCGCACCCGTACGGAGATATGGATCGGGGTGCCCTCGAAGCCGAACTCCTCACGGAGCCGGCGCTCCACGAACCGCCGGTAGCCGTGCTCGATGAAGCCCGAGGCGAAGAGCACGAACCGCGGCGGCCTGGTGCCCGCCTGCGTACCGAACAGGATGCGCGGCTGCTTGCCGCCGCGGATCGGATGCGGATGCGCGGCGACCAGCTCACCGAGGAACGCGTTGAGCCGTCCGGTCGGCACCCGGGTCTCCCAGCCCGCGAGGGCCGTCTCGATCGCCGGGACCAGCTTCTCCATATGACGGCCGGTGCGCGCCGAGACATTCACCCGGGGCGCCCAGGAGATCTGCGCCAGCTCCGTCTCGATCTCCCGCTCCAGGTAGTAGCGGCGCTCCTCGTCGAGGGTGTCCCACTTGTTGTACGCGACGACCAGGGCGCGGCCCGCGTCGACGGCCATCGTGATGATCCGCTGGTCCTGGACGCTGATCGACTCGCTGGTGTCGATCAGTACGACGGCGACCTCGGCCTTCTCCAGCGCGGCGGCGGTACGCAGCGACGCGTAGTAGTCCGCGCCCTCCTGGAGGTGGACCCTGCGGCGGATACCCGCCGTGTCGACGAACTTCCAGACCGTGCCGCCCAGCTCGATCAGCTCGTCCACCGGGTCCCGGGTGGTGCCCGCGATCTCGTTGACGACCACGCGCTCCTCGCCCGCGACCTTGTTGAGCAGGGACGACTTGCCGACATTGGGCCGGCCGATGAGGGCGATACGGCGGGGGCCGCCGACGGCCGTGCCGAAGGTCTGCGCCGGGGCCTCGGGCAGGGCTTCGAGGACCGCGTCGAGCATGTCGCCGGTGCCACGGCCGTGCAGCGAGGAGACCGGATGGGGCTCGCCGAGGCCGAGCGACCAGAGCGCCGTGGCGTCCGGCTCCCCGCTCGGTCCGTCGACCTTGTTGGCGCAGAGCACCACGGGCTTGCCCGCCTTGCGCAGCAGTCTGACGACGGCCTCGTCGGTGTCGGTCGCGCCGACCGTGGAGTCCACCACGAAGACCACCGCGTCGGCGGCCTCGATCGCGTACTCGGCCTGGGCGGCGACGGAGGCGTCGATACCCAGGACGTCCTGCTCCCAGCCGCCGGTGTCGACGACCTTGAAACGGCGGCCCGCCCACTCGGCCTCGTAGGTGACCCGGTCACGGGTGACGCCCGGCTTGTCCTCCACGACCGCCTCCCGGCGGCCGATGATCCGGTTCACGAGTGTCGACTTGCCGACATTCGGGCGGCCGACGACGGCGAGGACGGGCAGCGGGCCGTGGCCGGCCTCGTCGATCGCCCCCTCCACCTCCTCGGCTTCGAAGCCCTCCAGCGCGGCCAGCTCCATGAAGTTCGCGTACTCGGCATCGCCAAGCCCTCCGTGCTCGTCGCCGGAGTCGATCTGGTCGTTCATGAAGTCCGTACCTCGTTCATCGTGATCGGTGCACCGCTCGACGCGGTGCACTACTCAAAAGCCAAGTCTCGCGCACACCCGGGGGCGCGTCCGCCGCGTGCTACCGCCCGGTGAGACGCCTGGCGTGCTCCAGATGGGCGGTCAGCCGCTTCTGGATCCGTACCGTGGCCTCGTCCAGCGCCCTGCGGGTGCGCCGCCCGTCGCCGTCGCCCGCCTCGAAGGCGTCGCCGAAGACGACGTCCACCCGGCCGCGCAGCGGGGGCAGCGCCGGTATCAGCCGGCTCCGGCCGTCCGTACTGCCCAGGACCGCGACCGGCACGACCGGCGCTCCCGACCGTACGGCGAAATAGGCGAGCCCGGCGCGCAGCGAGGCGAAGTCCCCTTCCCCACGGGTGCCCTCGGGGAAGATCCCCAGCACCCCGCCGGCCCGGAGCACCCCGAGCGCGTCGCCGATCGCGCCGCGGTCGGCCACGGACCGGTCCACCTTCACCTGTCCGATCGCCCGCAGGAACGGGTCGAGCGGACCGACGAACGCCTCCTTCTTGACCAGGAAGTGCACCGGGCGGGGCGAGAGGCCGATCACCATCGGGCCGTCGATGTTGTGGGAGTGGTTGACGGCGAGTATCACCGGGCCGCTGCCGGGGATCCGCCAGGCGCCCAGCACCCGGGGCTTCCAGAGCCCGTTCATCAGCCCGACGCCGATCCGGCGGCCGACCTCCGCGCCCTGTGCGGACACCGTGCTCACCCGGCCGCCCGCTTCTCCTCGACCAGGCTCACGACACGATCGATGACCTGCTGGAGCGTGAGATCCGTGGTGTCGACCTCGATCGCGTCGTCGGCCCTGGCGAGCGGGGAGGTCTTACGGCTGGAGTCGGCCGCGTCCCGCTTGATCAGCGCTTCCTTGGTGGCGGCGACATCGGTCGCCTCCTTGCCGGTCAGCTCGCCGCTGCGGCGGGCGGCCCGCGCCTCCGGGGACGCGGTGAGGAAGATCTTGACATCGGCGTCCGGCAGGACGGTCGTACCGATGTCACGCCCCTCGACCACGATGCCGTGCGCCGCGGCGGCGGCGATGGACCGCTGCAACTCGGTGACGACGGTCCGTACCTCCGGCACGGCGCTGACCGCGCTCACCTTGGAGGTGACCTCCTGGGTACGGATCGGGGCCGAGGCGTCCGCGCCGTCCACGGTGATCGTCGGACCGGCCGGGTCGGTGCCGGAGACCAGGACGGGCTTGCCCGCGGCGGTCGCGACGGCGACGGCGTCCGTGACCTCGATCCCGTTGTTGATCATCCACCAGGTCATCGCGCGGTACTGGGCGCCGGTGTCCAGATAGCTCAGCCCGAGCCGGGCGGCCACGGCTCTGGAGGTGCTCGACTTGCCCGTGCCGGAGGGGCCGTCGATGGCGACGATCACGGCGGCCGGGGCGGTCCGGGCGGGGGTTGATCCGATTTCCACGGGGGGCGGACACCTTCCTGGTTCACGGGGTGGATGTGCGAGGACGCACCAACGCCCCCGCACAAGGTTACCGAGTACTCAGGACCACCCATGCACCCGTTCGGCGGGACGCCCCGGAGCGCGGGGCATCACTGCCGGATCGACCAGCCGCGTTCCCGCAGGGCCGCGGAGAGCACCGGAGCCGCCGCCGGTTCCACCATGAGCTGGGCCAGACCGGCCTGCTGTCCGGTCGCGTGTTCGATACGGACGTCCTCGACATTGACGCCCGCGCGCCCGGCGTCCGCGAAGATCCGGGCCAGCTCGCCCGGCCGGTCGCCGACCAGGACCGCCACGACCTCGTAGGCCGCCGGGGCCGCGCCGTGCTTGCCCGGCACCCGCACCCGGCCCGCGTTGCCGCGGCGCAGCACGTCCTCGATCCCGGCCGCGCCGCCGCGCCGCTTCTCCTCGTCGGAGGACTGGAGCGCGCGCAGCGCCTCGACCGTCTCCCCGAGGTCCGCGGCGACCCCCGCCAGCACATCGGCGACGGGACCGGGGTTCGCGGAGAGGATCTCGACCCACATCCCGGGGTCGGAGGCCGCGATCCGGGTGACATCGCGGATGCCCTGGCCGCAGAGGCGTACGGCCGTCTCGTCGGCCTCCTCCAGCCGGGCGGCGACCATGGACGAGACGAGCTGGGGGGTGTGCGAGACCAGGGCGACCGCCCGGTCGTGCGCGTCGGCGTCCATGACCACGGGCACGGCACGGCAGAGGGCGACCAGCTCCAGGGCCAGATTGAGCACCTCGGTGTCGGTGTCCGGGGCCGGGGTCAGCACCCAGGGGCGTCCGTCGAAGAGATCGGCGGTCGCGGCCAGCGGGCCCGAGCGCTCCTTGCCGGCCATCGGGTGCGTACCGATGTACGAGGCCAGACCGAGCCCGAGCGCCTCCAGCTCACGGCGGGGGCCGCCCTTGACGCTCGCCACGTCCAGATAGCCGCGGGCCACGCCGCCCCGCATGGCCGCCGCGAGGGTGGCCGCGACATGGGCGGGCGGTACGGCGATGACCGCGAGGTCGACCCGGCCCTCGGGCGCCTCGTCCGTCCCCGCGCCGAGCGCGGCGGCGGTACGGGCCCGGGACGGGTCGTGGTCGCTGAGGTGGACGGTGACGCCCCGACCCGCCAGGGCCAGCGCGGCCGAGGTGCCGATCAGGCCGGTTCCGATGACGACGGCGGTTCTCACTGGGCGATGTCCTTGCGGAGGGCTGCCGCGGCGCCGAGGTAGACGTGCGCGATCTCTGATCGGGGAAGGTCGGACTCGATATGGGCGAGGATACGGACGACACGGGGCAGCGCGCCCTCGATGTCCGGTTCCTGGGCACAGAGGAGGGGCACCTCGGCCATCCCGAGTCCACGGGCCGCGGCGGCCGGGAAGTCGCTGTGCAGATCGGGGGTGGCCGTGAACCAGATACTGATCAGATCGTCCGGGGTGAGCGCGTTGCGTTCGAGTATCTCCGTGAGCAGCAGCCTGACCTGGTCGTCCATGTGCCCGGACTCGTCCCGCTCCAACTGGACGGCCCCGCGGACCGCTCGTACCGCCACGTCGATCTCCCTGGTGTTCCGCTTGGCGTTCCGCGCCGCGCTGTGCCGGGCCCGCGGTGTCCCCGGGCCGCTCCGCCCAGCGTAGACAGCCCCTGGACGCCCGGCCCGCGCCGCCACCCCCGTACGCTCTCGCGCACGCCCCGCGAAGCCCTCGTCCGTGACCACACCGTCCACTCCTGCGTGAGGGGCTCGCGTGCGTGAGGGGCTCGCGCGCCTTCTCGGCGCTCCGGCCGGGCGGCGCCTGAGGAATCAGGAGTCCCGGAGGGCTCACCGGGACGGAGTCAGGAGTCCCAGAGCGCTCCCAGGGACATCAGATCGCTCCGGTACTCGATCCGCTCCGCCCACTCCTGGGGCCAGGCGCCCGCGCCGAGGTGGGCCCCGGCGAACGCGCCCGTCAGACAGGCGATGGAGTCCGAGTCGCCCCGGGTGCAGGCGGCCCGGCGCAGGGCCGTGAGCGGATCGGCGGGGAAGAGCAGGAAGCAGAGCAGCCCGGTGGCGAGGGCCTCCTCCGCGGTCCAGCCGTCCCCGGTGGCAAGGCACGGGTCCGTCTCCGGCGAGGGGGTGCGCAGGGCGGCCTCGACCCGCGCCAGGGCCTCCAGGCACTCGTCCCAGCCGCGCGCCACGAAGGACTCGGGCGCCGGGTCGTGCGCGAACGTCCAGAGGTCGCCGAGCCAGCGGTGGAGGTAGCGCTCCCGGTTCTCGTACGCGTACGAGCGCAACTGGCCCACCAGTCCCAGCGGCTCGGCGCCCCGCGCCAGCAGACGCACCGCGCGCGCCGTGAGGTCCGAGGCGGCCAGCGCCGTCGGATGGCCATGGGTGAGCGCCGCCTGCAACTGTGCCGCGCCTGCCCGCTGTTCGTCGCTGAGCCCCGGTACGAGCCCGATCGGCGCGACCCGCATATTGGCGCCGCAGCCCTTGGAGCCGATCTGGCTGGCGTGCTGCCAGGGCCGGTCGCCGTCGAGGAGTCCGCACGCCGTCAGACAGGTCCGGCCGGGGGCCCGGTTGTTGTCCGGCGAGTGGTACCAGGCGACGAACTCGTCGCGCACCGGCCGCTCCAGCCCGGCCGGACCGAGCACGCCCCCGTCCATCGCGGTCCGGATGCCCCGGGCGAACGCGAGCGTCATCTGGGTGTCGTCCGTGACGATCGCGGGACTCGGCAGGGCCATCTCCCGCCAGGGGCCGCATTTCGCGAGGATCGACGGCACATCGTCGAACTCGGTCGGGAAGCCCAGGGCGTCACCGAGCGCGAGCCCGATCAGCGAGCCCGTGGCGGCCTGCTTGACATGGGTCCTCGACATGATCATGTCGTCCGTCCTTCCGGTCGGTCCGGTCGCAGCAGAGGGGGGTGCAGTGTGGTGGCGGTGCCCGCGCGGTACAGCGCGGCCGGTTTCCCCCGGCCGCCGGTCCTGCGCGGCGGCCCCTCCAGCGCCCGGACGAACCCGGGTGTGGTGAGCACCTTGCGCCGGAAGTTGGGACGGTCGAGCTCCACGCCCCAGACGGTCTCGTACACCTGCCGCAGCTCCCCGAGGGTGAACTCGGGCGGGCAGAAGGCCGTGGCGAGACAGGTGTATTCGAGTTTGGCGCCGACGCGTTCGCAGGCGTCGGCAAGGATGCGGTCGTGGTCGAAGGCCAGCGGCCCGTGGGCACCGGACTCCACCCACCGGGCACGCGCGGCGTCCCCGCCGCCGTGCGGCTCCGGCAGATCGGGGACGAGCGCCGCGTAGGCGACGGAGACGACCCGCATCCTGGGGTCGCGGTCCGGGTCGCTGTACGTCCTGAGCTGTTCCAGATGGAGGGCGCCCGCGGTCCGTTCCGACAGACCGGTCTCCTCGGCGAGTTCACGGCGGGCGGCCTGCCCGGCGGACTCCCTCGGCAGGACGAAGCCGCCCGGCAGCGCCCAGGCGCCCCGGTAGGGCTCCTGTCCCCGTTCGACCAGCAGGACATGCAGCCGGCCCTCGCGGACGGTGAAGACGGCGAGGTCGACGGTGACCGCGAACGGCTCGAAGGCGGACGGGTCGTAGTCCTCGGGAACACCGGCCCGCGCACCGGACACACCGCACCGCACCGCACCGAACGCGTCGGCCCGCGCCGCACCGGCCGCGCCGGCCTGTCCGCTGCCGGACGCGCTCGCCGCTTCGGTCCCGGACGCGCTCGCCCCTCCGGTGCCGGGGGCGCGGGCCCCCCGGGCGCTCACCGTCGCTCCGGAAGCGGCGGGGCGAAGTCCCAGCCCCGGGCCAGCAGCGCGTCGACGGCGGCGACCGCCGTGCGCAGCCGCGCCTCGCGCGAGCCGCCCACCCGGATGAACCGGCGTCCGGTCCGGGCGAGTTCCGCTGCGAACCGGCCCGTCATCCAGGGCCGCAGCTCCTCGCCGTCCCGCAGTCCGTCGTCCTCGAAGGCGACCCCCTCGTGGTCGGTGAGCAGCCAGAGGTGATGGGTGTTCAGCTCCGCGATCGCCTCGACGGCCTCGGCCGCCCTGACCTCCCCGACCTCCCCGACCGCCCCGCTCTCACCCGTCCGCGGATCGCGTCCGCCCAGATACCGTTCGTGCCAGACGGTGGTGGCGAACGAGTCCGTGTCGCAGAAGAGCACGGGCGATCCCGCCCGCGCCGCCTCGTCCTCCAGCGCGTTCTGCCGCGCGGCGATCAGCGGGAACTCCTCCGGCGTGAACGTGACATCCGCCCACCGCGCCCCCGGCCTCCGGGCGCGCAGGGCGGCCAGCTTGCGCGCGCTGAACTCCCGTCCGTACTCCGGTACGTACCGGGTCCGCGCCCAGACTCCGCCGCGCCCCCGGTAGTGCCCGGCCAGCGCGAGCGCCAGCGTGGTGGTGCCGGTGGACTCGGCGCCGAGCACCACGACCCGGCGCGTCAGCGCCGCGCGTACGGGCGCCGCGAGGAAGTCCCAGCAGCCGACGGGGTCCTTGCGTACGGCCGTTCCCGAGACCGGGAAGGCCGTACGGTCCTGGTCGACGAGGACGGACTCGGCACCGAACCGCCGCCCCAGTTCCTCCCCGTACGGCTCCGAGGTGAAGACGGCGTCCACCCGCTCGGGCACGGCCGCCCGGAAGACGGCCAGGTGCGCGTCCCAGACGGCGGGGTCGGCCAGATCCACGGGGATGTCGTCGACGGCTCCCACGACCCGTACGTCCGGATGGATCTCGCGCATCCAGCGGACACGGTCGGCCAGCGGCACCGACTCCACCGAGGAGGCGCAGACCAGCACGGTCAGCCGGGCGCAGCGGTCCCGCGCGGTCCGTACGAGATGGTGGTGGCCCGCGTGCGGCGGATAGAACTTGCCGAGCACCAGGCCGTGTCCGAAGCCGCTCGGTCCCCGGGTGCCCGTCCCGTCCGCGCTCATACGGCGTTCGCCCCGGCGGGCCGGGACGGCGCCGGCGCGAGATCCCTGGACCAGTTGCGCAGCCCGGCCACGCACAGGGCCAGGAAGCCGATGTAGAGCAGCGAGGTCAGATAGAGGTCCTTGTGCGCGTAGAGCGGGATGTAGACGAGGTCCGCCGCGATCCACAGCCACCACGACTCCAGCCGCTTGCGGCACTGTCCGTAGGTCGCCATCAGGGAGAGCCCGGTGGTCAGGGCGTCCCAGAAGGGCACGGTCGAATCGGTGGCCCGGTCGAGGAGCAGCGTCAGCCCGAGTGTCCCCACCACCCCCGCCGCGACGAGCCGGCTCCATTCGGTGCGCGTCGTGCGCCGCACCGGCAGGGACGAGCCTGGTCCACCCCCGTGGGTCCAGGTCCACCAGCCGTACGCGGCGAGGGTGATGAAGACGACCTGTAGCCCCGCGTCGGCGTACAGGCCCGCCTGGGCGAACAGCAGGATGAAGAAGAGGTTGTTGGCGATGCCGATCGGCCAGTTGGCCAGGTGCTGGCGGGCCACGAGCCATACGCAGAGCGCGCCGCTGCCGAACCCGAGCACCTCGGTCCAGCTCACCGGGGTGTCCAGAACAGTCAGCAGTGGACGCTGCAAGGGATCGAGGAAGTCCGCGAGGCTCACGCCCGCCTCCTTAAGAGTCATCCTGACTATAAAGGTCGGCGAAGGCCCCGGACAAGAGGAAAGAGCCCGCGGCCGGGGCCACGGGCTCTTTCCTCGTCACGCACCACTCAGGAGCGCACCGCTCAGGAGCGCACCGCTCGGGGCGCACCGCCCGGCGAGGCACCGCCCGGGGGCGGGTCACCGTCCGGGCGCGCATCCCGGGGTCACAGCCCCACTTCCTTCATCAGCATGCCGACCTCGGTGTTGGTGAGACGGCGCAGCCAGCCGGACTTCTGGTCGCCCAGCGGGATCGGCCCGAAGGACGTCCGGACGAGCCGGTCGACCGGGAAGCCCGCCTCGGCGAGCATCCGCCGGACGATGTGCTTGCGGCCCTCGTGGAGGGTGACCTCCACCAGGTAGTTCTTGCCGGTGTTCTCGACGACACGGAAGTGGTCGGCCTTGGCGTAGCCGTCCTCCAACTGGATGCCGTCCTTGAGCCGCTTGCCCAGATCGCGGGGCAACGGGCCCTGGATCGCGGCCAGATAGATCTTCTTGACGCCGTACTTGGGGTGCGTGAGGCGGTGCGCCAGCTCACCGTGGTTGGTGAGCAGGATGATGCCCTCGGTCTCCGTGTCGAGCCGGCCGACATGGAAGAGCCGGGTCTCACGGTTGGTCACATAGTCGCCGAGGGACTGGCGGCCGTCCGGGTCCTCCATCGTGGAGACGACGCCGGCCGGCTTGTTCAGCGCGAAGAAGAGATACGACTGGGTCGCCACGGTCAGCCCGTCGACCTTGATCTCGTCCTTCTCCGGGTCGACCCGCATGCCCTGTTCCAGCACGATCTCGCCGTTGACCTCCACGCGGGCCTGCTCGATCAGCTCCTCGCAGGCGCGGCGCGAACCCATGCCGGCGCGGGCGAGGACCTTCTGGAGCCGCTCGCCCTCCTGCTCGGCGCCGGGGTTCGTCCTCGGCGTCTTGACGGAGGGCCGCTCCGCGTACCGGTCGCGGTTGCGCTGCTCGATCTTGGCGTCCAGCTCACGCGGGCGGGAGGCGGCACCGCGGCGCGGGCCGCCCCGGCCGCCGGCGCTCTGCGGGGACCGGGGACCGCCCTTGGCACCGCCACGGGCCGCCGCGCCCCGGGCTCCGCCCTGACGGGAGTCGCCGCCGGAGGAACCGCCGGTCTCACCGGGGCGGCCGGAACGGCGCGCGCCACCGGGGGCGCCGGACGCGCCGGAACCGCCGGTCGGGCCCGAGCGGCCGACATCGTAGCGGCGCTCCTCGGGACGCGGGCGCGACGGCCGCTTCTGCTGGTCGTCCCGGCCGCCATCGGCCGCCCGGCCACCGTCGGCACTCCAGGAGCCGCCGGCGCTCCGGCCGCCACCGGTACCACGGGCGCCACCGGTGCCGCGACCGCCGCCGGTTCCGTGGCCGCCGCCGGCGCCCCGGCCGCCCCGGTCGTCCCGGCCGTTCCGGTCGTCCCGGCCGTTCCGGTTGCCGCCGCCGCTCCCGCCTCCACCGTTCCTGTTGCCGCTTCCGCTGTTCCTGCCACTGCTTCGCATCAAAGTTCCGTCTTGTCGTCTGCGTCGGTGTCCGGTGCGTCCGGATCGAACGACGGAACACCTTCCTGGCTCTCGGCCTCGATCGCGTCCGCCTCGGGGAGGAAGGGCGCGAGTTCCGGAAGTTCGTCCAGGCCCCGCAGGCCCATCCGCTCCAAAAAGTAGTTCGTCGTCCTGTACAGGATCGCACCTGTTTCGGGTTCCGTGCCCGCCTCCTCGACCAGCCCGCGCTGGAGCAGGGTGCGCATGACCCCGTCACAGTTCACTCCCCGTACCGCGGAGACCCGCGAGCGGCTCACGGGCTGGCGGTACGCGACGACCGCGAGGGTCTCCAGCGCGGCCTGGGTGAGCCGGGCCTGCTGGCCGTCGAGCACGAAGCCCTCGACGGCCTCCGCGTACTCGGGCCGGGTGTAGAACCGCCAGCCGCCCGCGACCAGCCGCAGTTCGAAGCCCCGGCGCTGGACGGTGTACTCGTCGGCCAGTTCCCGCAGCGCGTCGGCGACGGCCCGCCGGGGACGGTCGAGGACCTTGGCGAGATGCTCCTCGGTGGCGGGCTCGTCGACGACCATGAGGACCGCCTCCAGGGCGGGCCTGAGATCGAGTTCCGCGACGGTACGTGACTGCTGCTCGCTCACACCTTCTCCTCAGCTTCCCCGGCGTCCTCGGCGGCCCCTGCGTCCTCGGCGTCCCCGGCCGCACGGTCGAATTCGTCGGTCACGGCCGGCACCTCGTCGCCGTCCCCGCCCGTCCAGCGGACCATGAGCGGGCCGAGGGCCTCCTCCTGGCCCAGGGAGACCGCCCGCTCCCGGTACAGCTCCAGCAGGGCCAGGAAGCGCGCCACGACGGTGAGGGTGTCGGCGGCGTCCGCGGTGAGCGCCTGGAAGCTGGCCTCCCCGCGCTCCCGCAGCAGTGCGACGACGATCCCCGCCTGCTCCCGTACGGAGACGAGCGGCGCGTGGATGTGGTCGACGTACACCTGGGGCCTGGGCTTCGGCTGCATCGCCTTCACGGCGAGCGCGGCGAACCCCTCGGGCCCGACGCTGATCACGACCTCGGGGAGCAGGGCGGCGTGGTGGGGCTCCAGTCCGACGGTACGGGGGTAGCGCCGCGCCTCGGCGACCAGCCGGGCGTCGAGGATCGCCGCGACCTGCTTGTACGCGCGGTACTGGAGCAGCCGCGCGAACAGCAGGTCCCGTGCCTCCAGCAGTGCGAGATCGGCCTCGTCCTCCACCTCGGCGGCGGGCAGCAGCCGGGCGGCCTTCAGATCCAGCAGGGTGGCGGCGACCACGAGGAACTCGGTGGTCTGGTCGAGGTCCCAGTCGGGGCCCATGGCCCGGATATGGGCCATGAACTCGTCGGTCACCCGGGACAGCGCGACCTCGGTCACATCCATCTTGTGCTTCGAGATGAGCTGGAGCAGCAGGTCGAACGGGCCCTCGAAGTTCGCCAGCCGTACGGTGAACCGCCCGTCGTCGGCGGCGGTCCCGGCGGTCTCGCCGGCACCGGCCCCGACGGGGCCCGACGGGCCGGCCCTGGGTGCGGGCGGGGTGGTCCCGAAGGGGGGCGCGGACCCGGCGGTCTCGCGCTCCGTCTCGGGCCCGGCGGCAGCGGGCTCGGGGGCAGCGGGCTCGGGCTCGGGCTCGGCGACGCTCCCCGGCGCGTCGGCGTCGGCGGCCTCAGGGGCAGGCTCGATGGCCTCGGGCCCGGCGGCCTCGGGCGCGTCAGGGGCGGGCTCGGCGGCCTCGGGGGCGGGCGCTGTGGAGTTGGGGGGCTCCGGAGGCTCCGGGGGCCCGTTGCTCTCCTCGGGGGCCGCCGGCGCGGGGGGCGGCACGCCTGGGCCGCGCCCCAGGGGGCGGCGGGCGGAGGAAGAGGGCGGGGGCATCGGGGTCCTGGGGGCGGGGAGCGGAGGTACTGCCCGCGCAGGCTACCCTCAGCGCCCGCGCAGGCGCCGAACGAGGATGCTCGCGTCGCCGCGCGATTCGAGGTCCGCGAGGACCACCGCGACCGCCTCGCGGACGATCCGTCCGCGGTCCACGGCGAGGCCGTGCTCGCCGCGCAGTACCAGCCGTGCGTGCTCCAGGTCCATCAGTTCCTCGGCCGAGACATAGACCGTGATCTTCTCGTCGTGCCGTTCGCGCCCGCTGGGGCGGCGGTTGGCGCCCCGCCCCCGGCGGCGCTGCTGGCCGCCGGACGGCGCGGGCCCCGGAACACCGGACTCCTGGGTCCGGCGTCCCTTCACGGCGTTGGCGGCCTGCTCCGCGCCCGCCGTACGGCTCCGGGGCGCTTCCGCGGTGTCCGAGGCGGCGGCGGAGTGCTCGTCCGCGGGAGCCGGGGCCTGAGCGGGCGCGGCGGAAGCCGACGCGGTCTGTCCCGGCGCCCCCGGCTCGCCCGCCGGGTCGCTCTCCCCCGCCGGAGCGGGCACCCGCGGCTCGCCGTTGGCGTTCCGGCGGCGGTCCGCGGGCGAGGAGGACTGGAGCGCCGTCCCCCCGGTCGTACGGAACAGCTCGTCGGCCCCGGGCAGACTCACTCGGCGTGACACCGGGCGAGCACCTCCCTGGCGAGCTGGCGGTACGCGGCGGCGCCGACGGAGTTCGAGGCGTACGTGGTGATGGGCTCACCGGCGACCGTGGTCTCCGGGAAGCGCACGGTCCGCCCGATCACCGTGTGGTACACGTGATCGTCGAAGGCCTCGACGACCCGCGCGAGGACCTCCCGGCTGTGCACCGTACGGGAGTCGTACATCGTGGCGAGGATGCCGTCCAGCTCCAGCTCCGGGTTGAGCCGCTCCTGGACCTTCTCGATCGTCTCGGTGAGCAGGGCCACCCCGCGCAGCGCGAAGAACTCGCACTCCAGCGGCACGATCACCTTGTGCGCGGCCGTCAGCGCGTTCACGGTCAGCAGACCGAGCGACGGCTGACAGTCGATCACGATGTAGTCGTAGTCCTGCATCAGCGGCTTCAGCGCCCGCTGGAGCGTGGACTCGCGCGCGACCTCGCTCACGAGCTGCACCTCGGCGGCCGAGAGGTCGATATTGCTGGGCAGCAGGTCCATGTTGGGCACGGCGGTCTTCAGGAGGACCTCGTCGGCCGCCATGCCCCGCTCCATGAGCAGGTTGTAGACGGTGAGGTCCAGCTCCATCGGATTCACGCCGAGACCGACCGAGAGGGCTCCCTGCGGGTCGAAGTCGACGAGCAGCACACGCCTGCCGTACTCCGCGAGCGCGGCGCCCAGGTTGATGGTCGACGTCGTCTTGCCGACGCCGCCCTTCTGGTTGCACATCGCGATGATCGTCGCGGGGCCATGATCGGTCAGCGGGCCCGGAATCGGGAAGTACGGCAGGGGACGCCCGGTCGGGCCGATCCGCTCACGGCGCTGGCGTGCGGCGTCGGGGGCGAGGGTGGCCGCGTACTCGGGATCCGGCTCGTACTCGGCGTCGGGGTCGTAGAAGTGCCCCTCGGGCACCTCGTCGTAGTCGGCGAATGGGGTGGACTCTCGGCCACCCTCGTTGCCGGCCATGGCGTTCACGTGTTGGCCGTCCATCATCTGGTGGGCTGTCGTCATGTGCTGGTGGGTGGCGAAGGTGCGGACAGCTACGGAGCCGACAGCCTCGAACCCGGACGACGGGCTCTGGCCCCTCACCGGCATTCCTGGTTGACCACCCCCGGGAGTAAATGTCGACTCATTCACAAGTCGTCTTACCTCCTTGGACGGGACCAGGAAACTTATCGATAGGTCAGCGTGGCACCATGCCGACGGTTGGCGACTCTATGGCGTGTCACCGGTCCGCAGCAACACAATCCGCCGGACCCGGCCCGATGTGTCGGCAACGGAACATCCCTCTGTCAAGGGCGCACAAGCCTCTCATCAAGGCATGGCGCACACGTTTCGCGGCTCGGCGAATCGGTGAAAAGGTTACGTTCGAGGCGAGTTGACCCGGAGTTCGGAGCCCCTCGGGCACACGTCCGGCCGGACCCCGCCGATCAAGGTCCGGCCGCTGGCGTGATGTTGACGACGCGCGTTGACGCATCAGCCCAGAAGCGCACTCAATTCGGCGTGATCCAGTCCATGGGCCTCGGCCACCTCGCGGTAAACCACCTGGCCTTCATGGGTGTTGAGCCCCTTGGCGAGGGCGGGATCACGGCGCAGCGCGTCCGCCCAGCCGCGGTCCGCCAGCTCCACGATGTACGGCAGCGTGGCGTTGGTCAGGGCGTATGTGGAGGTGTGCGGTACGGCGCCCGGCATATTGGCGACGCAGTAGAAGACCGAGCCGTGGACGGGGAAGGTCGGCTCGGCGTGGGTCGTCGGGCGCGAATCCTCGAAGCAGCCGCCCTGATCAATCGCAATGTCGACAAGTACACTTCCGGGCTTCATCTTGGCGACAAGCCCGTTCGTGACGAGCTTCGGCGCCTTCGCGCCGGGGATGAGCACGGCCCCTATGACGAGGTCCGCCTCGACGACCGCACGCTCCAGTTCGAAGGCGTTGGAGACGATGGTCTGCACCCTGGTGCCGAAGATCCGGTCGGCCTCGCGCAGCTTGTTGATGTCACGGTCGAGCAGGGTCACGTGGAAGCCCATGCCGACGGCGATCTGGGTGGCGTTCCAGCCGGAGACCCCGCCGCCGATGACCACGGCCCGGCCCGCCGCCGTGCCCGGCACACCGCCCGGCAGGACACCGCGGCCGCCGGCCGAGCGCATCAGGTGGTACGCGCCGACCTGCGGGGCCAGCCGGCCGGCGACCTCGGACATCGGGGCGAGCAGCGGCAGCGCCCGGTTGGCGGTCTCGACCGTCTCGTACGCGATGGCCGTGGTGCCCGAGTCCAGCAGGGCGTCGGTGCAGGCGCGGGAGGCCGCGAGATGGAGATAGGTGAAGAGCGTCTGGCCCTTGCGGAGCCGGTGGTACTCCTCCGCGATCGGCTCCTTGACCTTCAGCAGCAGATCGGCGGCGGCCCAGACCTCGTCCGCGGTGGCCAGGATCCGCGCGCCCGCCGCGCCGAACTCGTCGTCCGTGATCGAGGAGCCGGCGCCGGCGTTCCGCTCGATGACGACCTCATGGCCGTGGCGCACCAGCTCGTGCACACCGGCGGGGGTGATGGCCACCCGGAACTCGTTGTTCTTGACCTCACGGGGGATACCGACCAGCACGGCAGATCACGGTCCTTGGCTCAGGGGATTGCGGGGGCAATGCCAGGGGGACCGGGGCGCGGGGAAGCGCACCGGGACACACCGCGTCCAGTTGCGGCAGAGCCAGTCTAATGAAGGATTTCCCGCTGTCCAGCCTTGCAAAGCATTATTCGCCAGCCGAAGTGCCGCGGATTTCGTAGGTGTTTCCTTCCGTTTCCAGAAGCCGATCGGCCGTCGCGCGATGCAGCCTGGCCGCGGTCGGGTCGCCGAGCCGGTCCAGCGTGTCCGCCACCCGGAGCTGGAGCGCGGCCTGGAGCCGTACGTCCCCGGCCAGCCGCGCCCACTCCACCGCCTCCTGACAGGTCTCCAGCGATTCCTGCGGCCGGCCCGCGTACTCCTGGACCCGCGCCGCCTCGCTCAACGCGCGTGCCTGGCCCGGCAGATCGCGCAGCCGGCGGTAGCCGGCCACGGCGGCCCGCCAGCTCCGCAGCGCCTCCCCGTAGTGGCCCGCGTAGGTGTGGACGGTGCCGAGCCGCCCGTACAGCCTCGCCTCGTCGGCGCGCTCGCCCCGGCTGAGCCGCTGGGCGAGCGCCCTTCCGTACCAGTCGGCGGCCCGCTGCCAGTCCTGGAGGTCCTGGTACGCGCCTCCTACGGATTCCATCGCGCGGCCGGTCGCGTAGAGATCGTTCGCGGCCCGTCCGGCGTCCAGCGCGGCCCGGTAGCGGGCGAGCGCGTCCTGGGTGCGGCCCGTCCGGGCGTCCAGATCTCCGATGTTCAGCAGCGCGGCGGCCTGCTCCCGGTGCAGCTCGCGCCGCTCCGCGATGTCGAGGACGAGCTGATGGAGGCCGTACAGCTCGGGGGCCGCCGCCTCGGTGCCGCGGTGCGCGGCCAGCGCGCGGACCAGCGCGGCGATCAGCCGGCGGGCCAGGGTGTCCAGCTCTCCGTCGGCGACCGCGAGCCGGGCGGAGGCCAGCAGGGCGGGCTCCCGTGAGTCCAGCCACCCGGCCGCGGCGGCGGTGTTCGGGTAGCGCAGCGAGCGGGGCAGTCCGGCCAGCCGCTTACGGGCCGGGGAGCCGTCGGGCTCCGTGATGGCCCGGCAGGACTGGAGCAGCCGTACGGTCCGCTCCAGCATCCGCGCCCGCGCGAGCTGCACCTCGGCCTCGCGGTCGTGCTTCTCCCTCAGATCGCGCAGCAGCGGGAGCAGACAGCCGGGCACCAGATACTGGTCGTCCCCGGTCCGGTCGTCGTCCCCGGTCCGGTCGTCCGCCGCCGGGCCGACGGGCCCGCGCAGCAGCCCCAGGGCCGTGAAGTCGCGCAGCGCGGTCCTGGCGGCCGACACCGAGCAGCCGGCCAGCGCCGACGCGGTGTGCGCGTCCACGAGCCCCGCCGGGGCGAGTGAGAGCAGCCGCAGGCTCCGGGCGACGGACGGCGGCAGCGTCTCGTACACGAGCCGGAAGGCGCGGGCGAGCGGCCGGTCGCCGACCGGCCGCTCGGGGTCGTGCGGGAGGGCGCGCAGCCGCTTGGTGGCGTCGGCGACGGAAGCGGTGGGGCGGGCGGCGAGCCAGCCGCCGATCAGGACGAGCGCGGCGGGCTGGCCGCCGCACTCCTCGGCGAGGGACTCGGCGGCCTGTGGATCGACGGTGATCCGGACCGCCCCGGTGAAGCGCGTGAGCAGTTCGATGGCGGCCTTCGCGTCCATCCCGCCGAGCGTGCACGGGCGGACATCGGGGATCCCGGTGAGCGGGCCCTGCGCGACAGCGATGACCAGGCAGTCCGGGTTGTCGGGCACGAGCGGGTCGACCTGCTCGGCGTCGGCGGCCTCGTCGAGGAACAGCAGCACCCGCCGTACGGCCAGCGCCTCCCGCACCATCTCGGACAGCTCGTCCTCCCCGGCGCCGGGCGGGGTGGTGATCCCGAACGCGCCGAGGATCGCACGGGCCGCGCGCTCGGTGGGGACGGGCTCTCCCCCGGGCTCGGTCAGCCGGACCCTGACGATCCCGTCCGGGTAGCCGTCCCGGAGCTGTCCGGCCAGTTCCTCCGCGAGCGCGGTACGGCCGGAGCCGGGGCGCCCGGCGATCAGCAGCACCCGGGCGCGCGGCTCCTTGCGTCCGGAGAGGGTGTTGAGCCCGGCGCGCTCGATGTCGCCGCGCAGGGCCTTCAGTTCCCGCAGCCGGCCGAAGAACGCCGGGGCGGTCGCCCCGCCGCGCGCCGCGCCCGGCGAGGGCTGGGAGGCGATGCCGTGGAGTCCGGCGGTGCCGCGTCCCGGCCCGCCGCCGGGGCCGGTGGGGCCACCACCGGCGGGGCGGGTCACGCCCCGCGCCACAGGGGCCTCCTCCTCGTCGTCGTCGGGCCCGACCTCGTCGTAGAGCGCTGCCATGTCCTCGTCCAGCTCGGCCTCGGTAGATCCCGAGGCGGACCCGCCGACGGCTGCCGTGCTCCCCGGGGTGATCACGGTCTCACGGGTCCCGTGCCCGGTGGCAGCCGCCTCGGCCTCCGCGCTCTCACCGGCCTCTCCGGCCCCGTCGGCGCCTTCCGTTCCGGTGGCTCCCGCGAGGGCACCGGGGGGCTCGGTGGCGGCCCGGTCCGTACCGGATCCGGCGCCCGTCCGGGACACCCCGGCCCCGGCCGGGACGGACGGTCCGACCGCTTCGGCCGGTACCGGCGGTCCGGCCGGGAGGCCGGTCTCCTCGGCGGCTGTCGCGACGGACACGGAGTCCAGGGCGGCCGAGGGATCACTCACGGGCTTCCCGCCCACGGCGCGCTCGCTCACGGCCGCCGCACGCGCGGCGGGCTCACGGACGGCGGGCTCACGGACGGCGGCCTCGCGCGGAGCAGGCTCGTTGGCGGCGGGCTCACTCATGGCGGGCTCGCTGACGGCGGGCTCGTTCGCGACGGCATCGCTCACGGCGGCGGCATCGTCGTCGTTCCCGGAGGGGGACACGGCAGCGGCCGCGGTGGTACGGCGTCTCAGCAGGGGGAGGCGGCGCCGCTTGACCGCCGGGGGCTCACCCTCCGTGACGGCGGCGGGGGTGTCACCGATCGCGTCCTCGGGACTCTCCGGGAGCTTCACCCGGGCCGCGCCTTTCGTCTTGGAGCCGCCCTTCGGGGCCTTCGCCACGGCCGTCCTGGACCGGCCGCGGCGCTTGCCCGACGGACGATCGGTCTCGTTCACCGCCGCGGCGCCCGCGGGGGCGTCGGTGGAGCCGCCGCTCTTCCCCGTGGAACCCGTACGGCCGGGGCCGCCCACATCCACCGCCTGATCCGTCACGGGCCACGCTCCCGTCCGCCTGCGCACGAGCCGAGCCCGGCGGATCTCCGCACGGGCGGTGCGAGCGTAGTTCACTCTCCGCGACGGATCCGGTGGAGCACGGCCGACCGATCCCCCGATCGGATCAGTCGTATCGTCAGATCGAGCGACCGCTCAACCGGCGGAAGGAACAACGGTACCGGCGGACGGAGCCCCGGGAAGGGGAGTCCGCGCAGGAGCATCCCCGGCTCAGGAGCATGAGCATCCCTGGCTCAGGAGCAGGGGCCTCCCCGGCTCAGGATACGAACGGGCGGGCGGGCCAGGGAGCGTCCGCGGGCCGCAGCGCCTCGACGCCGTCACCCGCCAGGGCCGCGCCGAACGCCAGCACCCCCACGGCCAGACAGTTGTTGTGCAGCTCCCCCGCGAGCACGCCCCGGGTCAGCTCCTTCAGCGGCACCCGTGCCAGCTCCATGTCGGCCTCCTCGTCGGAGACCACGAAGCGCTCCCCCTCCGCCTCCGCCAGATCGCGGGCGAGGAAGATCCGTACCGCCTCGTCACAGCCGCCCGGCGTGGTGTAGACGTCCGTCAGCACCCGCCAGTCCTCGGCCTTGACATGGGCCTCCTCGTACAGCTCCCGCTGCGCCGCGTGCAGCGGGTTCTCCCCCGGGACGTCGAGCAGCCCGGCCGGGATCTCCCACAGCTTCTGGCGTACGGGGTGCCGGTACTGGCGCAGGACCACCACCCGGTCCTGGTCGTCCACCGCGAGGATCGCCACGGAGCCGGGGTGGACCTGGTAGTCGCGTGACACGACCGTGCCGTCGGGCATGACCACATCGTCCGTACGGACGCTGGTCTTGTTGCCGCGGAAGGGCGTCCTGGTGGCGGTGACCCGCCATTCCTCGGGGGCGTCCTTGATGGTCATGAAAGCGTCCTCCCACACAGCGCGCACACGCGGAAACCGGGGCAAGGATTCTGAAAAGGACCCGTGACCCCGGCTCCCACCGTATCGCCTACGCCTCGGCGCTCACGCGCTCCGCCGAATCCGGCCGACCGCCCCGGCGGCGCTCCACCGCGGCCTTCACCAGACCGGCGAAGAGGGGGTGCGGCCTGGTCGGCCGGGACCGCAGCTCCGGATGTGCCTGGGTGGCGACCAGATAGGGGTGCGTGGTGCGGGGGTATTCGACGTACTCGACCAGCTTGTTGTCCGGCGAGGTGCCCGAGAAGACCAGACCGGCCTTCTTCTCCAGCTCCGCGCGATAGGCGTTGTTGACCTCGTAGCGGTGCCGGTGGCGCTCCTCCACATACGGCTGGTCCCCGTACACCTCGCGCACGATCGACCCCTCGGCGAGCTTCGCCGGGTAGAGGCCGAGGCGCATCGTGCCGCCCAGATCACCGGCGCCCTCGACGTAGGCGAGCTGCTCCTCCATCGTGGAGATCACCGGATGCGCGGTGGCGGAGTCGAACTCCGTGGAGTTGGCGTCCGGGATCCCGGCCACATGGCGCGCTGCCTCGATGACGATGCACTGGAGCCCCAGACACAGCCCGAGCAGCGGGACCCCGTTCTCCCGCGCGTACTGGATCGCGCCGACCTTGCCGGTGACCCCGCGCTCCCCGAAGCCGCCGGGGATCAGGATCCCGTCGACATCGCCGAGCTGCCGTGCCGCGCCCGCCGGGGTCTTGCAGTCGTCCGATGTGACCCACTTCACTTTGACCCGCGCCTTGTTGGCGAACCCGCCCGCGCGCAGCGCCTCGGTCACCGACAGATACGCGTCGGGCAGATCGATGTACTTGCCGACCAGCGCGACGGTCACCTCGTGGTCGGGGTTGTGGACCCGGTCCAGCAGATCGTCCCAGACCGTCCAGTCCACATCGCGGAACGGCAGATCCAGTTTCCGTACGACATAGGCGTCCAGGCCCTCGGTGTGCAGCACCTTGGGGATGTCGTAGATCGACTTGGCGTCCACGCAGGCCACCACCGCCGCCTCGTCGACATCGCACATCAGCGAGATCTTGCGCTTGATCGACAGCGGCACGTCACGGTCGGCGCGGAGGACGATCGCGTCCGGCTGAATACCGATGTTGCGCAGGGCGGCCACGGAGTGCTGGGTGGGCTTGGTCTTCAGCTCCCCGGAGGGGCCGATGTACGGCAGGAGCGAGATATGGACGACGAAGACGTTGTCGCGGCCGACCTCGTGGCGCACCTGGCGGACGGTCTCCAGGAACGGCAGCGACTCGATGTCGCCGACCGTGCCGCCGACCTCGGTGATCACGACGTCGACCTCGTCGGTCGCCATCCGCCGGATGCGGTGCTTGATCTCGTTGGTGATGTGCGGGATGACCTGAACCGTGTCGCCCAGGTACTCCCCGCGCCGCTCCTTGGCGATGACCTGGGAGTAGACCTGGCCGGTGGTGACATTGGCGGAGCCGTCGAGGTCCACGTCGAGGAAACGCTCGTAGTGGCCGATGTCCAGGTCGGTCTCGGCACCGTCGTTGGTGACGAACACCTCACCGTGCTGGAACGGGTTCATCGTGCCGGGGTCGACGTTCAGATACGGGTCGAGCTTCTGCATGGTGACCCGCAGGCCGCGCGCCTTGAGCAGCGCACCCAGACTGGAGGCGGTCAGGCCCTTGCCGAGGGAGGATGCGACGCCCCCGGTGACGAAGATGTGCTTGGTCGTCGAGGAAGTCGAGGATCGGGTCGGCATGGCCAAGAGGGGGCTCCCGTGGTCGCGGTCTGAGGTGCGTACCGGTGTCCCCGCCGAAGAGGGGAGGGACTTCCGTCGCTGCGGGTTCGGGGCCCCTTGTGCGTCGCAGGGAGTCCACCGGTCCACGGGCTACCAGGGTATCAGCGACGCGACGAGGCCGGTTCCGGCCACGCGCCTCCATCCCTTCACCCGTGTCACTCTTTGTCCCCGGGTCACCCTTGGCCACGATGTTCGTCGGACCGATGTTGCCGGGACCGTGGCGCAGAAGTCCCAGGTGCGTCGTATCCTGCTCGGACGTTCGCTGCCGAGTCCGGCCGGCATCGGCACACCCCGCCCGATTTCCCGGAAGATGAGCTCGTCAACGACTCTTGACCGAAGTACGCGCCCCGCGGGGCGGACATGGCCGTTCGACTGGAGATGCACGTGGCCGGGCGCATCGAGGATTACGCACTCATCGGAGATATGCAGACCGCCGCCCTGGTCTGCCGGGACGGCACAGTCGACTGGCTGTGCCTGCCCCGCTTCGACTCGCACGCCGTTTTCGCGGCACTGCTCGGCACCGATGAGCACGGTTTCTGGCGGCTGGGCCCCGCACACCCCGCCGGCTCCGCGCCGCCGCGGGCGGCCAGGCGCCGCTACCGCGGGGACTCACTGATCCTGGAGTCCGAGTGGGACACCCCGCGCGGCACGGTGCGCGTGACGGATTTCATGCCGCCACGCGACGGTGCCCCGCAGGTCATCCGGATCGTGGAGGGCATCAGCGGCCGGGTGCCCATGCGCTCCGCGCTGCGGATGCGCTTCAGTTACGGGCGCGTGGTGCCGTGGGTGCACAAGGTCGACAACCGCACGGTCGCCGTCGCCGGACCCGACTCGGTCTGGCTGGACACCACGGCGGAGACCTACGGCAAGGACCTCACCACCTACTCCGACTTCACCGTGGCGCCGGGCGACCGGATCGCCTTCACGATCAGCTGGCAGCCCTCGCACCGGCAGCCGCCCGCGCTGCCCGACCCCGAGGGGTCGCTGGAGGCGACGTCCGACTTCTGGCGCGAGTGGGTCGAGCACTGTACGTACCACGGCCCGTACCGCGAGGCGGTGGTCCGTTCCCTGATCACGCTCAAGGCCCTGACCTACGCGCCGACCGGCGGGATCGTGGCCGCCCCGACGACGTCGCTGCCGGAGGAGATCGGCGGCGTACGGAACTGGGACTACCGCTACACCTGGCTGCGCGACGCCGCGATCACCCTCTCCTCGCTGCTGCGCACCGGCTACCGCGAGGAGGCCCGTGCCTGGCGCGAGTGGCTGCTGCGCGCCGTCGCCGGCGACCCGGAGAACCTCCAGATCATGTACGGGATCGCGGGCGAACGGGAGCTGGGCGAGGCCGAGCTGGACTGGCTGCCCGGCTATGAGCGCTCGGGACCGGTCCGGGTGGGCAACGGCGCCGCGCACCAGCTCCAGCTCGATGTGTACGGCGAGGTCACCGAGGCGCTGCACCTCGCCCATATGACGGGCCTGGCCCGTAACGACTACGCGTCGGTGCTCCAGCTCAAGCTGATCCGGTATCTGGAGAAGCACTGGGACCAGCCGGACGAGGGCATCTGGGAGGTGCGCGGTCCGCGCAGGCACTTCGTGCACTCCAAGGTGATGGCCTGGGTCGCCGTCGACCGGACGATCAAGCTGATCGAGTCCGGCGAGGCGGACGGGCCGCTGGAGCGCTGGCGCGAGATGCGGGACGACATCCACCGCGACGTCTGCGAGAAGGGGTACGACAAGGAGCGGAACACCTTCACGCAGTCCTACGGCTCCAAGGAACTCGACGCGTCGCTCCTGCTCATCCCGCAGATGGGCTTCCTGCCGCCGGACGACAAGCGCGTGATCGGCACGATCGAGGCGATCCAGCGCGAGCTGTCCACGGAGGACGGGTTCGTCCTGCGCTACCCGACCTCCGGCGAGGACGAGGGCGTGGACGGGCTGGCGGGCGACGAAGGCGCCTTCCTGGCCTGCTCGTTCTGGCTGGCCGACGATCTCGCGATGATCGGCCGGGTGGACGAGGCGCGCAAGCTCTTCGAGAAGCTGCTGGCGCTCAGGAACGATCTGGGGCTGCTGGCGGAGGAGTGGGACCCCCGGCTCCAGCGCCAGGTCGGGAACTTCCCCCAGGCGTTCAGCCATGTGCCGCTGATCGACACGGCGCTGCGGCTGACGGCCTCGGGGGCGTACGGAGGCTGACGGCGGTCAGGGCCGGGACGGGGGCGTACGCGCCCGCGCCCCGGCCCTTCGCCTTCCCGCCTCCGGTCCCCGCCGCTCGCGTTTCCCGTCGGCCGTGACCGCGGGTAGCCTCCGGCGTCATGGACAGTCAGGGCGGAATCACCGTACGGCGGGCGCTGGAACTGCCGGGACTGCGCGGTGGTCTCCCCGAGGTCGTGGCCTGCGCGGACCGGCTGGACCGTACGGTGCGCTGGGTGCACGCGGGCGAGGTCCCGAACATCGCCTCGCTGCTCAAGGGCGGGGAGCTGCTGCTCACCACCGGCCTCGGTCTGGGCACCCGCCCCGCCGAGCAGCGGACCTTCGTACGCGAACTCGCCGACCGCGGGATCGCGGCGCTGGTGGTGGAGCTGGGGCCGCGCTTCGACCGGCTGCCGACGACCCTCGTGGAGACGGCGCGCGCGGCCGGGCTGCCGGTCGTACAGCTCCACCGCGAGGTGCCCTTCGTCGCGGTGACCGAAGAGGTGCACACCGAGATCGTCAACGGCCACTACGCGCTGCTGCGGCGGGCCGAGGAGGTCCACCGGCGGTGCACGGAGGCGCTGCTGGACGGGGGCGGGGTGCCGCGGGTGCTCCGTATCCTCGCGGACTTCGCGGGCAACCCCGTCTTCCTGGAGACGGCGGACGGGCGACTGCTGTACGCGGCCGCCCCCGGCGCGGGCCCGGCGGCGGCCGACCCGTTGCAGATCTGGGAGGGGCTGCGCGGACGGCGGCCGTCGCACGCCGCGGAACCACCGACGGGGGCGGTCCTGGTGGATGTACCGGGCGCCGGCCGGGGCACGGGCGCGGTACGGGCCCGGCTGGTGCTGCCCGCCGTCTCGGCCCCGCCGCTGCCGGTGCACCGCATGGCCGCCGAACGCGCGGCGGGCATCCTGGCGGTCGTGCTGATGCAGGCGCGCCAGGAGGAGGAACTGGCGGCGCGTGGCCGCGGTGACTTCCTGACCGATCTGGCCGAGGGCCGGATCCTCCCCGAGGACGCGCCCGCGCAGGCCAGGGTGCTGGGCTTCAGACCGGGCGAGGGCCCGCTGCTGCCGGTGGTGATGCGACTGGGCCCCGAACCGCTGCCGTCGGGCGCCTGGGCACCGCTGGCGCGGGCGGTGCTGGAGGAACTGTCCTCGGTGGGCGTTCCGGTGCTGCTGGGCGTACGGCCCGTGGAGGGCCGGGTCCCGCTGCTGCTCGGGCTGCGCTCCGAGTCGGAACGTGCGCCGCTGGCCGACCGGGTCGCGACGGCGCTGCGTACGGGGGTGGCGCGGGCCGGTCTGGAACGCGCGGGCGCGCGGCCTCCGGTGGTGGTCGTCGGGGTCGCGGGCGGCTGGGCGACGGCGGGCGCGGCACTGCGGCACGCGGCGGAGGCCGCGACGGCGGCGCAGGGCCTGCCCGAGGTGCCCTGGTACGACGCGCGCCGACTCGACATCGATCTGCTGCTGTGGCGGCTGCGGGACCATCAGGACCTGGCGGCCTTCGTGGACCGCGCGATCGGCCCCCTGCGCGCACACGACCGCGCGTCCCGGCCCGCGCTGCTGCCCACCCTGGAGGTCTATCTGGACCACGCGGGCCGCAAGGCGGAGACGGCACGAGAACTGCATCTGAACCGCCAGACGCTGTACAACCGGCTGGCCCGGATCGCGGAACTGCTCGGCACGGACCTGGACGACCCGCAGACGGTCCTGGCACTGAGCCTCGCACTGAGGGCCAGACGCCACGCGGGATAGCCGGACGCGGCCCGGGGGAAACTTCAGCGCGTGGGACGCGGGGACGAGGCCAGTTCGTCGTAGACGCAGAGCACCTGGGCGATGGTCTCGTCCTCCGTCGGCCAGCTCTCCGCCTGGATCCGGCCCGCCGCGGCGAGCCACCGACGGCGGTCCGGGTCACCGAGGAGCCGTACCACCGCGTCCGACAGCGCCGTCACGTCCCCGTACGGCACCAGCTCCGCCGCGTCACCCACCAGCTCGGGAACGCCGCCCACCGCCGTCGCGACCAGCGGCACCCCGAGCCGCAGCGCCTCCTGCGCGAGAACCGAGCGGGCCTCCCAGCGGCTGGGCAGCAGGGCGATGTCGGCGGCGGCGAGGAGTTCGGCGATGTCGTCGCGGCGGCCGATCAGCCGCACCGGCAGTTCCTCGGTGTCGATACGGCGCTGGAGCCGCCCCCGCTCCCGGCCCTCCCCCGCGACGGTCAGCAGCGGGGCCGGGTCGAGGCCGCGCCAGATCCCGGCCGCGTCCAGCAGCGTGTCGTACCCCTGGTCCGGTCTGAGGCTGCCCACGGCCATCAGCAACGGGCGCTCGACCGCGCCGAGTTCGGCGCGGGCCTTGCTCTCGGGCCCGCCGACCGGCCGACGGGACGCGGGCAGCGCGACCGGCGCGAGACGGGCGTCGCGCGCCCCTCTGCTGCGGGCCCGGTCGACCAGATCGGACGAGGTGCCGAGCACAACGGCCGCCGCCCTGACGGCCCTTCGCTCCAGCAGCCGCAGAAGATGCCCCCGCGGTCCGTCGGTCTGCCCCCGGGTGTGCCAGGTGACCACGAGCGGTATCCGCCGGCCGCCGAGCGCGATCGCGGCACGTACGGCGGCGTGCACCCCGTGTGCGTGCACCACGTCCGCCCCGGCGCACGCGGCGCGCAGGGTCGCGACGGAGGAGGGGTCCCCGCGCCGTGGGACGGCCACATGGTGCGCCCCCGACCCGCTGAAGTCGTAGACACGGTCGACGTCCACGGGCGCGCACACCGTGACGCGCACGCCCCGGGCGACGAGACCCGCCGCCAACGATCGAACGTGCGCGCTGCTGCCCGCACTGCCACCGCCCAGCACCTGGACCGTA
Organism: Streptomyces sp. NPDC002018; assembly: GCF_042890865.1. NCBI lineage: Bacteria > Bacillati > Actinomycetota > Actinomycetes > Kitasatosporales > Streptomycetaceae > Streptomyces > Streptomyces sp. NPDC002018. The sequence goes on from NZ_JBIASO010000011.1 coordinate 288,059, forward strand.
CGCAGTTGTGTCACGTGGTCAAGGCTCCTGGCTAGACGTCGGGGACTGCGGCCAAGGATGCCAGTCCGGACGCACGTTCCGGCACCGCGGGGACGTCGTTCTTGTGTCCGGCCCCGCAACGAGGGAACGCGGACCACCCCCACGAGTGACCTTCGCCTCCCGGCGGGGGCCGTGGTTTCGGGTGCGTGGTGGCGGGGGCCGGTTTTCGGATGCGGGTTGTGGGTGGTGCCGGGTGCCGGGGCCTCCGGAGGTACATGTCCGGACGGCATGATTTACGCCGCGTGCGGGCCGGTTGCCGGGTGCGGGCCCGTGTGCGGCACACATCACGCTTTAGTGTCCGAACACGCACCTCCTACGACCCCGACCCCCTCCCGCCGCACTCCGGGTGCCGGGGTGCCCCGGGGGCCTGATCGGTGGCGGGCGGTGAAGGGGGGCGTGCAGGGGGCGTGTCCGGGACACTAAAGCGTGATGTGTGGCGTCCGGACGCCCGTATCCCACGCACCGCCAAGGGCGCCGTACATCATGCCGTCCCGGATATGCCCCCGGAACGACCCCCGGCCACAACCCGCACACCACCACCGGCCCCGGCCACAACGCACCCGAAACCCACGGCCCCCTAGCCGGGAGGCGTTATGGTTCGGGCCGCCGTTGCCAGTAGTTCTTCCGCGTGCGCCCGCGCCGTCTCCGAGTCCTCCTGCCCCGCCAGCATCCGCGACAGCTCCCGCACCCGGTCCTCGCCCTCCAGGACCGTCACCCCGGACCGTGTCACCGAGCCGTCGTTCGTCTTCTCGACCAGGAGCTGGCGGTCCGCGAAGGCCGCGACCTGCGGGAGATGCGTCACCACCACCACCTGCGCGGACCTGGCGAGCTTCGCCAGCCGGCGGCCGACCTCGACCGCCGCCTTGCCGCCCACGCCCGCGTCCACCTCGTCGAAGAGATACGTCGGCACGGGATCGGACCCCGCGAAGACCACCTCCACCGCGAGCATCACCCGGGACAGCTCACCGCCGGACGCGCCCTTGGCGATCGGCCGGGGCTGGGCGCCCGGGTGGGGGGCGAGGAGCAGTTCGACCTCGTCGGCCCCGTGCGGGCCGTAGGCCACCGAACGCCCCCCCACCACGATGCCGGACATCTCGTCGGCGGCCTCGGCCTGCCGGATGTCGAACGAGACGCGCGCGTGCGGCATGGCCAGCGAGGCCAGCTCGCCCGTGACGGCGTCCGCGAAGCGCGCCGCGGCCTCCGTACGGGCGTCGGTCAGCGCCTGGGCCAGGGCGGACAGTTCGTCGCGCAGGCCGTCCCGCTCGGCCGTCAGGTCGGCGATCCGGTCGTCGTCGCTCTCCAGCTCGGTCAGCCGCGCGGCGCTCTCCTCGGCCCAGGCCAGCACGGCGGCGATGTCCTCGCCGTACTTGCGCGTGAGCCCGGTGAGCGCGGCCCGGCGTTCCTCCACCGCGGCCAGCCGCAGCGGGTCGGCGTCCAGATCGTCCGCGTAGCCGGCCAGCTCGCCCGCCACGTCCGCCAGCAGGATGGAGATCTCCCCCATCCGCTCGGCGAGCCCGGCGAGCGCCGGGTCGTGGGACCGTACGGCCTCCAGTGCCCGGCCCGCGCCCGCGACGAGCGTCGTCGCGTCGACGCCCTCCGGGTCCTCGGGATGGCCCGCGAGCGCCGCGTGCGCCACGGCCGCGGCGGACGCGAGCGCCTCCGCGTGGCCGAGCCGTTCCGCCTCGGCGGCGAGTTCGGTGTCCTCCCCCGCCCTCGGCTCCACGGCCGCGACCTCGTTCAGCCCGAAACGCAGCAGATCGGCCTCCTGCGCCCGCTCACGGGCCCGGGTGGTCAGCTCCTCCAGCTCCGTGGCGGCGGCCCGCAGCCTGCGGTAGGCCGCCGTGTAGGCGGCGTGGGGCGCGGCGACCGCGTCGCCCGCGTACCGGTCGAGGGCCTGCCGCTGCCGCGCGGGCCGCAGCAGCCCCTGCTGGTCGGTCTGGCCGTGTACCGCGACCAGGTCGTCCGCCAGTTCCGCCAGGACGCCCACGGGCACGGAGCGCCCGCCCAGATGGGCTCGTGAGCGTCCCTCCGCCGAGACGGTTCTGCTGACGAGCAGCGTTCCGTCGTCCAGCTCCGCCCCGGCCTCCTCGGCCCGTACGGCCGCGGGCGTACCCGCGGCCATGGTGAGCCTGCCCTCCACGACCGCCGACTTGGCGCCGATCCGTACCAGCGCCGGATCCGCGCGTCCGCCGAGCAGCAGCCCCAGACTGGTGACGACCATGGTCTTGCCCGCGCCGGTCTCACCGGTCACCGCGGTAAAGCCTGGCGACAGCTCGACGACCGCGTCGTCGATGACCCCGAGCGACCGTATCCGCATCTCCTCCAACACGGTCATGACCATACGAGGTCTCCGCGCCGCCGTGCGACGGACCCCACCCCCGGTTCCCCCGGCCGTGGGCCGCGCGCCCTCAGTGGGGCGCCCCGCGCCAGCCGGAGACCGGCAGCGCGAACTTGGCCACGAGACGGTCCGCGAAGGACGCGTGGTGCAGCCGCGCCAGCCGTACGGGGACGGCGCCGCGGCGTACCTCCACCCGGGCTCCCTGGGGCAGCTCGACGGTTCTGCGCCCGTCGCACCAGAGGACTCCGTTGGGCGTGTGCGCCTGCACCTCCACCGCCAGCACCGTGGTCGGCGAGGTGACCAGCGGCTTCGCGAACAGGGCATGCGCGCTGATCGGCACCATCAGCAGCGCCTCGACCTCCGGCCAGACGACCGGTCCGCCGGCCGAGAAGGCGTAGGCGGTCGAACCGGTGGGCGTGGCGCAGATGATGCCGTCGCAGCCGAAGGCGGTGACGGGCCGGCCGTCGATCTCCAGGACGACTTCGAGCATCCGCTCGGGCGAGACCTTCTGCACGGCCGCCTCGTTGAGCGCCCAGTCCCTGTGGACGACATCGCCGTTGCTGTGCACGACGACATCGATCGTCATCCGCTCCTCGACCTCATACGCACGGGTGACCACGCGGTTGACGACCTTGTCCAGATCGTCCCGTTCCGCCTCGGCGAGAAAGCCGACCCTGCCCAGATTGACCCCGAGCATGGGCACACCGGAGGCCCGTGCGAAGGCGGCGCCGCGCAGCAGTGTCCCGTCCCCGCCGAGCACGATCAGCAGCTCGCAGCCGTCGAGTACGTCGGGGGTGGCGTCGGGGACGGTCTCGACGGAGGGCGGCAGCGGCAGATCGTTCGCCTCCGTGGCCAGGACCCGTACGCGCAGACCGTTGCGCACCAGTCCGTCCACGACCAGTTCGGCGCTGCGGATCGCCGCGGGCCTGCCGGTGTGGGCCAGCAGGAACACGGTGCGGTCGGCGTTCGCCGGCCCCGGGGTGCCCGCGGCCCCGGGCGCCGGGGCGGTCACGGCGGCCTCGGTGGCGGGAGTGTGCCGAGGGGACGGAGTGACCGGGGTGCTCCCGGTGATCAGGGTGGGAGGTGTGGCCTCCATGGGCCGCACGGACTGCGTGAGCTCCGTGGGCCGCACGGACTGCGTGAGCTCCGTGGGCCGCACGGGCTGCGTGGGCTGCGTGGGCTGCGTGGGCTGCGTGGGCTGTGCGGGCTGTGCGGGCTGCGTGATCAACGGGGTCCCTCCGCCACTGCACGGTCGACGTCCGCCGGGTCCAGCTCGGGCGCTCCGGCGTGGAGCCACAGAAAATACTCGACATTCCCGGATGGTCCGGGCAGTGGACTCGCGGTGACCCCCCGTACCCCGAGGCCGAGTTCGCCGGCCCGCCGCGCCACCGCCCGTACGGCCTCCGCGCGCAGCTCGGGACTGCGTACGACACCTCCGCTGCCCAGCCGCTCCTTGCCCACCTCGAACTGCGGTTTCACCATCAGTACGAGGTCGGCGCCGGGTGCGGCGCAGCGCACCAGCGCCGGCAGCACCAGCCCGAGCGGAATGAACGACAGATCTCCGACCACCAGGTCCACAGGCATCCCTTCGATCGCGTCGAGCGTCAACTCGCGTACGTTCGTACGGTCCTTGACGGTGACGCGTTCATCGCTCCGCAGCGACCAGGCGAGTTGTCCGTAACCGACGTCCACCGCGACCACATGGCCGACGCCGGCCCGCAGCAGCACATCCGTGAAACCGCCGGTGGAGGCGCCCGCGTCGAGCGCCCGCCGGCCGCGGACCTCCAGGCCGAGCGGGGTGAAGGCCGCCAGCGCGCCCGCGAGCTTGTGTCCGCCGCGCGAGACGTAGTCGGGATCGCCGTCGTCGGCGGTGACGACGACGGCGGCGCTCGTCTCGACCTGGGTGGCGGGCTTGGTCGCGGTGGTACCGCCGACGGTCACCCGGCCCGCGGCGATGAGCTGGCTCGCGTGCTCGCGCGAGCGTGCGAGATTACGGCGTACCAGTTCGGCATCGAGACGGCGGCGTGCCAGTCCTGCCACGTTCGGTTCAGCTCCTGTGGTCGTACGCGAGAGAGGTCACCGGGGGCCCTGCGGCCGGGGCCCTTGCGGGCCCTGGGGCGCCGGACGCGCGTCGAGCGCGGTCAGCGCGTCCCGCAGCCCCCGGTGTACATCCTCGTACACCTCGACATGTCCGTCCGTCGGCAGGTGGTCGGCGTCGGCGAGACGGGCCAGCAGCCCGTCCACCTCGGCGTCGCCGGTCGGGACGGTGCCCACGCCCAGGGGGCCGGGCGCGGCCGGGCCGTCCGCGGGAGGTCCGGCCGTCCCGGTCCCGGTGCCGGGCTCGCGCTCGGCCGGTCCGGCGGCCGGTCCCGCCATGGAGTCGCTCATGCCCAGACGCTACCGCGAAGCCCTGGGGTACCGTCGGTCACGATGGCGACGATGGAGGAGTGCCGCGGCGCACTCGACAAGCTCTCCGACGATCTGGCGCGCACGGACGGGAAGGTCCACACCGCGGCCGGGCTGGACCGTTCCCTGAGCTGCCACATCACGGATCTGGACCTCACGTTCACCGGCCGTCTCGTGGACGGCCGGATCGTGGTGGCCGACACCGTGCAGGGCCCCCCGCCCCAGAAGGCGCAGATCGCCCTGGCCATGGCGGGCGACGATCTGGTGGCGCTGGTCGAGGGCGAGCTGAACTTCGCCCGCGCCTGGGGCTCGGGACGGGTCAGGCTGGAGGCCGGCTTCCGCGATCTGCTGCGTCTGCGCTCGCTGTTGTAGTCCCGTTCCCCGCTTCCCGCCCCCGCTCTCACTTCTGGAGCGGTACGGGCTTCTCCGGCGGTACGGGCTTCTCCGCTGGTACGGGCACGGCCCGCCGGGCCCGCCGCCCCGCCGGCACGACCAGCGGCGTGCCCGTCTCCGGGTCCTCGATGACCTGGCAGCGCAGACCGAAGACCTCCTCCACACGCTCGGCGGTGACGACCTCCGAGGGCGTTCCCTCCGCCACGATCACCCCGTCGCGCATCGCGATGAGATGGGTGGCGTAGCGGGCCGCGTGGTTGAGGTCGTGCAGCACGGCGACGAGCGTGCGGCCCTGGGTCTCGTGCAGTTCGGCGCAGAGGTCGAGCACATCGATCTGGTGCTGGATGTCGAGGAAGGTGGTGGGCTCGTCGAGCAGCAGCAGCGGAGTCTGCTGGGCGAGGGCCATCGCGATCCAGACACGCTGCCGCTGGCCGCCCGACAATTCATCGACATAGCGATCAGCCAGTTCGTCGACACCGGTCGAAGCCATCGATTCCTCGACGATCCGCTCGTCCTCTGGCGACCACTGGCGCAGCAGCCCCTGGTGCGGATAGCGGCCGCGCGCCACCAGATCCGCGACCGTGATCCCGTCGGGCGCGATGGACGACTGGGGCAGCAGACCGAGGGTCCTGGCGACCTTCTTGGCGGGCATCCCGTGGATGGCCGCGCCGTCGAGCAGGACACGCCCCTGGGAGGGTCTGAGCATCCGGGAGAGCGCGCGCAGCAAGGTCGACTTGCCACAGGCGTTCGGGCCGACGATCACCGTGAACGAGTGGTCGGGGATCTCCACCGAGAGATCGCGGGCGATGATCCGCTGGTCGTAGCCGAGGGTCACCGATTCCGCGGTGAGGCGCTGCATGGTCGTGCTCCTGCTCCTGGTGTCCGCGGGGTTCATCCCTGTCCCGTTCCTCTGCGTACCGGTCGCCGGTGTCCCGGCCCCGTATGTGTCCGCCCCGTATGCGTCCGCCCCGTATGTGCCGACCCTGTATGTGCCGACCCCGTATGTCCTGCGGCCATGTGTCGCGAGACCGTTCGCTCGTGTCTCATATGCGGCCCGCCCTGCGCTCGGTGACCAGCAGCCACAGCAGATAGCAGCCGCCGAGAACACCGGTCACCACACCGACGGGCAGCTCACGGTCACCGAACGCCGAAGTGGCGATCCAGTCGGCGACGAGGAGCAGCACCGCGCCCATGACGGCGGCCGGGCCGAGATGGGGGCCCGGTGCGCGGGTCAGCCGACGGGCGAGCTGGGGCGCGCTCAGCGCCACGAAGGAGATCGGCCCCGCGGCGGCCGTCGCCACGGCGACGAGCACCACGGCGGAACCCATCAGAAGCACCCTGGTCCGTTCGACCCGCACACCGAGCGCATAGGCCGCGTCGTCGCCCATCTCGATCACGCGCAGCGCCCGGCCGCGTCCGAGGACGAGCGGGATCAGCACACCGCAGACAGCGAGCAGCGGCCACACCTGGGCCCAGTCGCGCCCGTCGAGCGATCCGGTCATCCAGAGCACCGCACGGGTCGCGTCGATCAGATCGGCCTTGGTGATCAGATAGTGGATCGCGGCGGTGAGCATCGCGGCGACACCGATGCCGACGAGTACCAGCCGGAAGCCGTGCACCCCGCGCTTCCACGCCAGCAGATAGACGCCCACGCCGGTCAGCACACCACCGACGACCGCGCCGCCCGCGACGGCGAGCGCGTCGCCCCGGAAAAGCACGATCACACTCAGCGCGCCGACCGTGGCGCCCTGGCCGAAACCGATCACATCGGGGCTGCCGAGCGGATTGCGGGTGAGGGACTGGAAGACCGCGCCGCCGACGCCGAGCGCCGCCCCGACGAGCAGCCCGACCAGGATCCGCGGCAGCCGCAGCTCCTGAACGATGAACTCCTGCCCCGGATCACCGTCGCCGAGGAGGGTCGCGACCACATCCGCGGGGGACATCGGGTAGTCGCCGCTGCCGATGAGCACGACACCGGCCCCCAGCGCGGCGACGGTGAGCAGGAGCAGCGTCAGGGCCACGCGGCTGTCGAACCGTACGGAGAGACCCCCGGGCGTTCGGACCGTACGGACCGTACGGACCGCGGAACGGCCTCGGAGGCCGGAGCGGGCGCCGGAGTGGCCGCCGGATCGGAAGCGGGCGCCGGAGCGGAAGCGGGCGCCGGTCATAGCTGAGCCATCCTCTTGCGGCGTACGAGCTGGATGAAGACGGGTCCGCCGATCAGCGCGGTGACGATACCCACCTGAAGCTCCGACGGCCTGGCGACCACCCGGCCGACCACATCGGCGCCCAGCAGCAGGACCGGTGAGAGCACCGCCGCGTACGGCAGGATCCACCGCATGTCGGGTCCGGTGATCGTGCGGACGAGGTGCGGCACCATCAGCCCGATGAAGACGATCGGACCGCAGGCCGCGGTCGCGGCGCCGCACAGGAGCGTGACGGAGACCATCGCGGCGATCCGGGTCGGCGTCGGACGCGCCCCCAGCGCACGCGCGGTGTCGTCACCCATCTCCATGGCGTTGAGCGGACGGGCGATCAGCAGCGCCAGCGCGACCCCGCCGGCGATGAACGGCCACACCTTGCCCACGGTCGACATGTCGGCGGAGGCGAGCGATCCGACGGTCCAGAAGCGCAGCCGGTCCAGGGCCGCCGAGTCGAGAAGCTGTACGGCGTTGACATAGCCGAAGAGCGCGGCGGTGGCCGCGGTACCCGCGAGCGCGAGACGCACGGGGGTGGCGCCCCGGCTGCCGCCGAGCACGTACACCAGCGCCGAGACCACCGCCGCGCCCAGAAAGGCGAACCACACATAGCCCGTGATCGAGGTGACGTCCAGAAAGCTGATGGCGGAGACGACCGCGGCTGCGGCGCCCGCGTTGACCCCCAGCAGTCCGGGCTCCGCGAGCGGATTCCTGGTGAGTGCCTGCATCACGGCGCCGGCGAGGCCGAGAGCGATCCCGACGAGCAGTCCGAGGACGGTACGCGGCAGCCGGACATCGACGACGATCACATCGTTCCCAGTGCCGCTGTCATGGAACAGGCCGTGCCACACATCGCCGAGCGGCACCGACTTGGCGCCGATCGCGATGCTCGCGGCACAGACCAGCAGGAGAACGCCGAAGGAGAGGAGCAGCCCCGCAGGGCGCAGCGTGCGATGCCTGCGGGACACGGCGGGGGCAGGCGGCTCAGCGCTCTGTACGGGGGGACTGTCGACCAACACGAGGTTAGGTTAGCCTACCCTCGCATCCGCCTCTCCGCCCCCGTGCGGCGCCGTGCCTCCGTACAGCCGTTGAGCCTGCTCACCGCCGCTGTCCCTCCTTCCAGCCGCCGTGCCCACGCGGCCTCGCGGTCGTGTCGATGGCGTCGGTGGCGTCGGTGGCGTCGGCGGGCTACAGACCGAGCCGTGCCAGCGCCTTGCCCCCGTCCAGCGTGCCGGCGCCGTCGCCCGCCTCCGTCCAGGCCGCCGCGCACAGCGCGCGCAGCCCGTCCGGCGCCGTACCGTCCCCGTCCAGTGCCAACGCGCGCCCGGCGACCGAAGCGGTCCACCCGCCGCAGCCGAACCCGCCCTCCGTCGCGGTCACTTCGGGCTGCCCGGTCAGCAGTCCGCGCAGATCCTCGTCCACATAGGTCGGCCGGTGCCGGGGCTCGGCGGCCAGGAGCTGAGCCGCGTCCGTCACTCCGGTCAGGACGAGCAGTGAGTCCACGCCCCCGTTGAACGCCCCCTCGATGTCCGTGTCCAGCCGGTCCCCGACGACCAGCGCCCGCTTCGCGCCCGTCCGCAGAATGGTCTCGCGGTGCATCGGAGGCAGCGGCTTGCCCGCGACCTGCGGCTCGGCGCCCGTGGCGATCCGTACGACCTCGACCGCCGCGCCGTTGCCGGGCATGATCCCCCGCGCGCTCGGAATCGTCAGATCCGTGTTGGACGCGAACCACGGCACACCGCGGTTGATCGCGTAACAGGCCTCGGCGAACCGCCCCCACGCCAGATCGGGGCCCCCGTATCCCTGCACCACGGCGGCCGGACCGTCGTCGGCCGACTCCACCGGTTCGAGACCGCGTTCGCGCAGCGCGACCCGCAGCCCCTCCCCGCCGATCACCAGCACCTTGGACCCTGCGGGGAACTGCTCCGCGATCAGCCGCGAGACCGCCTGCGCCGAGGTGATCACGTCGGCGGGCGCGGCCGGGGCGCCGAGTTCCGTCAGATGCGCCGCCACGGCGGCGGGCGTCCGGAGCGCGTTGTTGGTGACGTACGCGAGATGCATCCCCGCGTCCCGGGCCGTACGGAGCGAGTCGACCGCGTGCGCGATGGCCTCCCCGCCCGCGTACACCACACCGTCCAGATCGAGCAGGGCGGTGTCGTACGCCTTGTGCAGCGCGGTCGCACTCCCGCCCGGCCTGGTCCTGCTCTGCTGGCTCATCCGCCGTCCGTTCTCGCTCGTGACGTCCGTACTTCCGTGGCTTCTCCCCCCGATCATCGCTCATCCCCCACACCCCACATACGATGCCCGGATGAACACACCAGGTCCTGCGGACAAGGGGCTGCGGCTGATTCCGTTCCACGGGCTCCGTTATGTTCCCGAGCGGGTCGGCAGTCTCGCCGCCGTGACCTCCCCGCCGTACGACGTGGTCGTGCGGCCGGACGGACTGCACCATCTGGAGTCGGCCGATCCGCACAACATCGTCCGGCTGATCCTGCCGCAGGCCCCCACCCCCGACGAACGCCACCGCCAGGCGGCACGGACACTCGGACGCTGGCTCGCCGAGGGCATCCTCGCACCGGACCCGGAGCCCGCGCTGTATGTGTACGAGCAGCGCAAGGACGAGCTGTTGCAGCGGGGGGTCATCGGGGCGCTGGCGCTCTCCTCCCCGTCCGACGGCATTGTGCTGCCCCATGAGGACGTGATGCCGGATGTGGTGGCGGACCGTGCGGCCCTGATGCGGGCCACCGAGGCAAATCTGGAACCCCTGCTCCTCACCTACCGCAGCGGGGGCGAGGTGACGGGCGCACCGGACACCATGGGTGCGACACACATGACGGATACGGGGACGCCAGGGCGGTCGACCGGGGCGGCCACGGCGGGTACGGCGGGCGTCATCGAGCGCACCGTCCACCGCCCCCCGCTCCTCGCGACCACCACGGAGGACGGCTTCAGCCATCGGCTGTGGTCGGTCACGGACGCCGCCGACCTCGCGGCGATCGCCGACGACCTGGGCCACCACCAGGCCCTGATCGCGGACGGCCACCACCGCTGGGCGACCTGTCTGCGACTGCGCGACGAGCACCTGGACGAGCACGCGGACCCGGGCCCCTGGGGATACGGGCTGGTCCTGCTGGTCGACACGGCCCGCTACCCCCTCCAGGTCCGCTCCATCCACCGGCTGCTGCACCGGCTCCCCGTCGACCGTGCGATCGAGGCGCTCTCGGGCTCCTTCCGTGTCCGTACGGTCGACACCGCGCTCCCGGAAGCGCTGGACGCCCTGGCCGAGGCCGCCGCCACGGGCAACGCGTTCCTGCTCGCCGGGGACGGCCGCTTCCATCTGGTCGACCGGCCGGACGACGGCCTGCTGGCGCGCACGGTCCCCGTGGACCGGCCCGCGGCCTGGCGACGGCTGGACGCGACGGTCCTGCACACCACGCTGCTGGACCACCTCTGGCGGATCCCGGACGCGCCCGAGCACATCGCGTACATCCATGACACCGCGGCGGCCGTCGCGAAGGCGGAACGCGACGGCGGCACGGCCGTCCTGCTGCATCCCGTGCGCGAGGAGGTCGTACGGGAGTTGGCACGCCAAGGCGTGATGATGCCGCGCAAGTCCACGTCCTTCGGCCCCAAGCCGGCCACGGGTCTGGTCCTGCGGAGCCTGACTCCGGGCTGACGACTGAAAACATATGGGGGAAACATGTGTGGGGGGGGGGCCCCCCCCCCGGGGGGGCCCCCCCCCCCCCGCGGCCCCACCCCCCCCCCCCCCCGGGGGGGCGCGACCCCCCCGGGGGGGGGCGCCGCCTGGGGGGGCTCGGCCCCCGCCGGCGGCGC
>NZ_JBIASO010000012.1:0-34105 GCF_042890865.1 Streptomyces sp. NPDC002018
GCTGTTGAGTTCTCAAGGAACGGACGCTTCCTTTGTACTCACCCTCGCGGGCTTTCCTCCGGGCTTCCCTTCGGTCCTGCTGTTTTACTTGTCTTGCAGTTCTTCTGTGTTGCTGTCTTACGTTTCCGACTTTACCAGATCCATTCGGCGTGTTCTGCCTCGTGAATTCCAGTGACCTTTGGATTGGTCTTTTGCCTTTCGGCTTGATCCGACTTTATCAGAAACATTCCGGGCCGAATCACATCGACCTTAATGATCTGGAAGGCGAATCGAGAGGGCTCCACGGAAATTCCTTCTCCGTCGGGAGCCGCGTAGATATGTACCACTGCTCACGGAGCATGTCCAGCTCCGAGGCAACCGTTCTAATCTACCTCCCCACTCGGACCGTGTCAACGGTCTTTGCGGGGCGAAGAGGAGACTAACAGGTCAGGGACGTGATCCGCACATCAGGCGGCGGTGGGGAGTTCCGCACTCCGGTCCACGGCATCCACGTCGCCTGTCTCGCCGGACCGGTCCGCCCTGCCGCCGAGGATGTATACGTACGCCAGAAACGCCAGCTCAGCAGCTATACCGATCGCTATGCGCGCCCACGTGGGCAGGCCCGACGGGGTGACGAAGCCTTCGATCACGCCCGACACGAACAGGACGAGAGCGAGTCCGATGGCCATGCCGAGCGCGGCGCGGCCCTGCTGGGCCATCGCGGTGCGACGGCTGTACGGGCCGGGGTCGATCAGGGTCCAGCCGAGCTTCAGGCCCGTACCGGCGGCGACGAATACCGCGGTCAGTTCGAGCAGACCGTGCGGAAGGATCAGCCCCAGGAAGGTGTCGAGACGGCCGGCCGAGGACATGAGCCCGATCCCGACTCCCAGATTGAGGACGTTGACCAACAGGATCACGATCACCGGGAGACAGAGGAACGCGCCCAGCACCAGGCACATGGCGGCGGCCTGGGCGTTGTTCGTCCAGACCTGGGCCGCGAAGGAGGCCGCCGGGTGGCTGGAGTAGTACGTCTCGTACTCGCCGCCAGGACGTGTCATCCGGCGCAGGTCCTCCGGAGCGCCGATGGCCGACTGGATCTCGGGATGGGTTCCGATCCACCAGCCGATGACCGCGGCCAGCAGTGTCGAGAGAACCGCCGTCGGTATCCACCAGCGGCGCGACCGGTAGACGGCGGCGGGAAAGCCCTCCGTCAGGAAGCGCACGGCGTCGCGCCAGGTGGCGCGACGGGCACCGGTGACCGTGGCACGGGCACGGGCCACGAGCTGGGTGAGACGTGTGGTGATCATCGGGTCGGGAGCCGTCGACTGGATCAGCGAGAGATGGGTCGCCGTGCGCTGGTAGAGAGCGACGAGTTCGTCGGCCTCGGCACCGCTGAGACGGCGGCCGCGGCGCAGGAGATGTTCCAGGCGGTCCCACTCGGCACGGTGGGCTGTCACGAAGACATCGAGGTCCATGGTCGGCTGCTGCTCCAGGCACTGGGTGCGTACGGTCCGTACTCCCGCGGTACCGCACTCCTGCGACTGCGCCACCGCGACGCGCTGCGGGTCAGCTTGGCAGACTGATGCCTTCAAGGGCAGGGAAGGTCGGCGAAGGGTGGGCACCGGTGAATGAGCTTGTCACGGGCGACGCGGTCGTACTGGGGCTGCGCCCGGCGAAGCTGCCCAGCCGGGCACTGGCGCTGGCGATCGACCTGGTGGCGGTGTGGGGCGTCTATCTGCTGGTCTCGTTCGGCCTCGCGCTGGCGACAGGCTCCATGGACGACGCGGCGATCGCGGCGCTGGCTGTCGCGTCCTTCCTGCTGATTCTGGTGGGCGGTCCGATCGCGGTGGAGACGCTCAGCCACGGCCGCTCGCTGGGGAAACTGGCCTGCGGCCTGCGGGTCGTACGGGACGACGGCGGGCCCATACGGTTCCGGCACGCGCTGGTGCGCGGAGCGATGGGCGTGGTGGAGATCCTGATCTCGTTCGGGGTCGTCGCCTGTATCGCGTCGCTGGTGTCGGCGCGGGGTCGGCGGATCGGCGATGTGTTCGCCGGGACCCTCGTCGTCAGGGAACGGGTGCCTCGGGGACGTATGGCGATGGTGCCGCCGCCTCCGCCGTGGCTCGTGGGGCGCTTCACGGAGCTGGACCTCTCCGGGGTGCCGGACGAGCTGTGGCTCGCGATACGCCAGTACCTCACACGGCTGGACCAGCTCGACGCGAACGTGAGCCGGGCCATGGCCGAGCGGCTCGCGGGTGATCTGGCGGTCCGCACGGGAACCCCCGCGCCGCAGGGGGTTCCGGCCGGGGCCTATCTGGCAGCCGTGGTGCAGGAGCGGCAGGCACGGGACGCACGGCGGGCCTTCGGGGCCGCCGCTGCCGGACCGGCGCCCACATCCGCGTTTGCTCCCGCACCCGCACCCGCGCCCTCTTCCGCACCCGCACCCGCGCCTTCGCCCACATCCGGGCCCGAGGAGACGTCCGCTCCGGCTCCGGAACCGGCTCCAGGGCCGGCGTCCGCACCGGCTGTCGAGGAGTCGCCGCACGCCACCGGTTTCGCCCCGCCCGCGTAGGGGTGGGGCCGCAGGTCAGGAGAGGGCCGAGGGCGGGGTTTCGAGGTCTTCGAGTTCGATGCCGGGGGCGGAGAGCACCACGTCCCCGGCGAGATGAACCGTGTGCTGTTCACCGGTGTCCAGGGCGTTGACCTGGTACTCGTCCACGGTCAGGGCCCCATTGTCAGTGGCGTGCGCTTCACTGTTCACCAGCGCCCAGGACTGATCGACGGTACGGGGTGCCAGGACCGGGTCCGTGAAGGCGACGAGACGGACGCGGGTCGCGGGGGAGCCGGGGGTGAGACGCAGAAGTCGTGCTGTCGCGACAAGAAAGGCCGGGGAGGTGCCGGTGAAGGCATGGGCGCGCACATTGCCCTCCGTGGCATGGGCGCCGGTGGGGTCGGTACGGACCCAGGTGACGCCGTCCAGGGCGGCACCGCGGATCTGCCAGCTCGCGGCGTGGAGTTGCAGACGGATGGGGCGTCCGAGTTCGTCGAGGGCCAGATCGACGGAGCCGGCGTGCTCGCCGGAGGGAGTGGTGATCTGGGAGACATAGCGCCAGCCGGAGGGGCCGGGCGCGCAGTGGAAGTGTTCGTCACCGAGAGGGGAATGATCGTGCGGATCATGGAGCGAATAACGGCCGCGGGGCATGGGGTCTTCCGGGTTGTTCGGGTCCTCGGCGACTGATGTCCCGACGGATGCCGGGTCCGGTCGATGGTTCGGCGTCGAGGCGGACCGGCGTTCTTCCGCGTGTTCCTGGCACGCTCGTTGGCGCGCTCTTCCACACACGGGACAGGCCCCCGTCACGGGGGTGCGGGGGCCTGTCGTGTACCGCTGGTGCTGGTGCCTCTGGCTGTCGGTGCCTGCCGCTGAAGGCCCGTCAGTGAACCGTTGGTCCGGCGTCCTGTCGGCCCGGCGGGCTGCCGGGCCGAGCGGGTCGGCGGCCGTGGGTCAGTCGCGGACCAGTGCGGATCAGTAGCGGTAGTGGTCGGGCTTGTAGGGGCCCGCGACATCGACACCGATGTACGCCGCCTGCTCCGGGCGGAGCGTCGTGAGCTTCACACCGAGCGCGTCGAGGTGGAGGCGGGCAACCTTCTCGTCCAGGTGCTTGGGCAGCACGTAGACCTCGGTCGGGTACTCCTCCGGCTTGGTGAACAGCTCGATCTGGGCCAGCGTCTGGTCCGCGAACGAGTTGGACATCACGAAGGACGGGTGACCGGTCGCGTTGCCCAGGTTCAGCAGACGGCCCTCGGAGAGGACGATGATCGTCTTCCCGTCCGGGAAGGTCCAGGTGTGGACCTGCGGCTTGACCTCGTCCTTGACGATGCCCTCGATCTTGGCCAGGCCGGCCATGTCGATCTCGTTGTCGAAGTGACCGATGTTGCCGACGATCGCCTGGTGCTTCATCTTGGCCATGTCCGAGGCCATGATGATGTCCTTGTTGCCCGTCGTGGTCACGAAGATGTCGGCGATACCGACGACATCGTCGAGCGTGGAGACCTGGTAGCCGTCCATCGCCGCCTGGAGCGCGCAGATCGGGTCGATCTCGGTGATGATCACGCGGGCGCCCTGGCCGCGCAGGGACTCGGCGCAGCCCTTGCCGACGTCGCCGTAGCCGAAGACGACCGCGACCTTGCCGCCGATGAGGACGTCCGTGGCGCGGTTGATGCCGTCGATCAGCGAGTGGCGGCAGCCGTACTTGTTGTCGAACTTCGACTTGGTGACCGCGTCGTTGACGTTGATCGCCGGGAACAGGAGGACACCGTCACGCTGCATCTCGTACAGCCGGTGCACACCGGTCGTGGTCTCCTCGGTGACACCGCGGATCTCGGACGCCAGACGGGTCCACTTCTGCGGGTTCTCCGTGAGGGTGCGGTTGAGCAGACCGAGGATGTAGCCGTACTCCTCGCTGTCCGCGGTCGCCGGGTCCGGGGCCTCGCCGGCCTTCTCGAACTCGACGCCCTTGTGCACCAGGAGGGTGGCGTCACCGCCGTCGTCCAGGATCATGTTCGGGCCGCCGGTGGGCGTGTTCGGCCAGGTCAGGGCCTGCTCCGTGCACCACCAGTACTCCTCCAGCGTCTCGCCCTTCCAGGCGAAGACGGGAATGCCCTGGGGGTTCTCCGGGGTGCCCTCGGGGCCGACCGCGATGGCGGCGGCGGCGTGGTCCTGGGTGGAGAAGATGTTGCAGGACGCCCAGCGGACCTCGGCGCCGAGGGCGGCCAGGGTCTCGATGAGGACCGCGGTCTGCACCGTCATGTGCAGGGAGCCGGTGATACGGGCGCCGGTGAGCGGCTTCGTGGCCGCGTACTCCTTGCGGATCGACATCAGACCGGGCATCTCGTGCTCGGCGAGCGTGATCTCCTTGCGGCCGAACTCGGCGAGCGAGAGGTCGGCGACCTTGAAGTCCTGTCGGTTGGCGACAGTCGTCATAACGAGCTGCTCCTCGTGAATCGGGTCGAGGGTGGGTGCGTACGGCTGGCTCTGCGGCGACGGGCATACGAATGCCCGAGCGCTCGCGGGCACAGTCCGTCGGAGGCCCTCTCTCCCTCGGACGGTCCGTGGGCGGACCGCCCGACCGCCATCAGCAGCGACGTCTGGCACTGGTCACGAATCTACACCGATCGGCCCAGCGGCCCACAGTCGAACGGAGAAGAACGAGGGGGAACGACGAGGAAGAACGAGGGAGAACAAGGAAGAGAGGGCGACGAGGGCGACGAGATCGAGTCGAAGAGGGACCGGGCGGTTACGGAGGTGGTCGCCCGACGGGCCCCGACCGTGCAGGTCTTGAGGCCCCGGGCGGGCGACGCCGCTGGAGGTCTTGGGGCCCCGCCGGGTGGTCTCCCGGGACGCGTGGGGTCCTGGGCGGTGGACCGGGCGGGGTCCCGTGGGCCGTACGCGTGGGCGGCGTCAGTGGGCGGTGTCCGGCGTCGGGCCGCCCGGGGTCTTGTCGGCGTCGGTGCCCGCGGCGGCGGCCGACTCGTTGTAGATGTCCGGCTCCAGATAGATCACACGGGCGATCGGGACCGCCTCGCGGATCCGCGACTCGGCGGCGTCGATCGCGCGGGCCACCTCCGCGGCCGTGTCGTCGTGCTGGACCGCGATCTTGGCCGCGACCAGCAGTTCCTCGGGGCCGAGGTGGAGCGTACGCATGTGGATGATGCCGGTGACCACTTCGCCGTCGACGAGCGCAGTCTTGATCTTCTCGACGTCCTCCGTGCCGGCGGACTCGCCGAGGAGCAGGGACTTCGTCTCGGCGGCCAGGACCAGGGCGATCAGGATGAGCAGCACGCCGATGCAGAGGGTGCCGATACCGTCCCAGACACCGTTGCCGGTGGCCAGGGCGATTCCGACGCCGCCGAGGGCGAGGATCAGACCGATCAGGGCGCCGAGGTCCTCCAGGAGCACCACGGGAAGCTCGGGGGCCTTGGCGCGGCGGACGAACTCCGTCCAGGAGAGCGAGCCGCGGGTGGCGTTGGACTCCTTGATGGCCGTACGGAACGAGATCGACTCCGCGATGATCGCGAAGACGAGCACTCCGACCGGCCAGTACCAGGCCTCGATCTCATGGGGGTGCTTGATCTTCTCGTAACCCTCGTAGATGGCGAACATGCCGCCCACCGAGAAGAGCACGATGGAGACCAGGAAGGCGTAGATATAGCGTTCGCGCCCGTAGCCGAAGGGGTGTTGTGGGGTTGCCTCGCGCTGTGCCTTCTTGCCGCCGAGGAGGAGCAGCCCCTGGTTGCCGGAGTCGGCGAGGGAGTGCACACCCTCCGCGAGCATCGACGACGAACCGCTGAACGCGAACGCCACGAACTTGGCTGCCGCGATCGCGAGGTTGGCGCCGAGTGCCGCCACGATCGCCTTGGTTCCGCCTGACGCGCTCATGGGTGCGTGGTGTCCCTTCCTAGGTGCTGCGGCCCTGGCGCCGCGGTACGGCGGGACATTGTTGCAGCCGACGGGGTGGTCGGTGCATCAGACCACCACTGTGGCACGGAACACGGTGCCCGTACCGGACAGTTCGGTCTTCTCGCCCGCGGGGACGAAGACCGAGGCGCCGGGGGCCAGCTCGATACCGTTCGCCCGGGGTGTGCCCGCCGTGCAGAGCAGGATCTGGGGGGTCTCCGCCGTGAGGTCGCGCGGTACGCCGCCCGGGGCGAGGGAGTAGCGGGAGAGCCGGAACTCGTCGATGGGGGTCTCGTACAGTTCCTCGCCCGACGGGGAGGCCTCGGGGCGCAGCACGGCGGGCTCGGTCGCCTCGAAGCGCACGATCCGGAGCAGTTCGGGGACATCCACATGCTTGGGGGTGAGGCCGCAGCGGAGGACGTTGTCCGAGTTGGCCATGATTTCCACGCCGAGGCCGTTGAGATAGGCGTGCGGAACACCCGCGCCGAGGAAAAGGGCCTCGCCGGGCTGGAGTTGTACGTAGTTGAGCAGCATGGCGGCGATGACACCGGGGTCGCCGGGGTAGTGGTGTGCGATCGACACATACGGCCTGTAGTCGCCGCCGAGCCGTTCGGCCGCGGCGGCGGCCTCGGCGACGGTGGCGGCCATCTCGGTGGGATCGGCGCCGAGGACGGCGGTGAGTACCTCGCGCAGCGCGGCCTCTTCGGGGTGGGCGTGCAGGATGTCGACATACGGCTTGAGCGAGTCGACGTCCAGCCGGGCGAGCAACTCGGCGGCGTCGTCGGGGGCGCGGAAGCCGCAGAGCCCGTCGAAGGGGGTGAGGGCGCAGATCAGTTCGGGCTTGTGGTTGGCGTCCTTGTAGTTGCGGTGCGGGGCGTCGATCGGGACGCCTCGGCTCTCCTCGTCCGCGTAACCCCGCCTCGCCTGGGCGAGATCGGGGTGGACCTGGAGGGAGAGCGGGGAGCCGGCCGCGAGGAGCTTGAGCAGGAACGGCAGTCGGGGGCCGAACTTGCCGGCCGCGGCCGCGCCGAGTTCCGCCTCGGGATCGGCGTCGATCAGGACCGACAGCGCCTGCTCGCCGGAGCCGCGGTCGAGGCGCGACGGGGCCCCGGGGTGGGCGCCCATCCACATCTCGGCCTGGGGTTCGCCGGTGGGGGCGGTCCCGAGCAGTTCCGGGATCAGGGTCGTGGAACCCCAGGCGTAGGGGCGCACGGTATTCGAGAGGCGGTCCATGGGGTGAGCTTTCTGGTACGTGGTGACATGACGGCGGCGTGCGAGGGCGGCACGGGTGTTACGGCGGTGAAGGTGTGGTGGCCGCAGGAAGATGGTGGCGCCACGGTGTGGTGGACACGCACGGGATGGTGGAGACGCACGGTGTGGTGGACACACACGGAGTGGCGGGCGGTGTGGTGCGCGCGGGCGCGGCGGCCGGCCCGGATCATGCCGGGGCGCCGCCGGCCAGGGCGAGATAGACCGTGGCGAAGTCGGTGACGGCGATCAGCTCGGCGAGGGCTTCGAGTTCGCTGCCCTCCTCCGGCTCCAGTTCGCTGATGGCCGTGTCATGGCTGAGCGCGAGTTCGCGGGCCGCGGGGGCCGCGGTGAGTCCGCCGACCGGACGGTCCCGGAGCAGGACGACACGGGCCCGCAGGGCCTGGCGCTCCTCGACCCGGTCGCGGAAGAAGTCGTCGGGGTCGGCACCGCCCGCGAAGTCACCCGCGAGCAGCGCGCCATGGGCCGGAAGCGCCTCGGGGAGCTGGGCGGCGAGCGCGGGGCGGCCGGTCAGCTCGGCCAGTACGTCGGCGAACCGGCGCCCGGCGGGGGCCGCGGCCGCGCCCTCCGTCCAGATCAGCGGCAGGCTGTCGGCGAGTTCGGCGGCGAGGGTCTTGGCCGGGTTGCTGTACGTCGCGATGGCGGGGCCGCAGCGCTCGGCGGTGCGGTCCAGCCGGTCGGCGACGAGCTGGAGGGTCTCGGCCGGCGCGGTGACCAGGCCGACGCGGTCCAGGAGGGCGAGCAGCGGGACGAGCAGGGCCCAGAGCGCACCGGCTCCCGTGACCTGGGTGGCTTCTTCCTCCAGCCACTCGTTCGGCGCGGTCGCCATCGGCAGGAGGAGGCCGTGCGCGCCGTCGACCGCCTCCGTCAGCGGCGACTGACGCGGGGCGACGGCGACGACCGTACAGCCGCGGCGGTACGCCTGTTCGGCGAGGAGCGCGAGACCGGGTTCGCTGCCCTCGGTGGTGGCGATCAGAAGCAGGTCGACCGGGCCGGCCCAGCCGGGCAGCGCCCAGCGCAGGGCGCCGGCGGCGGGCGCGACGCCGGTGGGGCGGAGGCGGGTGACGGGCGCGCTGCCACCGACCAGGGCGGTGATCAGATCGGCGGCGCCGGTGGCCGCGGCGCCGGACCCCGCGACCAGTACGGCGCGGGGGCGGCCCTCCGGGGTGAGCGCGGTGATACCGGCCTCGGCGGTGTGCCGTAGGGCGGTACGCACCCGTGCCCCGGCCTCGGCCGCGCCACGGAGCAGACCGCGGCGGTCGGCGTGGGCCAGCGCGTCAGGAGCGTCGAGCAGCGACTCGTCGAGCATGGGATGTGGGCCTCCGATCGCCCGGCGCGGGACGCCGTGGCGGCGCTTGGATGGGGCGCTTGGGTGTGCTCAGGCGGGGCGACGCGCCTCGTCGACGAGGAGGACCGGAATGTCGTCCCGCACCGGGTAGGCCAGGCCGCAGTCCCCGCCGGTGCAGATCAGCTCGGGAGTGTCGGCTGCCGTGCTGTCGCTGAGCGGCGCGTGACAGGCCGGGCAGGCGAGGATCTCCAGGAGGCCGGCTTCGAGCGGCATGGGGGTGACGTCCCTTCGAACAGAACGGGTGGAACGGGCCACGTCAGCCTACCGCCGGGGGCCGGGCGGGGGCTCATTCCGGGGTACGGAGCCGATCCTGCGGGGCCCCGGCGCCTCCGGGCGCGCGCTCCCCCGCCACCGGGCCCCGGGCGCCGGACCTGGGCGGCCGGGCCCCGGCCTTTCCGGCGCGACCGTTCCGAAGGCCGGGCAGCCGGGCGGCCGGGCGGCCGAAGTCCGGACGGGAACCCGAGCGGGCGGACTGCCCCGCGCTCCCACGGACCGGCCGCTCCCACGGGCCGGTGCCCCGGCGGACGGGCCAGCGGACCGGCGGACCCGCAGGCCCGCAGACCGGCAGACCGGCAGACCGGCAGACCGGCAGACCGGCAGACGAGGCTGGGGCGAGGCGGACGGACTGGCAGGCCGGCGGACCGGCGGCTCCGCAGTCCCGCGAGCCGGCGGAGTGCCGGTGGGTGTCAGACGCGGCTCGGTACGGATCAGGTGCGGATCAGGGCGAGGGCCTCGTCGCGGATCTTGGCCATCGTCGCCTCCTCGCGCGCCTCCACGTTCAGGCGCAGCAGCGGTTCCGTGTTGGAGGCGCGGAGGTTGAACCACCAGTCCCTGCCGGTCACCGTCAGCCCGTCCAGTTCGTCGAACGTCACGCCCTCGCGGTCCGCGAACGCCTCGCGCACCGCCGCCGTACGGGCGCTCTGGTCGTCGACCGTGGAGTTGATCTCCCCGGAGCCGGCGTACCGGTCGTACGAGGAGACCAGTTCGGACAGCGGTCCGTCCTGGCCGCCGAGGGCCGCCAGGACATGGAGCGCGGCGAGCATCCCCGTATCCGCGTTCCAGAAGTCACGGAAGTAGTAGTGCGCGGAGTGCTCACCGCCGAAGATCGCGCCCGTCTCGGCCATCTCCTGCTTGATGAAGGAGTGGCCGACCCGGGTGCGCACGGGGGTGCCGCCCTGTTCCCTGACGACCTCGGGGACCGACCAGGAGGTGATCAGGTTGTGGATCACCGTGCCGCCCGGGTGCTTGGCCAGTTCGCGCGCCGCCACCAGCGCGGTGATCACCGACGGGGAGACGCCCTCCCCGCGCTCGTCCACGACGAAACAGCGGTCGGCGTCACCGTCGAAGGCGAGCCCCAGGTCCGCGCTCTCCGCCCGTACCCGGGCCTGGAGGTCCACGATGTTCTTCGGGTCCAGCGGGTTGGCCTCGTGGTTCGGGAATGTGCCGTCCAGCTCGAAGTACATCGGCACCACATCGAGCGGCAGTCCCGCGAGGACCGTCGGGACGGTATGTCCGCCCATGCCGTTCCCCGCGTCGACGACGACCTTCAGCGGGCGGATCGCCGAGAGGTCGACCAGGGACAGCAGATGCGCGGCGTAGTCGGTCAGGGTGTCACGCGACGAGGTGGTTCCCGGCCGGGTCGCGGAGGGCGGGGCGCCCGCTTCGAGCCACTCTTCGACCAGCGTACGAATCTCCGCCAGCCCCGTGTCCTGGCCGACCGGCGCCGCGCCCGCCCGGCACATCTTGATGCCGTTGTACCGGGCCGGATTGTGCGACGCCGTGAACATCGCGCCCGGCAGATCCAGCTTCCCCGAGGCGTAGTACAACTGGTCGGTGGAGCAGAGCCCGATGATCGTGGCGTCGGCTCCGCGCGAGACGGCGCCCCGCGCGAAGCCCGACGCCAGCCCGGGGGAGGACGGCCGCATGTCATGGCCGATGACGATCGCCTCGGCCCCGGTAACCTGGACGAAGGCGGCGCCGAAGAGCTCCGCGAGCCGGTCGTCCAGTTGATCCGGGTAGAGCCCACGCACGTCGTAGGCCTTCACGAGCTGCGACAAGTCGGCCACTGCCACCCCTCCAGATGTTGCTGTCATGCGCTCACGCATCCGCTCACGACGCATGCGCTCACGACAAACTACCCGTATGGGTACCCCGGGTACGGATGGTTCCGGGTACCCCTCGGACAGTTCCGGATACCCCCGGGCTGGTCCGGGTACCCCCGGGCTGGTTCCTGGTCCCCCGGCGCGGATGGTTCCGGGGACCGGCGGTCAGGGAAGCATCCATCCCAGCACAGCCGTGCTCTGTCCGACCACGATCAAACACATCACCAGCAGAAGTCCCAGACTCCACGGCAGCACCTTGCGCAGCAGGTCACCCTCCTTGCCCGCCAGTCCCACCGCCGCGCACGCGATCGTCAGATTCTGCGGCGAGATCATCTTCCCCAGCACTCCCCCGGAGCTGTTCGCCGCCGCCAGCAGTTCCGGCGACAGTCCCGACTCGTTCGCCGCCGTCACCTGGAGCGCGCCGAAGAGCGCGTTCGCCGAGGTGTCCGAGCCCGAGACCGCGACACCGAACCAGCCCAGGATCGGCGAGAGGAACGCCAGTCCCGCGCCCGCGGCCGCGACGAAGTGACCGATGGTGGCCGCCTGTCCGGAGAGGTTCATGACATACGCGAGGGCCAGCACCGAGGTGACGGTGAGGATCGCGTACCGCAGTTCGTGCACCGTGCCCGCCCACTCGCGCGCCGCGTCACCCGCCCGTACGCCGAGTATGACGGCCGTGAACAGCCCCGCGAGCAGGACGAGCGTGCCGCCCGTGGCGACGAGCGGCAGGGAGAAGACATTGGCGCCGACCGGCTTCCCCGCCGCGTCGGCGACATCGAGGAAGGGCCAGTCGAAGACCTGCGTCGCCTTCGCCAGCAGGTCCTTGACCGGCGGGATCTGGGCGATCGAGAAGATCACCACGATCAGACCGTACGGGGCGTAGGCGCGCAGCACCTCGGGGCGCGGGTCCTCCTCGTCCAGGTCCTCGCTCCGTACGCCCGTGAGCACCGCCACACGCACCGGCTCCGCCGCGGGCCTGCGCGCCGACGGGACCGCCATCAGGGCCGCCGCGCCCGCCAGCGCGGCGCCGATGTCGGCGAGTTGGGCGGAGACATAGTTCGAGGCGGCGAACTGGGCCACGGCGAAGGCGACTCCACAGGCCAGCGCGGGCACCCAGGTCTCGCGCAGCCCCCGCTTGCCGTCGACGAGCCCTATCAGCACCAGCGGGACGACCAGTGCGAGCAGCGGGGTCTGGCGGCCGACGACCGAGGCGACCGTGTCCAGCGGCAGACCGGTGACCTGGGCGAGTGTCACGACCGGTGTTCCCATCGCGCCGAAGGCCACGGGCGCGGTGTTGGCGACCAGCGAGACGACGGCGGCCTTGACCGGGTCGAAGCCGAGCGCGACCAGCATCACCGAACAGATGGCGACCGGCGCCCCGAAACCGGCGAGCGCTTCGAGCAGCGCGCCGAAGCAGAACGCGATGACGAGCGCCTGGATACGGGGATCGTCGGAGAGCCGTCCGAAGGAGCGGCGGAGGATGTCGAAGTGATGGGTACGGACCGTCAGCCGGTACACCCAGAGCGCGTTGACGACGATCCACATGATCGGGAAGAGTCCGAAGAGCGCTCCCGCGGCGCCGGCCGAGAGGGTCTGGCCCAGGGGCATGGCGTAGGTGAGCCAGCCCACCAGCACCGCGACGGCGAGACCGATCAGCCCCGCGAGGTGCGCTCTCATCCGGACGACACCGAGCAGGACCAGCACGGTGGCCAGGGGCACCGCGGCGACGAGTGCGGAGAGTGCGAGCGAGTCGGCGACAGGTTCGAGTTGCTGTACGAACACGACAGTCCTCCGGATTCCGCGATACGGAAACTGATCTCTCACGAGTGGGGGAATGGTCGTGTCCGCGACAAGTGAAGGTCAATAACCCGCACAGGATCCGTACCGAAAACAGGGACGGCGGAAGAGAGAGCGGCGGAAGGGAGAGCGGGAGGGAGAGCAGAAGGAAGAGCGGAGATGACGGCGGCTCAGAGGGCGGCGGAGCCCCGGGAGTCCGGAGAAGTCCAGGAGTCCACGGAGCCTCAGGCATCGGAGGCCCTCAGGAATCGGGCGAGCGCAGCACCCGCAGATGACCCCGGCGTCCGACCTCCATCGGATCCGCCCCGCGCGCCGGCTTGCCGCCACCCTCGGCCGCGCGCTCCTGAGGGCGGGCGGCTTCCCGTACGGCGTTGGCGAGCGCCTCCAGATCGTCGCCGCTCGGGCGCGCGGGAGCCGAGCCGTCCGTCAGACGGACGACCTCCCAGCCGCGCGGAGCGGTCAGCCGCTCGCTGTGTTCCGCACACAGGTCGTAGCAGTGAGGCTCGGCGTAGGTGGCGAGCGGGCCGAGGACCGCGGTCGAGTCGGCATAGACGTACGTCAGTGTCGCGACAGCAGGGCGGCCGCACGCGGTGCGCGAACAGCGACGTACAGGGCTCACGACGTTGGACGGTACCGCACTCTTGAGCGGGCCGCGACGACTCTCCACCAGGTCACTCCACCGTGTCGCACCGTGACATCGGCCACAAGTTGGCTGGAAGCAACTGTCCTGACCTGCGGGGGAGGACGAGTGACACGACGACGACAGCCCGTCACACAGTCACCACTTGGGGCAAAACCTGTCAAGGGAGGCGAGATCGATGATCGCGAGTCCGTATGGAATCGAGCCCAATCTTGGCCGGAATGCTCAATATGCGACATGAGGTACGAGCGGGACGACGGCGCGTTCGGCGGAGGCCCGGGAGGGCTACCCTGCGTCAGTGATGGACAGTCCTGTACCGCCCCGCCCGACCGAGCCACGGCCGCGCCGGCGCGACCGCCACGGCCGCGGTATGCGCGGGCCCGTCGCACCACCGCAGGTGCCGCTCTCCACCAGCCGCTCGGAGTCGTTCCGCGATCTCGTGCGGGACTCCGTGGACCGGCTCGAACGGCGCTGGCCCCAGCTCGCCGAGGTCGAGTTCCTGGTCATGGACGTGCCCACCACCCAGGACGAGACCGTACCGCTGGGCAGTTCGCACCCGGCGGGCAAGGAGCATCCCGCGCGCATCCTCGTCTACCGGCGGCCCGTGGAGATCCGTACCAAGAACCGTGACGAACGGGCGCTGCTGGTGCACGAGGTCGTGGTCGAGCAGGTCGCGGAACTGCTGGGGCTGGCGCCCGAGTCCGTCGATCCGCGGTACGGACAGGAGTGACCCGGGGGCGGACCGACTCGCTCGGTCCGCCCCCGGTCGCCCGGTCCGCCCCGGTCGGTCAGGACGTTCAGGTCAGTCGGTCCGTTCAGGTCCGTCGGCCCGTTCAGGTCCGTCGGTCAGTCGGTCAGTCGGTCAGTCGCCGAGGATCGACAGATCCTCCCGGGCCTTCGGCACGGACACCGTCCCCCGGTCGTCCGGCAGCGTCTGCACCGTGAACATCGCGACCCCGTCCTCCGGCAGCGCGAGCGTGCGCGCCGCGTGGACCGGACCGCCCCCCGCCTCCGGCTCGACCGTCACCGCGTACGAGCCCTTCAGCCCGGCCGGCACCGGCGGGGTGACGGCCAGGGTCGTACCGGCCTTGACCGTGTACGTCTGAACGGCCGGTTCACCGCCGCCGGTCCCGGCCGAGGACGTGACCTTGACCTTCGCGGCCGCGCCCGGCGCGGTCAGCGAGAGCGTGGAGCCCTTGGCCCGGTTGTCCGCCACGGTCGCCCGTGAGGTGATCGGCGCGGTCGCCGGGATGAACGCGATCTCCTGCTTGGCGCCCTTGCCCCGGACCACGCGCAGCGCCGCGACCACCGGGGTCGCGCGACCGCTCTGGACCGGGCTGAGCACCAGCGATCCCGCCTGGCCCTTGGTCACGTCCCCGAGATCCATCGACGCGGTCATCCGGGACTTGATGTGCAGGTCCTCGCTCCCGGCGGGGGTGAACGTGCCGTCGGCGCCCGCGAGCTGCACCTTCAGATCCGCGTCGTCCTCGCCGGGCGCGAACGCCACCAGCCGTACGTCCGTCGCGTCCGCCGGGATGCCGGGCAGGACCAGCCGGCCGGCCGGGTCGCCCGAGGCGGCCAGCCAGTCGCTGCCCGCCTGGTCGTCGGCGACGCGGACCACGGCCCCCACCCGGCCGGTACGGGTGGTGACATGCACGGTCACATCGGGAGCGGTGTCACCGGTCAGCGTGGAGAGCAGCACCGGCACGCTCGACCTCCCGGGCACCGGGATGCCCTCCCCCACGTCCGACTTGAGGACGCCGTCCTTCCCGTACACCTCGATGTCGGCGACGGCGGCGGTGTCGTCGGGGTTGGTGAGATGGACATAGTCCTGGCGCGACGCGTCGGTGCTCGCCCCGGGGAACCAGAAGTCGGTGTCCGGGCCGGCGCAGGTCATACCGAGCACCCCGCGCGCGCCGCCGACACTGACGGTGGTGGTCTGCTGGGTCGTCCAGCCGGGGGCGAAGCGGCCGTCGGCGCTGCCGACGAGGGCGGGGGCCTCGGCGCCGCTCGCCTCGGCGGAGACGGGCGTGCCGGGCTCCTTGAGCGCGAGGAACGCCTTCTCCGTCGCGGAGTCCTCCGCCGCGTCCTCGCCCTTCTTCCCGTCGTCCTTGTCGCTGTCCTCGTCGCTGTCCTTCTCGGTGTCCTTGGCCGCGTCCTTCCCGGTGCCGGCCGCGTCGGCCAGCGTGACGACGGACTCCGTCAGCGCGGCCGATCCGGAGGCGCCGCCCCCGGACGTGCCCCCGGACGTCCCCGCCGGGGTGAAGGAGGTGTACGTCGTCTCCGCGATGTCCGACATGCTCGGCGCCGGGCAGAGCTGGGTGGTGCGCTCCACCGGCAGCCGCGCGGGGGCCTGGGCCGCCGCCGCGCCCGTGGAGTCCGGCGCGGTCAGCGCGGCGAAGCCGGTGACGGCGGCGAGGGCGGTGGCGGTCGCGAGGAGGGAGAGAGTCGTACGGTTCACTGGTTGCTGCTCCCGTCGGGGCGAGGACGCCGGTCGTTCTCGTGGCCGTCTGCGTAGGGCTGCTGCCCGTAGCCGTACGGGTCGTACTGGGCGGGGATCTGTCCTTGCGCCGATCCCTGCCCCGCGCCGCTGCCGTCCCCGTCCTGGTACTGGCCCTCGGGGTACGAGCCTTCCGGGTACTGGCCCTGGTCGTAGGCGCCGGCCGGGTACTGGCCCTCGTACTGGCCTTCCTGGTACTGGCCCGCGGGGTACTGCTGATACGGCTGCTGATACTGCCCTTCGGCGTACTGGCCGTCTCCGTACTGACCGTCCCCGTACTGGCCGTCGGCCGCGTACTGGCCCTCGGCGTACTGCCCGTCGCGGTAGGGATCCTGGGCATAGCCGGGAGCGGCGTAGCCCTGCGCGACGGAGCCGGTGCCGCCCTGGGCGGCGGCGTCGGCGCTGCCGTTGGTGTCCCAGTCGTAGGCCTGCTGCTGGGGCACCCCGCCGTACGGCCGCTGCTCCTCCGGAGCCCCGGCGGGCATCGGCGGGGCGGCCGGCCGGCGGCCCGTCCCGTACTCCCCGTCCTCCGCTCCGGTCCCGGCGTCGGTGTCGGCACCGGCTCCGGCCCCGGCCCCGGCCCCGGCCCCGATGGCCTCCGCCTCCGTGCCTTCCGCGCCTTCGGCCGCCTCCGCCGCCGCGCGCAGCCGCCGGGCCCGGCGTCCCTCGCCCTCCACCGGCTGCGCCGGGACCTGTTCGTCCTCCTCGGGCAGGTCGTCGTCGATCTCCCTGCGGCGCCCCGGCAGTGCGAGCACCAGCAGGACGACGGCGAGCGCGCCCTGCGTCCAGATCCACGCGGTGTGGGTGACCGTGTCCTCGTAGGTGAGATCCAGCCGGCCGCCTCCGGCGGGCAGTTCGAATCCCTGGGCCCAGCCGTCGACGGTCTTCTTCGTGAGGACCGTGCCGTCGAGCGTGGCCTGCCAGCCCTCGGCAGCCCGGTCCGCGATCCGCAGCACCCGGCCGGCCGCGCCCGAGGGGATCTCCGTGTGCGCCTCGACCGGACCTGCGGCGACGGCCAGCGGCTCGCCCGCGCCCTTCCCGTCGACGATGACGGCGCGTGAGATCTGCCGGTCCACCCGCCAGAGCGCGCTGCCGTCGAGCTGGCTCAGCCGGGTCAGGCCGGGGGTGGCGTCGAGGACGCGGCTCATCTGGCGCGGCGATCCGTCCCGCACCAGCACATAGCGGATCGCGAACCCGCTGAGCTGATCGGTCTGGTCGGCGCCCGAGCCCGCGACCAGGTTCGCGACGACCTTGTCCAGCCGTGGATCGCTGCCGCCGGACGCGGTCAGCTCGGCGTCACCGAGCCGCCCGCCGGAGCCGCGGACCAGGGAGTACGAGACCTCCGCCGCCGTCGTACCGGCGAGGACCAGGGTGCGCGGCTGGTCGCGGGTGACGCTCTCCTCCGCGACGAACGCGGGGACCTGCACCGGGTCGCGGCGCTCCAGCGGACCGGCGGCGCCGCTGATCATCCAGCCGAACACGGCCAGTACTGGGGCGAGGCCCGCGGCGGCGGCGATGAGCACGGCGACGGGCTGGCGCCAGCCGAAGTTCTCGGCGGCGACCCGTTCCCGGGCACCGTCGGCGCCCAGCACGGCCGCCGCGATCAGGGCGATGCCGTAGACCAGGGTGGCGGGTCCGGCCCAGCCCGCGTTGTTGGAGAGCACCGCGAAGACCAGCGCGAGCAGCGCGACGGCCCAGGCGGTCCGGATGGCGAACTGGCGCTCGCCGCGGAGCAGGGCGGCCAGCGCGGCCAGCACCACACCGATCAGCAGGACACCGCCCACCGCCTTGGGTCCGCCGGGGCTCATACCGAGCAGATCGAACGCGGAGGCCGAGCCCGTGCCGAACTCCAGGCCCGCCTCGCGGAAGAAGGCGGAGGGGGAGGTCACCACCGACAGCGACCAGGGGGCGAGAAGCAGGACGGGCGTACCGAGCCCGGCCAGGACGCGCGCGCCGTAGGCGGCGATGTCGTCACGGCGCAGCACCAGCGCCCCGAGGCCGAGGAGCAGTGCCAGCGGCCAGACGACGGGGGTGAACGCCATCGCGAAGGTCAGCAGGAAGGCGTACGCCCAGGTGGCGCGCCAGCTTCCGCGGGTCCCCCCGGCGTACGCGCCCGCGCGCAGTCCGTACGCCGCGACGGCGGCGCGCGCGATCAGCGGCAGCAGGATCGTGAGGACGGCCGTGCCGAGCCGTCCGGTCGCCAGCGCGCCGGTCGCGGCGGGCAGGAAGGCGTACGCGACGCTCGCCCAGGCGCGCAGCAGCCGGGACTCGACGAGCGGCCGTGAGGCGAAGTAGGCGGTCAGCCCGGCGAGCGGTACCGAGCAGACGAGCAGCAGGGTCAGCGCGAAGCCGGTGGAGCCGAGGAAGAGCGCGGACAGCGCGGCGAGTACGGCGAGATAGGGCGGCGCGGTCTCGGTGTTGCCCGTTCCGACGGGGTGCCAGCCGTCCGCGTACCGGGACCAGAGGTCGGAGACGTCCCCGGGGGCGGGCAGCAGCGCGCCGCCCGCGAGCGCGCCGCCGCCGAGCAGTCCCCGGCAGGCGACGAGCGAGACGACCAGCAGGATCGCGAAGAGCACGGGCCCCGGCTTGTGCGCGAGCTTCTTCAGCCGGGAGAACTGTTCGACCTCCAGGAAGTCGGCGTCGTCACCGCCGGGTCCCGATTCGACGGCGCCGTGCCGTGAGCCGCCGGCGTCCTCGTTGCCGGAGCCGAGGCTCGTGGCGATCTGCTCGACGGTGGCCCGGACGGTCGCGCCGGGCGGCGGGAAGAGGGGGCGCAGTTCGGCCGCCTCGACGACGCCCTTGCCGCGCACCCGGCGGCCGCCGACGATCCGCCCCGGGCGCAGCAGGGTGCCGAAGAGGCCCATGACCTCGTCGACGGCCTGGCCTGGCGCCTTGCCCACCAGATAGGCGAGCGTGCGCAGCAGGGTGCCGACGACCAGGCGGAGCAGTACGTAGGGGAGAACGGCGGCCCGCGCGTTGACGAGCATGGTGTAGACGGCGCCGGCCTTGTCGACGCGGTGCGGGTTGACGACGGAGCGGCCCGCGCAGTCGACCGTACGGCGCTCACGGGCGGCGGCCTCCGCGTGCCGCAGGACGGCGTCGGGGGCGACGAGCACCCGGTGGCCGGCGGCGTGCGCGCGCCAGCACAGGTCGACGTCGTCGCGCATGAGCGGCAGCCGCCGGTCGAAGCCGCCCAGCTCCTCCCACACATCGCGGCGGATGAGCATGCCGGCGCTGGAGACGGAGAGGACGGTACGGACCTGGTCGTGCTGGCCCTGGTCCTGTTCGCGCCGGTCGAGCCCGGTCCAGCGGCGTCCGCTGTTGGCGATGGAGACGCCGACCTCCAGGAGCTGCTTCCTGTCGTACCAGCCGCGCAGCTTGGGCCCGATGACGGCGGCGTACTCGTCGGAGTCGGCGACGCGCAGCAGCTCGGCCAGGGCGTCGGGCTCGGGCGCGCAGTCGTCGTGGAGGAGCCACAGCCACTGCACCGGTTCGCCGTGGGGCAGTTCCGGCATGTCGTAGGTGTCGTCGCGCCAGCTTCTGCTGACCGGGTCCCAGCCACTGGGCCGCTTCAGATAGGGCAGATCGTCGGGCGTGAGCACCCCGGCGGTACGGGCCGCCTCCTCGACGGCGGTACCGAATCCGGAGCGGCGCGCGAGATGCAGGACGCGGTCGGCGCCGAGGGCCTCGGTGAGCAGCCGGGCGGAGTCGTCGGCGCTGCCGGTGTCGGCTGCCATGACGTTCTGTACG
This sequence comes from Streptomyces sp. NPDC002018, assembly GCF_042890865.1. Taxonomy (NCBI): domain Bacteria; kingdom Bacillati; phylum Actinomycetota; class Actinomycetes; order Kitasatosporales; family Streptomycetaceae; genus Streptomyces; species Streptomyces sp. NPDC002018. Next base: position 19,840 of record NZ_JBIASO010000012.1, read on the forward strand.
GGGCGTTCCTGGCCCAGCAGCCCGGCGAGGGCGTCGGGCAGCCAGCGCGCACCGTCGTGTGCGACGAGCACCGCGGTCACGACGTGCCGAGGGAACTCGGGGGCGGTGGCGGGAACGAACGCGGCGTTGGTGGGGGACATTGAGGTAACGGGCCCTCCGGCCGTGGGGTCGCCCCGGAGGGGCGTGGGAGCGTCTCGGACGGGGCCCCACACTAACGGCTGGCAACAGGACGGTCCGCCGCCCGCGGGTGAAGGCGCAGACCGCGGACCGTTCGATCGGTACGAGGTTGTGACGATCGGGCGTGACGGCGATCGGGCCGGGACACGGGAAAACGAGGGGGCTGAACGGATCGGTCGTCCGTTCGGTCGTTTGAATAGAGAGCCCGATCGTTACCGGCGAAAAGCAGTCAGATCGCGGCCTTCTTCAGTCGCCGCCGCTCTCGCTCGGACAGGCCGCCCCAGATGCCGAATCTCTCGTCGTTGGCGAGGGCATACTCAAGGCATTCGGAACGGACCTCACAGGCGAGGCAGACCTTCTTGGCCTCACGCGTGGAACCGCCCTTCTCGGGGAAGAAGGACTCGGGATCGGTCTGGGCGCACAAGGCGCGCTCCTGCCAGCCGAGTTCCTCGTCCGCGTCCTCGACCAGCAGTTGCTGGAACAGCTCGGTCATGTGCGCCCCTCGTCTGTCTTCGCGTCCCGTGATCTGGCCGCTGTCGATTTCGGCCGAACGACACGAGTGAAATTACAAGTGTGTGCTCTGGGCCGGTCAAGCCGAGATCTGCTATTGGGCCCGGTATTCACTCTGCGGAACCAAGGCTATGCGGAAAGTGTTCAAATCACCAAAAACCTGACACATGCCACTGGCCTGCCCGCGCCCACCCCTCTCGCCCGAAGAGACGTCCTCGAACGTCCCGCACCGAGCGAGTCGCCGTCCCTCATCGGGAGAGACGCCGAGAACTCCGGTCCTGGTGCCGATCCGGCCGGGGAAGCGATCCGGATCACAGTCTGATCACAAGGGCGCGACGGTGTTTACGAGCACGGTCGCTGCCCGATGTCTCCGCGTGCGGGAGTGGACAAACCTCTCTGCGGCCGGAGTAACCGGATGAGGTGAAACATTGCCGCCAAATCGGTCATCGAGTTGACAGTGGCTACCGGACTCGCCACCTTTGATGTCATGCCAGTGACCCCCGCGCACCCCGCGACCCACCTCCGTGGATTCCGCAGCGCTGTCCGGGTTCACTGTTGCTGTTGCCCTTCGAGCTGTTGACCGTTCGAGCCGTCGCTGTTCGGGCTACCGCTGTTCGAATCGCCGACTGCCGGAATCGTTGACCTTCGAGTCGCTGACGCCGCTCCGCCGGACACCACCCCGCACCGGTTGACGCCAGCCTTGGGCTCGGACTCGGGATCGCACCCGGGCTCCAGCCGATTCTTCTGATCACGTTTGTGTCTTCCCCCCTGCGCTCGCGTGTGGTGCGTCGCCTTCCCCGTACCGCCGTGCCACACGCTTCGCGACCCCCCGCATGTCATTTCTGCCGAGGAACCACCGCATCCATGAACAGCGACAGCGACCTCCAGATCGCCGGCGACCTTCTCGAGGTCCAGCATCTTCTCCAGCCCGCCCGTCAGCACCCGGTCACGGTGGCCGAGTTCGCGGGCCTCGCCCGCGCCATCGCCGCCGACCGGGCGCGGTGGGCCCCGCTCGTCCAGTACGACGCCACGAGCCGCTGGTACCACCGGCTGCGCACGGGCCCCGGGTATGAGGTGTGGCTGCTCTCCTGGGTGCCGGGACAGGGCACCGGGGCACATGACCACGGCCGTTCCTCGGGCGTACTGACCGTGCTCGCGGGGGAACTGACGGAGCGTTCGGAGAGCGGGAGCCGCACACTGGCCGCGGGCGCGCAGCGGGTCCTCGCGCCGGGCTCCGTGCACGAAGTCGTCAACGACACGATCGAACCGGCGGTGAGCCTGCACATCTACTACCCGGGGCTGACCGAGATGCCGATGCGCGCGGCCCTGTGCGCGTCGGCGGAGGACATGGAAGCGGTGGCCGCGGAAGCGGTGACGGTGGTGGAAGCGGTGACGGCGGACACGGTGGCGGAGGCGTCGGTGGCGGAGGCGTCGGTGGGGGCGGACGCGGGGGATGCCGTACCGGCGTGAGCCGGTCGTCCGGGCGCCGGGTGGTGCGCCACCCGGCGCCCCGGCGGTCACCGGGCGCCCCACCCACCGCCCCTGGACGCCCGGCGGGCGGCTGACAGACTGTCTCCATGCGCATTGTGGTTCTGGCCGGCGGTATCGGCGGCGCCCGCTTCCTCCGCGGCCTCAAGCAGGCCGCGCCCGACGCGGACGTCACGGTGATCGGCAACACCGGTGACGACATCCATCTGTTCGGGCTGAAGGTCTGCCCCGACCTCGACACGGTGATGTACACCCTGGGCGGTGGCATCAATGAAGAGCAGGGCTGGGGACGTACGGACGAGACGTTCCAGGTCAAGACGGAGCTGGCGGCGTACGGGGTGGGCCCCGAGTGGTTCGGCCTCGGCGACCGCGACTTCGCCACCCACATCGTCCGTACGCAGATGCTCGGCGCGGGCTATCCGCTGAGCGCCGTCACCGAGGCGCTGTGCGCCCGCTGGAAGCCGGGCGTGCGGCTGCTGCCGATGTCGGACGACCGTATCGAGACCCATGTCGCCGTCGATGTGGACGGCGAGCGGAAGGCCGTGCACTTCCAGGAGTACTGGGTGCGGATGCGGGCGTCCGTGGAGGCGCAGGCGATCGTGCCGGTCGGCGCGGACCAGGCCAAGCCGGCGCCCGGGGTGCTGGAGGCCATCGCCGCCGCCGACATCATTCTCTTCCCGCCCTCCAACCCCGTGGTCAGCATCGGCACGATCCTGGCGGTCCCCGGCATCCGGGAGGCCATCGCCGAGGCGGGCGTACCGGTCGTGGGTCTCTCCCCCATCGTGGGGGACGCGCCCGTGCGCGGGATGGCCGACAAGGTGCTCGCCGCGATCGGCGTGGAGTCGACCGCCGCGGCGGTCGCGCTGCACTACGGCTCGGGACTGCTCGACGGCTGGCTGGTCGATACGGTGGACGCGGGGGCGGTGGCCGAGATCGAGGACGCGGGTATCCGCAGCCGGGCGGTCCCGTTGCTGATGACGGATGTGGACGCGGCGGCGGCGATGGCGCGTGAGGCGCTGACGCTCGCCGAGGAGGTACGGGCATGACATCGCCGCTGACGCCGGCCTCGGACCCGGAGCGCGCCCGGGGTCCGCAGCGGGCCTCGGACCGGTCGCCGGAATCGGTTTCCGACCGGTCGCCGGAGCCGGCCTCGGACCGGTCGCCGGCCTCGGACCCGGAGCCGTCGTACCGCGTGCGCGCGCTGCCCGGACTGCCCGAGATCCGGCCGGGGGACGATCTGGCGAAGCTGATCGCGGCCGCCGAGCCGGGGCTGGCCGACGGGGACATCCTGCTGGTCACCTCGAAGATCGTCTCCAAGGCCGAGGGCAGGATCGTCGAGGCGACGGACCGCGAGGCGGCGATCGACGCGGAGACCGTACGGGTCGTCGCGCGGCGCGGCCCCCTCCGTATCGTCGAGAACCGGCAGGGTCTGGTGATGGCGGCGGCCGGGGTGGACGCCTCCAACACCGCGCCCGGGACGGTGCTGCTGCTGCCGGAGGACCCCGACGCCTCGGCGCGGGCGCTCCGCGACGGGCTGCGGGACGCGCTGGGGGTGGACCTCGGGGTGATCGTCACGGACACCTTCGGGCGGCCGTGGCGCAACGGGCTCACCGATGTCGCGATCGGGGCCGCGGGCGTACGGGTCCTGGACGATCTGCGCGGCGGGACGGACGCACACGGCAATCCGCTGAACGCGACGGTCGTGGCGGTCGCCGACGAACTGGCCGCCGCCGGTGATCTGGTGAAGGGCAAGGCCGAGGGCCTGCCGGTGGCGGTGGTGAGCGGCATGGCGCACCTCGTCGGCGGCGCGGGCACGGATGCGGGAACGGGCGGGGACGCGGACGCGGAAGGCGCCCGTGCGCTGGTGCGGATCGCGGCGGACGACATGTTCCGGCTCGGCACGTCCGAGGCGATACGGGAGGCGGTCACCCAGCGCCGCACGGTCCGCGACTTCACCGACGAGCCGGTCGACCCGGGCGCGATACGCCGCGCGGTGGCGGCGGCGCTCACAGCGCCCGCCCCGCACCACACGACGCCCTGGCGCTTCGTCCTTCTGGAGTCACCGGAGTCACGGCTCCGGCTGCTCGACGCGATGCGGGACGCCTGGATCGCCGATCTGCGCGCCGACGGCAGGTCGGACGAGTCCATCGCCAAGCGCGTGCGCCGGGGCGATGTGCTCCGGGGGGCGCCCTATCTGGTGGTGCCCTGCCTGGTCATGGACGGCTCCCACACCTATGGCGACCCGCGCCGCGACACCGCGGAACGCGAGATGTTCACGGTCGCGATGGGCGCGGGTGTCCAGAACCTCCTGGTCGCCCTCGCGGCCGAACGCCTCGGCTCGGCCTGGGTCTCGTCCACCATGTTCTGCCGCGAGGTCGTACGGGACGTACTCGCCCTCCCGGCCCACTGGGACCCGATGGGCGCGGTGGCGGTCGGCCACGCGGCGACCCCGGCCAAGGACCGTCCGGCCCGTGACGCGGGGGACTTCATCGAGGTCCGCTGACCGGCCGCGACCGCGACCGTGGGGGCATGCGGATGCGGGTGCGGGGGTGCGGGTGCGGGGTGCGGGTGCGGCTCAGCCCCGGCGCGTACGGGTCCGGCCGGGGCCCGGACGCGTACGGGTCCGGCCGGGGCCCGGGGTGCGGGTCCCCGGCTCACCGTCCGGGCGCCGGTTCACAGGCGCGCGATGTCGCCCACCGGCATCCGGGGAGCCCGTCGCGCGGGCGTGCGGCCGGAGAGAAGGATCAGCCGGATCGCGCGGTGGCGCTGGCCGGCGTACGGGGCGAGGAGTTCCAGCATCGCGGCGTCGTCGGCGTCCCGGTCGCCGGCCAGGGCGTGTCCGACGATCCCGGGAAGATGCAGATCGCCGACGGTGACGGCGTCGGGGGCGCCGTTCGAGCGCTGGACGGTCTCGGCGGCGGTCCAGGGGCCGATGCCCGGGATCAGCCGCAGCCGGGCGGCGGCCGGCTCCGGCTCCATCGCCGCGGCCTCCTCCAGACGGCGGGCGACCCGCACGGCGCGCAGGATCGTGCCGGAGCGCTTGGCGTCCACGCCCGCCTTGTGCCACTCCCAGGAGGGGATCAGGGCCCAGGTCCGCGCGTCGGGGACGACATACAGCCGCTCGCCGGAGGGAAGCGCCGGGCCGGGCGCGGGCTCTCCGTACATGCGTACGAGCCTGCGCCAGGCACGGTACGCCTCGATGGTGGTGACCTTCTGCTCCAGGACCGACGGGATCAGCGACTCCATCACGAGTCCGGTGCGGCACAGGCGCAGACCGGGGCGGCGGCGCCGGGTCTCGGCGAGGAGACGGTGGCGCGGGGTGAAGGTCTCGGGGTCGTCCGACGCGCCGAGCAGCTCGGGGAGCTGCTCCAGCATCCACTCCGCGCCGGGGCCCCAGGCCTCCGCCTCCACCGCGCCGCCGCGCGCCACGGTCCTGAGCGTGCCGGGGCCGGCGGGCGTACGGCTGGCCCGTAGGTACGAGCCGTCCGCCACGGCACGGAAGGTCGGGTCGCCGGGGCCGCGGCGGAGGGGGCCGAGGACGAGCCCGAGGTCGTACGCCCCCGACGGCGCCCACCGGCGTCGGATCCCGTCCCGCGGGGGGCCGGCGGGCCCAGCGGCGGGTGCGGGCGCGGGGTGCGGGACGGCGAGGCGCGGGGTGGGCGCGCCGTGCCGGGCGGATGCCGGGTGCGCGGGGCGGGGGGCGAAGCGGCCTGCCACGGGTGGGGTCCTCGGGGTCGGGGTCACTGACGAGAGTACGGGGCGCGGAGTTCTCCCCCACGCCGCCCCACCCGGCCCCGCCCGGCCCCCGTCTCACTCCCCGGTCCCTCCCCCGGGTCCGGGGCCGGGGGATGGGGGGACCCAGGGCCGAGGACCGGCCAAGGACCGGGGGCCGAGGGCCAAAAACCGGGGATCGGGGGCGCGGTCACTGGTCGGACGAGAATCTCACCGTCGCCGGCGGGAGCGTGGTGTCGCACCAGACGCGGATGCCGTCCCGCAGTTCGTTGTCGGCCCCCACCACCGCGCCGTCGCCGATCACCGCGCCCGAGAGGACCGAGCGCGCCCCCACCCGGGCGTTCGCACCGATGAGGGAGTGGGTGATCAGGGCGCCCGGTTCGATGACCGCGTCGGGCAGGACGGTGGTGCCGGCGAGCCGGGCGCCCGCCCCGACGACCGCGCCCGCGCCGATCACCGTGCCCGCGGTGAGCCTGGCGTCGGGGGCCACCCACGCCGTCGGAAGGATCAGCCGCTCGCCGCAGCGGCCAGGGAGCGCCGGGGAGGGGACACGGCCCAGCACCAGATCGGCGGAGCCCCGGACAAAGGCCTGGGGGGTGCCCAGATCGAGCCAGTACGCGCAGTCGACCATGCCCTGGAGATGCGCGCCGGCGGCCAGCAGACCGGGAAAGGTCTCCCGCTCCACCGAGACCGGGCGCCCCTCCGGTATAGAGTCGATCACCGAGCGCCGGAACACGTACGCGCCCGCGTTGATCTGGTCCGTGACGATCTCCTGCGGCGTCTGCGGCTTCTCCAGGAAGGCCGTCACCCGCCCGTCCTCGTCCGTCGGCACCAGGCCGTACGCTCTCGGGTCCTCGACCCGGGTGAGATGGAGGGAGACATCGGCGCCCGACCGCGCGTGGGTGCCGACCAGCGCGCGGATGTCCAGGCCGGTCAGGATGTCGCCGTTGAAGATCAGTACCGGCTCGTCGGGGCCGGAGCGCAGCCGGGAGGCGACGTTCCTGATGGCTCCGCCCGTGCCGAGCGGCTCGCGCTCGGTGACGTACTCCAGTTCCAGACCGAGCTTCGAGCCGTCACCGAAGTACGGCTCGAAGACCTCGGCCAGATAGGACGTCGCCAGGACTACGCGCTCGACGCCCGCGGCCCGCGCACGGGCCAGTTGGTGCGTCAGGAACGGCACACCCGCCGCGGGCACCATCGGCTTGGGTGTGCGCACCGTGAGCGGCCGCAGCCGGGTGCCCTTGCCGCCGACCAGGAGGATCGCTTCTGTCACCGTGTCGTCTCCGCTTCCCGTTGAGGCCGGTGCTTCTTCCGCGGGGCTTGCGCCCGGGGTCCGTCCGCACGTCCATGGATACCTGTGTCCGCACACGGAACCGACCAGTGTTCGCCGGTCGTCCGGCGCTTCAGGGTCGGCCCCGGTCTCCGGCCGCCGTGGTCCGGGCGGCGGCGAGCTTCCCGTAGAACCGGTTTCCTGGGCAGTCGGTGTTGAATCCGTCCCGGTGCCCGGAGATGGCGTGGAGGCCCACCCGGCGGTGTGCCCGGTCCGGGCGGTGGACCCCTTCACCGGTACGGCGGTGGCAGCCCGGCCCCGCGGCGTACGCTTTCCCGCGTGAACGCCAGCGACCGCACCCCCGCCGACCTGCTGCGATCCGCTCTTGCCACGGATCCCGCCCGCCCCCTGGTCACCTTCTACGACGACGCCACCGGTGAACGCGTCGAATTGTCCGTGGCCACCTTCGCCAATTGGGTGTCCAAGACCGCCAACCTGCTCCAGGGCGATCTCGCCGCGGCGCCGGGCGACCGGCTCGCGCTGCTGCTGCCCGCGCACTGGCAGAGCGCGGTGTGGCTGCTCGCCTGTTCCTCGGTCGGGGTGACCGTCGAGATCGGCGGCGACCCGGCCGCGGCCGATCTCGTCGTCAGCGGTCCCGAGCCCGGGACCCTGGACGCGGCACGCGCCTGCGGCGGTGAGCGGGTGGCGCTGGCACTGCGCCCGCTGGGCGGCCGGTTCCCGCGGCCCCCGCAGGGGTTCATGGACTACGCGGTCGAGGTGCCGGGCCAGGGCGACCGCTTCGCGCCGTTCGCGCCGGTCGACCCGGACGCCCCCGCGCTCGCCGTGGACGGTACGGAGCTGACCTCGGCCCAACTCGTCGCGCGGGCACGGGCGGACGCCGAAGAGCGGGGGCTCACGGCGGGCTCACGGCTGCTGTCGGGCCTCTCGTACGACCGTTGGGAAGGGCTGTCGGCCGGGCTGTTCGCCCCGCTCGCGGCGGGCGGTTCCGCCGTGCTCTGCCGTCATCTCGGCGAACTGTCGGCCGAGGGGCTGGAGAAGCGCGTCGAGAGCGAGCGTGTGACCCACCGCGCGCTCTGACCCCTCACCCGCGCTCGCGCGCATCCCGCCGGTATACGTGGGGACCGGTCCGGGCAGGTACGGATACGACGGGCCGACGGGTCCCCGCTCCGTCACCGCCCGGTCACCCGCCGTCGCCCCGCCGTCCCGCCCCGCCACCGTCCCGCCCCGGTTCCGCACCCGTTCCGCCCGCCGCCGTCATCACCAGTGAACCTCCCCGTAACACACACTGTCACCGGGCGGTACAGGATCAGCGATACCTGCGATTCACAGCAACGCACAGCACAACCAAGCGCGGTGTTCGCCCGTCTACCCCTGCAACCGGCGGCGGCCCAGTGCGCCGCCGACGCCTTGAAGGATGGACGCAGACGTGACCGACAGCGCTGGCAGAACGCCGGCCGAACCGGCCGACACCGACACCGGAGTCACCGGCGACAACGATGCCGAGCCCACCGCACCTGGTCCCAACCGCCCGCGCCACTGGCTGCGTTGGACCGCGCTCGGCACCTCCGTCGTCGTGCTCGCCGCCGCCGGTGCGGGCTGGTGGTTCTACACCAAGCTCGACGGCAACATCACCACCGACACCACCGCCGCCGCCGAGCTGCGTACGTACGAGAAGGAACGTCCCACCCCGATCGTGCTCGACGCGAAGAACATCCTGCTCGTCGGCTCCGACAGCCGCTCCGGCAAGGGCAACGACAAGTACGGGCGTGACGACAGCGGTTCGCAGCGTTCCGACACCACGATGCTGCTGCATCTCGCCGCGGACCGGCAGAGCGCGACCGCCGTCTCCATACCGCGCGACCTGATGGTCGACATACCGAGCTGCCGCAAGCAGGACGGCACCCGCAGCACACCCCAGTTCGCGCAGTTCAACTGGGCGTTCCAGTTCGGTGGCGCCGCGTGCACGATCCGTACGGTCGAGAAGCTCACCGGAGTGCGCGTCGATCACCACATGGTGGTCGACTTCAGTGGTTTCAAAGGCATAGTGGACGCGGTCGACGGTGTCGAGGTCTGCCTCAAGGAGCCGGTCGAGGACATCCAGGCGCAGCTCCGCCTCCCCGCCGGGACCCAGACCCTCGACGGCGAGCAGGCCCTCGGCTTCGTCCGCGCGCGTCATGGCATCGGTGACGGCAGCGACACCCAGCGCATGGAGCGGCAGCAACGTTTCCTCGGCGCCCTGTTCAAGAAGGTGCGCAGCAACGGTGTGCTGCTCAACCCGACCCGGCTCTATCCGGTGCTGGACGCGGCGACGAAGGCCATCACCACCGACCCGGGTCTGGACTCGCTGACCGATCTCTACGAGCTGGCCCGCTCGATGCAGAGCGTCCCGGTCGACAAGGTGCAGTTCATGACCGTTCCCCGCCAGCAGTACCGCGCGGACCGCAACCGCGACGAACTCGTCCAGCCCGACGCGCAGCGTCTCTTCGAGCGGCTGCGCGACGACGAGCCCGTCTCCGTCTCGGCGTCCCGCCCGGCGTCCGGGGCGGACGGCCCCCGGGGCACGGAGGGGTCCTCCGACGGCAAGCCGGGCGGTACGGACCGCGAGAGCGCCGGCCCCGGTGCCACCGCCGGTCCGACGCCGGGCGACGAGCCGTCGGCCACCGCGGACGTGGCCTCCGGAGCCACCGCGGGACCGACCGCCACCACCGGTGCGACACCGGACCCGGGCCCCACTTTCGAGGGCTCGAACGCGGCGGCGGGCGCGTGTGAGTAACGCGATAACCAAAGAGAGACGTTCAGTCCATGACGATTGGGCGGATTGCCCGCTTGTAAGTGTCGTGGAATTTGTCACTGGCGTCGCTCGACGCTGAACTGGGCGGATAGTGTGACGCGATCCGGTGTATCGGACCGCGAGGCCCTGCACTACTGGATCGACATACCGAGCGCCTTGGGGGAGGCGCCTCGCGTGGCACCGACGGAGGATTCAAGCAACCGTGGATGCGCATAGCCGTGGACAGGCGGACGAGATCGACCCCGCCGACCAGTGGGTCCTCAACCCGCAGACCGGCAACTACGAACTGCGACTGGACCACTCCACTGGGCAGCCGCCCTCCTCCCGCCCACCACGAGGCGCCGGCAGACGGGGCGCCCCGCAACAGGGCACCCGGAGGACAGGCACCCCCGCCCGGGACGGAGCCGCGCCGTCGGCCGACCCGGCCCCGGCGGGCAGTGGCACGCCCCGGAGCGGCACACCTCGCGGCGGTGGCGCCCGCAGCGGTGGTGACACCGCGCGCGCCGGCACCTCGCGTGGCGACGGCCCCCGGTCCGGTTCCGCGCGCTCCGCCTCCGACGGCAGCTCCGCGGGGCCCCGTGCCGAGGTACCGGGACAGCGCAGCCGTCGCGCGGGCAAGGGCGGCCACGCCCCCGGCAACGCGGACAAGGCTGCCGCCACGGCCGCCGCGGCCGGCCGGCGCAAGCGCAAGGCGAAGAAGTCGGGCAAGAAGAAGGCCCTGGTGTGGACCGGCGGGACGCTGGCGTTCCTGCTCATCGCCGGTTCGGGCTTCGCGTACTACGCCTATCAGCACTTCAACGGCAACCTCGACACCATCGACGTCCAGGGCGCTGGCAGCGGCGGCTTCAAGAAGGACCAGGCCGTCAACATACTGCTGATCGGTACGGACAAGAGGACCGGAGCGGGCAACGAGGGCTACGGCGACAGCGGCAGCGTCGGCCACGCCGACACCACCCTGCTGTTCCATGTCTCCAAGGACCGTACGAACGCGACGGTGCTCTCCATCCCGCGCGACCTGATCACGGACATCCCCGACTGCGAGACGAAGACGGCGGAGGGCAGCACCAAGGTCGTCCCCGGCACCCCGCAGACCCGGTTCAACACCAGCCTCGGCCAGGACGGCCGTGACCCCGGCTGCACGATGCGTACGGTCAAGGAGCTGACCGGGCTCACGGTCGACCACTTCATGATGGCCGACTTCAACGCCGTCAAGACGATGTCGACCGCGGTCGGCGGTGTGGAGGTGTGCGTGGGCAAGGACGTCGACGACCCGAAGTCGCACCTGAAGCTGAGCAAGGGCACCCACACCATCGAGGGCGAGCAGGCCCTCGCCTTCGTCCGTACCCGGCACGCCTTCGGCAACGAGAGCGACCTCAGCCGGATCGAGACACAGCAGCAGTTCCTCAGCTCGATGATCCGCAAGATGAAGTCGGGCGACACACTGACCGACCCCGGGAAGCTGTGGTCCCTGGCGGAGGCGGCGACGAAGGCGCTCACCGTCGACACCGGCATCGGCAGCATCCAGAAGCTCAGCGATCTCGCCAAGGAACTCGCCAAGGTCAACCCGAAGAACATCACCTTCACGACCCTGCCGGTGCTCGACAACCCGGCGGAGGTCGTCAAGGCCACGGTCGTCGTCAACGAGGCCAAGGCCAAGCCGCTGTTCGCGATGATGCGGAGCGACACCTCGCTCACCGAGGTGAAGCAGAAGGAGCAGGCGGCCAAGAGCAAGCAGGCGGCGCTGCTCAAGGGTCCCAAGGCGGACGCGGCCGATGTCCGCGTCGATGTGTACAACGGCGGCGGCCCGCAGGGCTCCGCGCAGGAGACCCTGTCCTGGCTCCAGAACGACGAGGGTGTGCCGAGGTCCACCAACAAGGGCAACGCGCCGGGGACGGACCTGCCGAAGACGACCCTGGAGTACGCGCCGAACCAGGCCGATCAGGCACGTGCCCTCGCGGAGATGATGGGGCTGCCCGCCACGGCCCTGAAGCCGGGCACGGAGGACGCCGAGGGGCTGGAAGCGATGACGCTGACCCTCGGGGCGGATTTCAAGGGCGCGGGGGTGCCCATCACCGGACCGGCGAAGGCGCCGGAGGGTGTGCAGAAGGTGGAAGCCGACAAGCAGGTCTGCGCCAAGTGACGCCGCGACGCCGGCTCATACGGACGATCTGACGAGGGGGGTCTGGGTGCGTCAGAGCAGTGTGAGACGGGAGGGAGCGGACGAACACATACCGCACCCCCGTGAGCTGGGCTGGGACGACAGCCTGTACGAGAACGGCACGGAGGGCGCAGCGGCCGGTCCGGAGGGCTCGGGCGACGGCGGCACCTCCGACGGTTCCGGTACCGCGGAAGCCGGTACCGCGGAAGCCCGCAAGGGCACCCAGGACGCGGGGGCCCGGCGCGCGAAGGCCCCGGCCGGGGAGGACGAGGACGCCGGAGTCCAGGACACCGGAGTCCAGGACACCGGGGCCCGCGACACGGGCACCGCGAGCGCCGGGGCCCAGCACAAGGGCGGCCGCGCCGACCGCCGCAAGGGCGCGCGCGGCGCCACCGCCACACGCCGCCGTTCCAGACGCGGCCCCTGGCGGATACTCCGCTGGGTCGCCGCCGGACTCGCCCTGCTGCTGCTCGGCACGGCGGGCGCCGGCTATCTCTACTACCGGCACCTCAACGGCAACATCCGCAGCGGGGACCGCAGCAACGGCTCCACCGGCCTCGCCAAGCCCGACGCGAACGGCGCGGGCCAGACCCCGCTGAACATCCTGCTGCTCGGCTCCGACAGCCGCGCCAAGGCGGAGAACGTCAAACTGGGCGGCAGCAGGGACACCGCGGGCAATCCGCCCCTCGCCGATGTGCAGATGCTGCTCCATGTGTCCGCCGACCGGAAGAACGCGTCGGTCGTGAGCATCCCCCGCGACACCCGGGTCGACATCCCCGAGTGCAAGGACGCCAAGACCGGCAAGGTCTTCCCGGCGACCAACTCAATCATCAACGAGACGCTGATGCGCGGCGGCGCCGGCTGCACCCTGAGCACCTGGGAGAAGCTGACCGGCGTCTATATCGACCACTGGATGACGATCGACTTCTCCGGTGTGGTGAGCATGGCCGACGCGATAGGCGGCGTCGAGGTCTGCGTCGAGGACAACGTCTGGGACCGCCCGCTGCCCGGGGTCCCCGGAGGCTCCGGTCTGAAGCTGACGGAGGGATCGCACCACATCCAGGGCGAGCAGGCCCTCCAGTGGCTCCGCACCCGCCATGCCTTCGAGAGCGATCTCGGCCGGGCCAAGGCCCAGCACATGTACATGAACTCGATGATCCGCGAGCTGAAGTCGCAGAACGTCTTCACGGACACCATGCGGCTGACCGGTCTGGCGGAGGCCGCGACCAAGTCGCTGGAGGTCTCCGAGGAGATCGGTACGGTCAAGAAGCTGTTCGATCTGGCCATGCAGCTCAAGAGCGTGCCGACCAATCGCATCACCATGACGACGATGCCCTCGGTCGAGGACCCGCAGAACCCGAACCATCTCGTGCCCAGGGAGCCCGACGCCGACAAGGTCTGGACGATGCTCCGCGAGGACGTCGCCTTCGACAGCAACGGCGGCACGGCCGACGGGAAGGCCAAGAAGAAGCCCGCCGAGCCCGTCTCCAAGGACCCCGCGGCGGCGCCCGCCGGCGTCGGCGTGATCGTACGCAACGGCACCGGCAGCGAGCAGCAGAGCGCCGTCCCGCGCCGCGCCGCCGATATCGCGCAGCGGCTCGGTGCCAAGGGCTACACCCTGGCCCAGGCGGACTCGCAGCCCAGTCCGCAGGAGAGGACGACCGTCACCTTCCCCAGCGCTGATCTGGAGGGGGACGCGCAGGCGGTGGCCAAGGCGCTCGGGATTCCGCTGAGTTCGGTGAAGAAGTCGACGGACGTGTCGGGGGTGACGCTGGTCGTGGGCGCCGACTGGCGCACCGGCTCGTCGTATCCGAAGGGGTCCAGGCCCGAGGCGGGCGGCATACCGGAGTCGGCGGACGCCCTCAACGGCTCGAAGAAGGACGCGTGCATGCCCGTGTACGCGCCGTACCGCTTCTGACCGTACCGGCGGAGGCCCGGACCAGCACCGGACCAGGACTGGAGCCGGCACCGGACCAGCACCGGACCCGAGACCGAAGCGCCGCCCCGGGGGTCCACCCGGCGGCGCGGGGGGGTCGGGGGCGGCCCGGGCCACGCGGCCGGGAAGGCGCCACCCCCCGCCCGTGCCCCCGGGGGGGGCGCGCGCGGTCCCGAGGAGCCC
>NZ_JBIASO010000012.1:34113-280069 GCF_042890865.1 Streptomyces sp. NPDC002018
CGGGGGGGGCCCGGCCCCCCCCCGGCCCCCGGCGGGGCGCCGCCCCGGCCCCCCCCCCGCCCCGCCCCCCCCCCCCCCCCGGGGTGGCCCCCCGGGGCGGCGCTTCGGTCTCGGGTCCGTCCGGGCCCTCGGGCCGGTTACGCCTCGACCGCCGGCCGTACCGCGGGGCGGCGGCTCGCGATGACCTTCTTCGCCAGCGAACGCGGGCTGGTCAGAAAGCCGTACCCCCACGACATGTGCATGGTGGCCAGCGCCACCGGGATCTGGAGCCTGGCCTTCAGGGGCAGCCCCTTGCCCGCGGGCACCGAACCCGCGGCGATCGCGGCGAGATAGCCGGCCGGGACGATCAGGCCCCACGGCGTGAGCACCGCGCCGACCACGAGGCCCGCGACGATGGCGCAGACGGCGGCCGGCGGGGCGAGATAGCGCAGATTGATCGAGCCCGAGTGGTAGCGGGCGACGACATGGCGCCAGCGCCCGTAGTCCTTGTACTGCTTGGCGAGCGCCCTGACCGAGGGCCGCGGCCGGTACCGCACCCGCAGCTCGGGGGAGAACCAGATCCCGCCGCCCGCCTCACGGATCCGGAAGTTCAGCTCCCAGTCCTGGGCCCGGATGAACTCCTCGTTGTAGCCGCCCTGCTGCTCCAGCGCCTCGCGCCGGAAGACACCCAGATACACGGTTTCGGCGGGCCCCGCCTCGCCTCCGGTGTGGAACGCCGCGTTGCCGACGCCTATCTTCGAGGTCATGGCGGCGGCGACCGCGCTCTCCCAGTCGTTCTCACCCTCGGCGTGCATGATCCCGCCGACGTTCTGCGCGCCCGTCTCGTCCAGCAGCCGGACGGCGGTCGCGATGTAGTCGGGCGAGAGCATGCCGTGGCCGTCGACCCGTACGACCACGGGGTGCTTGGACGCCTTGATCGCGGCGTTCAGCGCGGCGGGGGTGCGCCCGGTCGGGTTGGGGACGGTCCGCACACGGGCGCGGGGGTGGGAGGCGGTCTCCCGGACCAGTTCGGCGGCGATCTCGTCCGTACGGTCCGTGGACGGCCCGAGCGCGATCACCACCTCCATCTCGCCCTCGTACTCCTGCTCCAGGATGTGCCGGACGGAGTTCCTCAGATGACGTTCCTCGTTGAGCACCGGCATGATCACGGAGACCGCGGGCGGCAGGGCAGGCATGGAGTCTTCTGGGTCCTTCGGGAGACGTCGGTACGGCGGCCACGTTACCGCGAACGGGGGACTGCGACGCGCGCCGCCCGTGCGGTGCCCGTACGGTGCCCCCCTGCGCTGATCGTATGGACGTACTGACCGTACTGACATCTGGACGTACCGCCCACGAGAACCGCACACGAGTACCGCCCATGAGTACCGCCCATGAGTACCGCACGCACGGCGTTCCGAACCCACGCTCCCCAGCCACCGCGGAGGTGTCCCCCGTTGACCACGCCACCCCGCTCCCCGCGCCGCCCCTCCCACCCCGTACCCCCCGTCCGCCGCCAGGCCGTACCACGCCCGCCGGTCCCGGAAGGACGGCGGGAGCGGCCCCGCTGGGGGATGCGGGTGACGACGACCGTCTCCGTACTGGTCCTGGGCGCCGGCGGGATCGGCCACGCGGTGGTGAGCAGCCTGGACACCGGGATCGACCGGGTCGACGCGTTCAAGGACATGAAGAACCGGCCCGAAGCGGGCCACGGTCTGAATCTCCTGCTCGTCGGCACCGACGGCCGCGACAAGATCACGGAGGAGGAGCGGCAGAAGTACCGGCTCGGCGGGTCGCCCTGCCACTGCACCGACACGATCATGCTGGTGCATCTCTCGGAGAACGGGAAGCGCGCGAGCGTCGTGAGCGTGCCGCGCGACAGCTATACGGAGCTGCCCGAGCACATCGACGCCACCACCGGCAAGCGGCACCAGCCCCATGTGGTGAAGCTGAACGCGGCGTACACGGAGGGCGGGCCGAATCTGACGGTCCGGACCCTGGAACATATGACGGGCGTGAAGATCAGCCACTATCTGGAGGTCGACTTCACGAGCTTCATGAAGACGGTGGACGCCCTCGGCGGGGTGGAGATCTGCACGCCCAAGACGCTCAAGGACACCAACACGGGACTCGATCTGGCGCCCGGGACGCACAAGCTGGACGGCGGCCAGGCGTTGCAGTACGTACGGTCCCGGAACATCGACGGCGCGGCCGATCTGGGCAGGATGCGGCGCCAGCAGCAGTTCGTGGCCGCGCTGATCGACCGGGCCACCAGCAGCGGTGTGCTGCTGAACCCGGTGAGGTTCCGGGATGTCACCTCGACGATGCTCACCTCGGTCAGGGCGGACGCGGGGTTCGGTACGGAGCAGATGCTCGCCCTCAACGAGGCGATGCGCGGCTTCTCGTCGTCCTCGTCGGAGTTCACCTCGGTACCGCTGGCCGACTCCGGTGCCGGGGTCACGGTCAAGGGCGTCGGATCGACGGTGAAATGGGATCCGGTGAAGTCGAAGCGGCTCTTCCGGGCACTGCGGGAGGACCGTCCGCTGCGGGTGCGTGAGGCGCGCGAGGACCGGGCCGAGGGACGGGGTCCGGCCGCGGGCGGGCAGGGCCCGGCGGCGGGTGCGAGCCGGCCGCCGGAGAAACGGCAGGAGCCGGGCCGGCCGACGAAGGGCGGGCGGCAGGCCACGCCGGTCGAGGTGGCGCCGAAACGGATCAAGGTGCAGGTCTACAACGGGACGCTCACCAACGGACTCGCCGCACGGGCCGACAAGGCGCTGCGCGCCACCGGCTTCGACACGACCCGCGCGCCGCTCAACGCGCCGGAGCGTGATCTGCGGCGGACGGTCGTGCTGTACGACCCGCGCTGGGACCGCTCGGCGAGGTCCCTGGCCGCCGCACTGCCCGGCAGCGCCCTGCGCCCGGTGCGGGGGCAGGGCGCGACACTCAAGGTGAAGCTGGGGACGGACTACCGGACGGTGAGGCCGGTACGCGCCGAGGAGCCGGCGAAGAGCCGGCTCGACGCGGCGTCCGTGTGCCGCTGAGGACGCCCCGGGAGGGACGGAGCGCGCCGGGCGCGAACCTGCGGGCGCGCCGGACGTGGACCCGCGAAGCCCGGCCGGACGGACGGAGCCGGACAGGGACCTGTACAGCCGGACGGGGACCTGTACAGGGACGTGTCCGTACAGGGCCGGGCCGGACGGGGCCTGGTCAGCCAGGACCTAGTACTGCAATGCAATGCAATGCAATGGCAGTACTAGTCGTCGAAGCCTTCCGCCGCACGCTTCTCGCGCAGTTCCTTGATCGCCTGCCGCCGCGCCAGCCGGTGCGTACGGCGGATCTGGGCCTCCTGGTAGCGCCGCTTGTCCCGTTCCGTCTCGGGGATCACCGGCGGTACGGGACGGGGCCTGCCGTCCGCGTCGACCGCCGCGAACACCAGATACGCGCTGCCGACCTGCGTCGCCGGGGTCGACTCGTTCCAGCGCTCGGCCAGCACCCGTACCCCGACCTCCATCGAGGACCGGCCCGTCCAGTTCACCTGGGCCTTCACATGGACCAGATCGCCGACGCGCACCGGCTCCAGGAAGACCATCTCGTCCATGGAGGCGGTGACGGCGGGCCCGCCGGAGTGGCGTCCCGCGACGGCGCCCGCCGCGTCGTCCACCAGCTTCATGATCACGCCACCGTGCACCGTACCGAGCAGATTGGTGTCGCTGCCGGTCATGATGTGGCTGAGCGTGGTCCGCGAGGCGGAGGTGGGCTTGCCCTGTATCAGGGGTTCCGGACGGTCGGCCTGGTCTGTCATGCCCCCACCCTATGCGCAGGTCCGGCGGGGTTCGGGCCCGGTACGCATTGCATCAGCTTGGCAACAGGGCCGACCCGATTTCCCCTCTCCCCTGTCTGCGACGCGGCGGGGCCCGGCACACTGGTCCGCATGAATGATTGGCCCGAAGGATGGACCGGCGACCGCGGAAACCGCGGCGACCGCTACGGGCGCGGCAGCGCGGGCGCGCAGCCCGAGGGCGCGCGCGTGATGCCGCATGTGCAGCCTCGTGGCGTCCCCCAGCAGTCGCAGGGGTACGACCGGAGCTCTGAGCCGGGGTACGACAGCGGCTACAACACGGGCCAGGTCTACGGCTCGCCCTCCGGTGGCGGAGGCGGTCACCACGGCGGGCCCCCGCCGCCGCCGAGCGGCCCTCCCGGACCCCGGTACGCCCCCGACTGGCGCCGCCGTATCAAGGTCGGCGCGCTGGTGCTGGTCGTGGCGGTCCTCGGGGTCTCCATCGGTACGTACTTCTGGGCCGACGGCAAGCTCAAGCGCGAGGTCGATCTCTCCAAGGTCATCGAGCGTCCGGAGACGGGCGACGGCACGAACTATCTGATCGTCGGCTCGGACAGCCGCGAAGGCATGTCCGCCGAGGAGAAGAAGAAGCTCCACACGGGCTCGGCCGACGGCAAGCGCACCGACTCGATGATGATCCTGCACGACGGATCGAACGGGCCGACGCTGATCTCGCTGCCGCGTGACTCCAATGTGACGATCCCCTCGTTCCGGGGTTCGGAGTCCGGCAAGATGTTCCCGAACACGGGCCGGCAGACCAAGCTCAACGCGGCCTACGCGGAGGACGGGCCCGAGCTGCTCGTCCGTACGGTCGAGTTCAACACCGGGCTCCACATCGACCACTACGTCGAGATCGGCTTCGCGGGCTTCGCCAATATCGTGGACGCGATCGGCGGGGTGGAGCTCGACATCCCCAAGGCGTTCAAGGACGAGAAGTCCGGTGCCGACTTCCGGGCGGGCAAGCAGACCCTGAACGGCGAGCAGTCGCTGGCGTTCGTACGGACGCGGTACGCGTTCGCCAACAGCGACCTGGACCGTACGAAGAACCAGCAGAAGTTCCTCGCGGCGCTCGCCTCGCAGACGGCCACCCCGGGCACGATCCTCAACCCGTTCAAGCTCTACCCGACGATGGGCGCGGGCCTGGACACCCTGATCGTGGACAAGGACATGTCCCTGTGGTCCCTGGGCCAGATGTTCTTCGCGATGAAGGGCGTCACGGGCGGCGACGGCACATCGATGAACATGCCGATCTCGGGCAGCGTGGGCGGCAATCTCGTCTGGGACAAGGCGAAGGTCAAGGAGCTGGTGAACCAGCTCAACAACGACGAGAAGGTCACGGTCACCGCCAACTGACCCCCACGGCCGGGCCCCGGGGGCCGGGGGCCGGGGCGGGGCGGCGCGGACGCGCTCCGGGGGCGACACCCCCACCACGGCGTCCGCCGCCCGCGCCCCGCCGGCCCCCGTACCGTCCCGCCCTGTTGAGCGCTTCCTGTTCCGTCAACCGTGATCGCTCGACCCGCGCGCCCCGGCCTCGGGAGGCCGCCAGGAAAGCCTCCGCCCCGCGAAGGCCCCGCTACGGAAGGTTGCGGGCCATCACGATGCGCTGGACCTGGTTCGTGCCTTCGTAGATCTGGGTGATCTTGGCGTCGCGCATCATGCGTTCCACGGGGTAGTCGCGGGTGTAGCCGTAGCCGCCGAGGAGCTGGACGGCGTCCGTGGTGATCTCCATGGCCGCGTCGGAGGCGAAGCACTTGGCCGCCGCGCCGAAGAAGGTCAGGTCCTCCTTGGCGCTGCCCGCCGTCACACGCTCCGACCTGGCGGCGGCGGAGTAGGTGAGCTGGCGCGCGGCCTCCAGCTTCATCGCCATGTCCGCGAGCATGAACTGCACGCCCTGGAAGTCGGCGATCGGCTTGCCGAACTGCTTGCGCTCCTGGACGTATCCCTTGGCGTAGTCGAGCGCGCCCTGCGCGATGCCGAGCGCCTGGGCGGCGATCGTGATGCGGGTGTGGTCGAGGGTCTTCATCGCGGTGGCGAAGCCGGTGCCCTCGGCGCCGATGAGGCGGTCGGCGGGGATCCGGACGTTGTCGAGGTAGACCTCGCGGGTCGGAGATCCCTTGATGCCGAGCTTCTTCTCCGGCGCGCCGAAGGAGACACCCTCGTCGCCCTTCTCGACCACGAAGGCGCTGATGCCCTTGGTGCGCTTCTCCGGGTCGGTGACGGCCATGACCGTGTAGTACTCGGAGACGCCGGCGTTGGTGATCCAGCGCTTCACCCCGTTGAGGACGTAGTGGTCGCCGTCCCGTACGGCCCTGGTCTTCATCCCGCCCGCGTCGGAGCCCGCGTCCGGCTCGGAGAGGCAGTACGAGAACATCGCGTCGCCCTTGGCCAGCGGGCCCAGATACTTCGCCTTGAGGTCCTCCCCTCCGGCGAGTATCACGGGCAGCGAGCCGAGCTTGTTCACGGCCGGGATCAGGGAGGACGACGCGCAGACCCGTGCGACCTCCTCGATCACGATCACGGTGGCGAGCGCGTCGGCCCCGGCCCCGCCGTACTCCTCCGGCACATGCACGGCGTGCAGGTCGGAGGAGACCAGGGCGTCCAGCGCCTCCTGCGGGAACCGGGCCTCCTCGTCGACCGCGGCGGCGAAGGGCGCGATCTTCGCCTCGGCGAGCGCGCGCACGGAGTCGCGGAGCATGTCGTGCTCTTCGGACGGGCGGTACAGGTCGAAATCAGCCGATCCGGCCACGGTCTTTCACTCCCCAGGATGCTAACTACCGTTAAGTAACCCAATTTTAGGGGGCGCTCCCCCGCACGCATAGGTGAGTTTGCCGACAGCTTCGGAGCACCCGGCCGAAGGCGGGGACCGGCACCCTGCGGGGCCTCCGTCACGCGCGGCTATGCTCGGGCCCGCACCCCGCCCGCGTCCCCTGGAGCACCCATGGCCCTCAAGATCACAGTGATCGGCACCGGTTATCTCGGCGCCACGCATGCCGCGGCCATGGCGGAGCTGGGCTTCGAGGTCCTCGGGCTCGATGTGGTCCCCGAGAAGATCGAGACGCTCTCCGCGGGCCGGGTGCCGATGTACGAGCCCGGCCTCGAAGAACTGCTGCGCAAGCATGTCGCGGGGATCGAGGGGTCGACCGGCCGGCTCCGGTTCACCATGGACTGGGCGGAGATCGCGGAGTTCGGCGATGTGCACTTCGTCTGTGTCAACACCCCCCAGAAGCACGGCGAGTACGCGTGCGACATGTCGTACGTCGACTCCGCCGTCGACAGCCTCGCCAAGCATCTCGCCAGGCCCGCGCTGGTCGTCGGCAAGTCCACGGTCCCCGTGGGCAGCGCGGAGCGGCTGGCGGCCCGCATCGTCGAACTGGCACCCGCGGGCGCCGAGGTGGAGCTGGCCTGGAACCCGGAGTTCCTGCGTGAGGGCTTCGCCGTACAGGACACCCTGCACCCGGACCGGATCGTGGTGGGCGTCCGCAGCGAGCACGCCGAGCGGGTGCTGCGCGAGGTGTACGCGACCCCGGTCCAGGAGGGGTCGCCGTTCGTGGTGACGGACTTCCCGACCGCCGAGCTGGTGAAGACCTCCGCGAACTCGTTCCTGGCCACGAAGATCTCGTTCATCAACGCGATGGCCGAGGTCTGCGAGGCGGCGGGCGGCGATGTGGCGAAGCTGGCGGAGGCGCTCGGGCACGACGAGCGGATCGGGAAGAAGTTCCTGCGCGCGGGGATCGGCTTCGGCGGCGGCTGTCTGCCGAAGGACATCCGCGCGTTCATGGCGCGGGCGGGCGAACTGGGCGCGGACCAGGCACTGACCTTCCTGCGCGAGGTCGACTCGATCAATATGCGCCGCCGTCGCGACATGGTGGAGCTGGCACGGGAGGCCGTCGGCGGCGACTCGTCCTTCCTCGGGAAGCGGGTCGCCGTACTGGGCGCGACCTTCAAGCCGGACTCCGACGACGTACGGGACTCCCCCGCGCTGAACGTGGCCGGGCAGATCCATCTCCAGGGCGGCCAGGTGACCGTGTACGACCCGAAGGGGATGGAGAACGCGAAGCGTCTCTTCCCGACGCTGGGGTACGCGGACTCCGCGGTGGACGCGGTGCGCGGCGCGGATGTCGTGCTGCATCTCACGGAGTGGAGCGAGTTCCGCGAGCTGGACCCGGCGGTCCTGGGCGCGGCGGTCACGCGCCGGCTGATCCTGGACGGCCGCAACGCGCTGGACCCGGCCCGCTGGCGCGCGGCGGGCTGGACCTACCGCGCGATGGGCCGCCCTTACGCGTAGCGGGGCGGTGGCTCAGGGCGCGGGGCGGTGACTCCGGGCGCGGGGCGGTGGCTCCGCTCCGGGCGCGGGGCTGCCGACGGCGGGGCGGCGAGGGCGGGGCGGCCGGGGGGCTCGGCGCGATCCCTCCGGACGTCTCGGACCCGTCACGCACCTGGCGCGTCTACGCGGATCCCCCGGGGCACCCCTTTTGTGTCTCAGCGCCTGCTGAACCGGCCCGGGACACACAGGCGCGGAGAACCGACTCGGGGGCGTCCCGCCGTGGCGGTGCGGGGCGCCCCCGGTGCGGGCGGTGGACGGGCGGGCTCAGGCGGCCGGTTCGCCGTCCAGTTCCTCCAAGGTCGCCAGCGACGGGCCCCGTCCGGCCTGCGCGGCGCGTGCCACGTCCTCCGCCGCGCGCAGCGCGCGGACCGAGTTCTGCCAGGTCAGCTTGGCGAGGTCCGCGGTCGACCAGTTGCGGGAGAGGAGTTCCGCGATCAGGTTCGGATAGCCCGAGACATCGTCCAGACCGCGCGGGGTGAAGGCCGTACCGTCGAAGTCGCCGCCGATACCGATGTGGTCGACACCGGCGGTCTCGCGCATATGGTCGAGATGGTCCGCGACCGTGGCCGCGGTGGCGACCGGCCGGGGGTTCGCCTCCTCGAAGGCCTCATGGATCTTCATCGCCCGGGGCGTGGTGTCGAGCGGGTGCAGACCGTGCGCCTCCATGTTCTCGTCCGCCGCCCGGGTCCAGGCGACCGCCGCGGGGAGGATGAACTTCGGTACGAACGTGGCCATCGCGACCCCGCCGTTCGCGGGCAGCAGTTCCAGCACCTCGTCCGGCACATTGCGCGGATGGTCGCAGATCGCCCGCGCCGACGAGTGCGAGAAGATCACCGGCGCCTCGGTCACGGCGAGCGCGTCCCGCATCGTCGTGACCGCCACATGCGAGAGGTCGACCAGCATGCCGGTCCGGTTCATCTCGCGGACCACCTCACGGCCGAAGGCGGAGAGCCCGCCCACGCCCGGGGTGTCGGTCGCCGAGTCCGCCCACGCGTTGTTGTCGTTGTGGGTGAGCGTCATATAGCGGACACCCAGGGTGTGGAGGGCGCGCAGGGTGGCGAGGGAATTGTTGATGGAGTGGCCGCCCTCGGCACCCATCAGCGAGGCGATCCTGCCCTCGCGGCGCGCGCTCTCCAGATCGTCCGCCGTCAGCGCGCGGACCAGTTCCCGGGGATGGCGGGCCAGCAGCCGGCCGACCACGTCGATCTGTTCGAGCGTCGCGCTGACCGCTCCGTCACCGGCCAGATCGGACCGTACGTACACGGACCAGAACTGCCCTCCGACGCCGCCGCGCCGCAGCCGGGGGATGTCCGTGTGCAGCCGCGCCGAGAGATCCTGGGCGATGTCGAGCCGGTCCAGGTCGTAGCGGACCTGCTCCCGCAGCGCCCACGGCAGGTCGTTGTGTCCGTCCACCACGGGGAATTCGGAGAGCAGCCCGATCGCCTGGGCGAGGAACGCGGCGGCGGGGGCGGCGGTACCGTCCGCGGGGCCCGGTGCGCTCGCGGCGGTCACCGTCCGAACCCGAAGTGGTCCGCGCCCTCGGCCTTCGCGCGCAGCCGCTTGCCCTTCTCGGTGGCCTGTTCGTTGAGCTCGTGGAGGAACTCCCGCATCCGGGTGCGCAGTTCCGGGTCGTGCGCCGCGAGGATACGGGCCGCCAGCAGCCCGGCGTTGCGGGCCCCGCCCACCGAGACCGTGGCGACGGGGACCCCGGCCGGCATCTGGACGATGGAGAGCAGTGAGTCCATGCCGTCCAGATACTTGAGCGGTACGGGCACGCCGATCACCGGCAGCGTGGTCACCGAGGCGAGCATGCCCGGCAGATGCGCCGCGCCGCCCGCGCCCGCGATGATCGCCTTCAGTCCGCGCCCGGCCGCCTCCTCGCCGTACGCGATCATCTCGCGCGGCATCCGGTGGGCGGAGACGACATCGACCTCGTACGGGATCTCGAACTCGTGGAGGGCCTTCGCGGCGGCCTCCATGACGGGCCAGTCGGAGTCCGAGCCCATGACGATGCCGACGACGGGGCCGGCGAGAGGGGAGGTCATTCGGTGATCGTTCCTCGGAGATAGCCGGCGGCGTGGCGGGCGCGCTCCAGCACGTCGTCCAAGTCGTCGCCGTAGGTGTTGACATGCCCCACCTTGCGGCCGGGCTTCACGTCCTTGCCATACATATGGATCTTCAACTGCGGGTCACGGGCCATGCAGTGCAGATAGGCGGCATACATATCGGGATAGTCGCCACCGAGGACATTGCACATGACCGTCCAGGGCGCGCGGGGTCGCGGATCGCCGAGCGGCAGATCGAGCACGGCCCGTACATGGTTGGCGAACTGCGAGGTCATCGCGCCGTCCTGGGTCCAGTGCCCGGAGTTGTGCGGGCGCATCGCCAGTTCGTTGACGAGGATGCCGGGTGTGCCGTCCTCGTCACGCGTCTCGAACAGCTCCACCGCGAGATGGCCGACGACGCCCAGTTCGGCGGCGATGCGCAGGGCGAGCCGCTGGGCCTCGCCCGCCAGCTCGTCGGGCAGACCGGGCGCCGGGGCGATGACCGTGTCGCAGACCCCGTCGACCTGCCGCGACTCGACCACCGGGTAGGCCACCGCCTGGCCGTGCGGCGAGCGGACGATGTTCGCGGCCAGCTCCCGTACGAAGTCGACCTTCTCCTCGGCGAGCACCGGGACCCCGGCCCTGAAGGGCTGCTCGGCGTCCTCCTCGGACCGTACGACCCAGACGCCCTTGCCGTCGTAGCCGCCGCGCACCGTCTTGAGGACGACGGGGAAGCCGCCCACCTCGGCCGCGAAGGCCGCGGCGTCCGCCGGGCCGGTCACGATGCGGTGCCGTGGGCAGGGGGCGCCCAGCTCGGTCAGACGGGCCCGCATCACCCCCTTGTCCTGGGCGTGCACCAGCGCGTCCGGGCCCGGCCTGACGGGGATACCGTCCGCCTCCAGGGCGCGGAGATGCTCGATCGGGACGTGTTCGTGATCGAACGTGATCACATCGCACCCGCGCGCGAAGTCACGCAGCGTGTCCAGGTCGCGATAGTCGCCGATCACGACATCGCTCACCACCTGGGCCGCCGAGTCCTGGGGGGTGTCACTGAGGAGCTTGAATCTGAGGCCGAGGGGGATACCCGCCTCGTGGGTCATACGGGCGAGCTGACCGCCGCCGACCATGCCGACTACCGGGAACGTCACGCTCCCAGGGTATCCGCCGCCCGGCGGGCCCCGTCCGCTCGCGTCCGCCCCGCCCGGACCGCCGCCCCCGCGCCCGGCTCAGCCGCCGCCGTTGGCCACACAGCGCGACTCTCCCTTACACCATGTGACGAATTCTGTCACGTACGGTCGCCCAGGCGGCCGACCAGGCCGCTGGTTAGCATGGTCGGAACTGACGTCGACCGGACGGGGCTGAACAGGCATATGAGCGAACGGGGCGCACTCCGCGTGCGACTGGACCGGCTCGTACGCGAGGTGGCCAAGTTCGGCGCGGTGGGCGGCGCGGGGCTGCTGGTCAACCTCCTGGTCTTCAATCTCGTACGCCATGTCACCCCCCTGCCCGTGGTCCGGGCCAGCGTCCTGGCCACCATCGTCGCGATCGCCTTCAACTATGTGGGTTTCCGCTACTTCACCTATCGCGACCGCGACAAGAACCGCCGCACCAAGGAGCTTTCGCTCTTCCTGCTCTTCAGCGCGGTCGGCCTGGTGATCGAGAACGGTGTGCTCTACACCGCGACCTACGGCTTCGGCTGGGACAGCCCGCTCCAGAGCAATGTCTTCAAGTTCCTGGGTATCGGTGTCGCCACGCTCTTCCGCTTCTGGTCCTACCGCACCTGGGTGTTCAGGACCCTGCCGGGCGGCGAGCGGACCGGTCCGGCGGCCGGGTCCGCCGCGGCGGACCCGGCCCCGGCCCGTCAGCGGACCGGACGGTCCTGATCCTTCTGCGCCTTGCGGGTGCCGGCCTCCCGGCTCAGGAAGAGCGCGAAGACCGGCGGCTGCTGCTGGAGCAGTTCCAGCCGGCCGCCGTCCGCCTCCGCCAGATCGCGCGCCACGGCCAGCCCGATCCCGGTGGAGTTGCGTCCGCTGATGGTCCGCTCGAAGATCCGCGCGCCGAGGTCCGCCGGGACGCCGGGACCCTCGTCGGTCACCTCGATCACGGACTGGTTGCCGGTGACGCGGGTGCGCAGCGCGACCGTACCGCCGCCGTGCATCAGTGAGTTCTCGATCAGCGCGGCGAGCACCTGGGCGACCGCGCCCGGGGTGCCCACGGCCCGCATGCCCTGCCGGCCCGAGCAGACGATGGCGCGTCCGGCGCTGCGGTACGCCGGGCGCCACTCCTCGATCTGCTGTTTGACGACCTCGTCGAGATCGAAGGCGACCGCCGAGCCGGTCCGCGGATCGCGGGCATTGGTGAGCAGCCGCTCCACCACGTCCGTCAGCCGCTCCACCTGGGTCAGCGCGATCATCGCCTCCTCCTTGACGGTGTCCGGGTCGTCGGTGGCGGTGATCTCCTCCAGCCGCATGGACAGCGCGGTCAGGGGGGTACGGAGCTGGTGCGAGGCGTCCGCGGCGAGCCGCCGCTCGGCGGTGAGCATCCGCGCGATGCGTTCCGCGCTGGAGTCGAGCACATCGGCGACCCGGTCCAGCTCGGGCACCCCGTACCGCTTGTGCCGGGGGCGCGGATCGCCCGAACCCAGGCGCTCGGCGGTCTCCGCGAGATCGGTGAGCGGGGAGGCCAGCTTGTTCGCCTGCCGTACGGCCAGCAGGACGGCGGCGATCACCGCGAGCAGGGCCACCGCACCGATGATCAGCAGGGTTCTGCCGACCTCACGGGTAATGGTGGAGCGCGCCTCCTCGACCGTGACGGTCTCGCCCTCCTCACCCGTGGCGGTGCCGCGGATGACCCCGCCGGTGGGGTGCGTGCCGATCTCCACGGGTGCCCGCCCGGGGATCTCGATCCTGGCGTAGCGCGTCTCGTCGATCTGCTCGGCGAGCACCTTGGCCGTGATGCGGTCGCCGCCGAGAAGCCTGCTGTCGACGATGCTGACCAGGCGCGCCGCCTCGTACTCCACGCTCTCCTGGGCGCTGTTGCTGATCGTCCGGGTCTCGACGATGACGAGCGAGACACCGAACACGGCGATGACGACGAGTACCACGGCGAGCGTGGAGTTGATCAGACGACGGCGCAAGGTGCCCTCCGGGCGGGTGGCGCGTTCGACGGCCCCGGGGCCCTCCGTCCGGACCGGACCGGATCAGCCGGCCCGGTCCGGACGAGAGGCCCTGGGGTGTCAGCTCTTCTCGAAGCGGAAGCCGACGCCCCGTACCGTGGCGATGTAGCGCGGGTTCGCGGCGTCGTCACCGAGCTTCTTGCGCAGCCAGGAGATATGCATGTCGAGCGTCTTGGTCGAGGACCACCAGGTGGTGTCCCAGACCTCGCGCATGAGCTGGTCACGGGTGACGACCCGGCCCGCGTCCCGGACGAGGACCCGCAGCAGGTCGAACTCCTTGGCGGTGAGCTGGAGTTCCTCGTCGCCCATCCAGGCTCGGTGCGACTCGACGTCGATCCGTACGCCATGGGTGGCGGGGGCGGGGCCGGGGTCGGCGGCGCCGCGCCGCAGCAGCGCCCGTACCCGGGCCAGCAGCTCGGCGAGCCGGAACGGCTTGGTCACATAGTCGTCGGCGCCGGCGTCCAGACCGACCACGGTGTCCACCTCGTCGGCACGGGCGGTCAGCACCAGGATCGGTACGGCGTGGCCCTCGGCCCGCAGCCGGCGGGCGACTTCGAGGCCGTCCATGCCGGGCAGGCCCAGGTCGAGTACGACCAGGTCGACGCCGCCCTGGAGGCCGGCGTCCAGCGCGGTCGGACCGTCTTCGCGGACCTCGACCTCGTAACCCTCCCGACGTAGGGCGCGGGCCAGCGGCTCCGAGATGGAAGCGTCGTCCTCGGCGAGCAGTACACGGGTCATGGGGTGATGGTAGACCGCGCCGGGCGGCCCTCGGGCCCTGCTCGGCGAGGCCTGCGGGTTCAGGGCTCGATCTCTTGATCCACCTTCGAATACAGGTACAAGATTCCACCCTTACCTGCGATTCACCCCCCAAGTCCCCGCATATGCGGCCCCGTCGTGTCGTATGGTGGGTACACGCATGTAGCACGATCCGCGACCTTCGGCCCGTAGAGCGCCGAAGGTCTCTTTTCTGCGCCGCCATGGGCGCCGCTGCCGGTATGTCCGGCTCCGGGCCGCCCTCCCCCCACCGGCACACCGGGCGCGCCGCCACCGACCGGGCGGGGCGTCCCGAGCGAGCAAGGAACGACCCATGGCGTCCAGCCTGACGAAGGACTCGCCCCGCCTCCCCGCGGGACCGGGGAAGACCTTCTTCGGCCACCCCCGCGGCCTGGCCACCCTCTTCATGACCGAGATGTGGGAGCGTTTCAGCTTCTACGGCATGAGGGCCCTGCTGACCCTCTATCTGCTCTCCGGCGGACCCGACGCGTCGAAGGGGCTTCAGCCCGGCGGTCTCGGGATGGATCTGGCCACGACCACGGCCGTCTACTCGGTCTATCTGTCGATGGTCTATCTGCTGGCACTGCCGGGCGGCTGGCTGGGCGACCGGGTCTGGGGCCCGCGCAGGACCGTCACGATCGCGGCCTGCACCATCATGACCGGCCATCTCGTACTGGCCCTGCCGGGAGCGGGGACCTTCTTCGGCGGACTGGCGCTGGTGGCGCTGGGCTCCGGGCTGCTGAAGGCCAATATCTCCACGATGGTCGGCCATCTCTACGACGGCCCCGACGACCCGCGCCGTGACGGCGGCTTCACCGTCTTCTACCTGGGCATCAACACGGGCGCCTTCTTCGCCCCGCTGGTCATCGGCACCGTGGGCGAGATGTACGACTGGCATCTCGGGTTCGCCCTCGCGGCGGCCGGTATGGGCATCGGTCTGCTGGTGTTCCTGCTCGGCACGAGGCATCTCAGCCCGCGCAGCGGTGTGGTCCCCACCCCGCTCTCCCGCGAGGAGCGCGCGACCTGGCTGCGCAGGGGCAGCGGCTGGCTGCTGGTCGCCGCCGTGTTCTACGGCACCGTCGGACTGAGCGGCCACTTCACGCTGAACTGGGCGATGGTCCCGCTGACGCTCGCCGGGATCGTCATCCCGGCCGGGGTGCTGATCCGGATCAAGCGCGACAAGGAGCTGACCGCGGCCGAACAGACCAGGGTGTCCGGGTACCTCTGGTTCTTCGTCGCGGCGGCCGTCTTCTGGATGATCTACGACCAGGGCGGCTCCACGGTCCAGGCGTTCGGTACGACGAAGGCCGCCGGCCGGCTCTTCGGGCTGGCCTTCCCGAGCTCCTGGTACCAGTCGCTGAACCCGGTGTTCATCATGGCGCTGGCCCCGGTCGTCGCCTGGCTCTGGCTCCGGCTGAACCGCGCGGGACGGGAGCCCGGCACGGTCGTGAAGTTCGCCGCCGGTCTGTTCGTCGTCGGCGTCTCGTTCTTCTTCTTCCTGATCCCGCTGGCGATGTCGGGCGGCGGCACCCCGGTCAGCCCGATGTGGCTGGTGGGCGTCTATCTGATCCAGACGGTCGGGGAGCTGTGCGTCTCGCCGGTGGGCCTGTCGGTGACCACGAAGATGGCGCCGGTGAAGTACGCGAGCCAGATGATGGGGGTCTGGTTCCTGGCGGTCACCGCGGGCGACTCGGTCACCGGGATGCTCTCCATCGCCGGGGTCGATCTGAGCCGCACGGGGGTGGTGGCCCTGGAGGCGGTGCTCGCCGTCGCCGCGGGCTTCGCGGTCTTCATGTACCGGGGGAAGGTGCGAGGGCTGATGGGCGACATCCGCTGAGCCGCCCGTTTACGCGCGTTACGTCGGCGGCGCGGCCAGCTCCGCCCAGACCGTCTTGCCGGTGGCGCCCGGAGTCCTGATCACGCCCCAGTCGAGACAGAGCCGCTGGACGATGAACATGCCGTGACCGCCGGGCCGTCCCGCGCGGTGCGGGGTGCGGGGCGCCGGCTGTCCCGCGCCCCGGTCCGTGACCTCCAGGCGCAGCACCTTGCCGGTGCTGCTGACCCGTAGCCCCTCGGGCCCGTCCGCGTGCAGACAGGCATTGGTGACCAGCTCGGAGACGACCAGCAGGACGTCCTCCGCAGCCGCCCGCCGGTCCGCGGCCGACGCGGGAAGCCATCCCCAGTCGTGGAGCGCCTGGCGGGTGAAGTCGCGCGCCAGCGGGACGACGCCGCTGGCGCCGGAGAGCGCGAGCGTTCGCACCCGCGTGTCGGACGGAGCGGAAGGGACTTCCGCGGCGTCCGGCTCGGGGCCGAGGTCGCCCGGCTGAGGCTGCCGGGTGGTGCTCATCAGCGCTTCACCTCACCGATTCACCAATTCGCGAGTTCATCAATACGGAGTGTGTGCGGGGCCTTGTCTGCCCCCGCCCGGGGTCTTCTGCCCGTCCGAATCGTGACAACACTTACTTCTCGATGCGGAAGCCGTGACGCGGGCGACAGAAGGGACCCGCATCAGGAGAAAAAGCCCCGGGGCTCAGTCGGCCAGGGCGTCCTCGAGCGAGTCATGGACGGTGAACACGGCGTCCGCGCCGGTGATCTCGAAGACACGCGCCACCACCGGCAGCATGCCGACCAAATGAACCCCTCCCCCCTCGGCGTCCGCCTTGAGGCGTGCGCCGAGCAGCACATTGAGCCCGGTGGAATCACAGAACTCAAGCTGTGAACAGTCGATGACCAGGCGTGCCCGGCCCTGTTCGAGTGCTTCGTCGAGAGGAGCCCGCAGCAGTTCGGCCGTGTGGTGATCCAGCTCACCGGCCACTGCCACTATCTCGCTCCGGCCCTCGGTCCGAACCTCGACCCGAAGCCGGCCCCGGTTCGCGCTGCCGACCGTCTGGCGGTCCATGCCCGTCCTCTTCGCCGTTGTCAGATGCCGTCTGTCTGATCCCATCGCCGGTCGAACATTACGCCTTTCACACGCCGACCGGTACTCCAAGTCCCCAACATTACGGGCATATAGCACAATTTACACTTGCAACGATCGCTGGTGAACCGGTAGGGGTGGTAGGGACACACCCGACACGGCCGGCTTTGGAGGCGCCGCACACCGCTGCGAACACGTACTGGCATCGGCAGCCATATGCCGAGAACGATGGAGGAGACCATGTCACCCCGGCTCGACGTATCACGTGCCCCCCACGCGCCGTCGACAACTCCGCCCCCCGCCCGCCCCGCCCCGGCCCCCGGTGTCCTGGAGGACCTGGAGGACCCGGCGACCCCGGCAGATCCGTCGGATCTGTCAGGCCTGTCGGGCCTTCCCGAGATCCCGCCCTTCGACGAAGTCGGCGCGGTGGACGCACGGGCCCTGTCGAAGACCCTCTTCGCCCGGCTGGAGTCCCTCGAAGAAGGGACCTACGAGCACGCGTATGTCCGCAACACCCTGGTCGAGCTGAATCTCGCCCTGGTGAAGTTCGCCGCCTCCCGGTTCCGCACCCGCAGCGAACCGATGGAGGACATCATCCAGGTCGGCACGATCGGCCTCATCAAGGCCATCGACCGGTTCGAGCTGAGCCGCGGTGTCGAGTTCCCCACCTTCGCGATGCCCACCATCATCGGCGAGATCAAGCGGTTCTTCCGCGACACGTCCTGGTCGGTACGCGTCCCGCGCCGGCTCCAGGAGCTCCGCCTCGATCTCGCCAGAGCCGGTGACGAGCTGGCCCAGCGGCTCGACCGCGCGCCCACCGTCGGCGAGCTGGCCCAGCGCCTCGGCATCCCCGAGGACGAGGTCGTCGAGGGCATGACGGCGAGCAACGCCTACACCGCGAGTTCACTGGACGCGCAGCCCGAGGAGAACGACAGCGAGGGCTCGCTCGCGGACCGGATCGGCTACGAGGACCACGGGCTCGAAGGCATCGAGTACATCGAGTCGCTGAAGCCGCTGATCGCGGGCCTTCCGCGACGGGACCGCGAAATCCTCTCCCTGCGCTTCGTCGCCAATATGACGCAGTCGGAGATCGGCGAGGAACTCGGCATCTCGCAGATGCATGTGTCCCGGCTGCTGTCCCGCACCCTCGCCAGGCTCAGAAAGGGTCTGACGCTGGAGGAGTGAGCGGGAGACAACGCCCCCGCCGCGCGGGAAGCCGAGGTCGCGGAGGCCACGCAGGGAGGTCGAGGTCGCGGAGGCCACGCAGGGAGGTCGAGGTCGCGGAGAAGGGGCGCCGGTCGACCCCCACGAGACGTCGGTCGACCCCCACGAGGCGGGCCGTGCACCACGCACGGCCCGCCTCGCGTTGTGCTTCGGACGGGCGATGGGCCGTACGCGACCGACGGCACGGGCAGAAAGGACGGTACCGACCCAAATCGTTCCGGGGCAGGGGCCCGGCGACGATTCGCCAGAGGCCGAACAACTACTGTCCGAAGCGGTCCGATCGCTCATAGGATCGCAACACCCGTCGGCCACGGGGCTCACTCGGGAGGAGGCCACCTTGACCGCGTCGCACCGGATGGACCCGCTGGGTGGCTGCCCGCACGCCTCCAACGCCGCCCTGCTGGCGCAAGGGGCCGTGGCCCCGGTCGTGCTCCCCGGCGAGGTGCCGGCCATGGCGGTGCTCGGACACGAGGCGCTCAAGGAGTTCCTCGGCCACCCGGACGTCGCCAAGGGCGCGGAGCACTTCACGGAGCTGCGGGAGGGGCGGATTCCGGACGGCTGGCCGCTGAAGACCTTCGCCACGGTGCGAGGTATGACTACAGCGGACGGAACGGACCACCGGCGGCTGCGGTCACTGGTGAGCACGGCGTTCACGGCCCGGCGGGTGGAGGCCCTGCGGCCGGGTGTCGAGCAGCTGACCGACGAACTGCTGGACGGTCTGGCCGAGGCGGCCGAGGCAGCCGCCGAGCGCGGCGGTGTCGTCGATCTGCGCGCCCGCTTCGCGCTGCCGCTCCCCATGAACGTCATCAGCGAACTGCTGGGTGTGGACGCCGAGTTCAGGGACCGGCTGCATGTCCTGTCGACCCAGCTCGTGAGTACCGACATAGGGCCCGAGGAGGCGATGGCCGCCAATCGGGAGATGGTGGCGGTGCTCGGTGCGGTGATGGCTTCCCGCAGGGCGGAACCGGGCGAGGATCTCACCAGCGCGCTGATGGCCGTACGCGCGGAGGACAGCGTCGGCGCGGAGAACGGCGCCGGGGACCGGCCCAGGGACAGCGCCGGGGGTGAGGACGGTGCCGGGAACGCCGCCGGGGGCGGGGACAGCGCCGGGGATGGGGACCGGCTCAGCGAGGGCGAACTCATCGGCACGCTGCTGCTGATGATCGTCGCGGGGCACGAGACCACCCTCAATCTGATCACCAACGCCGTCCGCGCGCTCTGCGCCCACCCGGACCAGCTCGATCTGCTGCTGACGGGCCGTGCCGACTGGGCGGACGCGGTGGAGGAGACGCTGCGCTGGGACAGTCCGGTGAGCTACTTCCCGTTCCGCTATCCGACCCGCGATCTGACCGTGGACGGCACCCTGATCCCCCGGGGCACCCCGGTCCTGGCCGGTTACTCCGCGGCCGGCCGCGATCCGGCGGCCCATGGCCCGGACGCCGGCCGCTTCTCCCTCACCCGCCGCCCGTCCTCGGCCATGACCCGGCATCTCTCGCTGGGCCATGGCGTCCACTACTGCCTCGGGGCACCCCTGGCACGGATGGAGACCACGATCGCTCTGAGGCACTTGTTCACCCGGTTCCCCGGCCTGAAGGTCGCGGTCCCGGAAGAGGAACTGCCCCGTCAGCGCAGCTTCGTGGGCAACGGTGTGCGCGAACTGCCCGTGGTACTCGGGTAGTCCGGCGTATGTTCGATTGTGTTTGTCAGCTTACGTACTCGTCGGACTGTACTCATCTCGGGTGGTCATAGACGTAGTCCCACGGCCAGCGCGATCGTGAGCCCGAGGGTGCAGACCGCGACGATGAACCACGTCTGATGCTTCGCTTCGGGGGTCATGGGCGGCCTCGTCCTTCGCGCTCACGCAGATAGTCCATGAAGGTGCGGCACATCCGTGCCATGGCGCGCATGTACACCCAGTTGGCCATGGCACCGTCGCCCGGGCCGCTTTCCGTCAGGTCGTACCAGTCCTTGAGCGCGCCCTTCGCCCGGACCGTGTGCTCGGCCTCGGGCACGCTTTCGACCGCGCCCACGAGCCCCGCGCCATGAGCGATCAAACGCTCGGTGAGATCGCTGATCTCCTGCGGCGGGGGCATAAGACGGTGGGGGGCCAGCGCGCGGTCCGCGTCGAAGGCGATGGCGTCGAAGACCACGGCTATGGAGATGGCATCGTGGGCCATGGCCTCGGTGTGCGCGTTTTCGTCTGTGCTGCCGGCTCTGTGGTCTGTCACTGTGGTCACCTTGGCCCCCGTCTTCGTGTGATCGGCGTCTACGAAGAGAAAACCGCGTTATCAGCCTCCACGAGTACCGTGGAAGCAGGTCTGAGAATGAAAGCCATGAACGCACTGGGGGAGTTGAGAGCATGGCGAGTAACTCACGCACACCCAATACCGGGCTGGCCGGCCTGCTTGAGCAGGCGAAGTGGTCCCGTTCGCAGTTCGCACAGATCATCAACCGCATGGGGGCGGAAGCGGGTCTTGAGCTTCGCTACGACCAGTCCGCCGTCTCCCACTGGGTCGCGGGCACCATGCCGAAGGAGCAGGTCAGACCCCTGATACTGGAGGCCTTCGCCCGTAAGCTCAACCGTCCGGTCACCCATTCCGAGGCCGGCCTCGCGGTCGCTTCGTCCGGTTTCTCCTCGGCCCGTCCGTCCGCACACGGGTCTGAACAAACGTCCATGCACGCCTCAGTGGACGATCCCGCCTCACCTCGCGTGAACACCCTCGAAGAGCTCGTCGACATGGGACGGGCGGACATGGATCCGTCACGCCGTGGCTTGATCGCGGCGGGTCTGTTTTCGGCCGCCGTCGTGGTGCCCCTGTTTCCCGAGCTGGCGCAGGCCGCCACACCACCGCCCGCCGCTCCGGGGAAGCGGACGGTCCGGATCGGCGCACCTCAGGTACAGGCCGTACGGACGATGACGGACCGGATCGCGAACATCCTCGATGAACTGGGAGGCGGTCACGCGCGTCCGATGGCCGCCGCGTTCCTGGTGAACACCGTCATGCCCTGGCTGAAGGCGGAGGCCGCGGAGCGGGTACGGAACGACATGCTGGCCGCCGCGTCCGATCTGGTCTATCTGACCGGATGGATGGCGATGTACGAGCGCGCCCACGGGCTCGGCCAGCGCTACTACCTCAGGGCGCTCGAACTCGCGGGCGCCGCCGACGACCATGTCACCTACTGCCGCACGCTGCGCGGCATGTCCCTCCAGGCGTCCAATCTCGGCTACGGCAGACGGGCCCTGGAACTCGCCGACTCGGCCGCCGAGGCCTCCCCGAAGGCGGAGCCGCGCCTTCAGGCGTTCCTGTCGGGGCAGCAGGCCCACGCGGCCTCGATGGTCGGCGACAAGCGCCAGGCCTTCGCCCGGCTCCGGGAGACCGAGACGGCGCTGACCAAGGCGGACAACCGGCGCGAGTCGATCGGGAACTACGACCAGACCGCGTATCTCTTCCATGTGTCGCACGTGCTGTACGAGTTCAAGGATCTGCCGGGATCGATCTCCGCGCTCCAGCAGTCCCTGAAGGCACAGCAGAAGAACGAGCGCCAGGGCCGGGTCCACTTCCTTGCCGTCCTGGCCCAGCGCCAGTTGGAACTCGGCCATCTTGAGGCCGCGTGCGGAAGCTGGTGGCAGTTCCTCGACGACTACGAACATGTGTCGTCGGCGCGCGGGGACGAGCACTTCGAGACCCTGCGGCGGCGGCTGAAGCCGTACGCGAAGACGCGCGCGGTGCAGCAGTTGCGGCCGAGGATCGACGAGGTCGCGGTACTGAAGGGGTGATCCGGGCGGGGGGCTCACGGACCGGTGCTGCGCTGTGATGTGCTGCGCAGTGCTGTGTTGTGCAGCGCTGTCAGTGACCAGCGATCAGCGATCAGTGGTTGACCGGGGCGGTGGCCGGACCGACCGTACGCAGGCCGCGCCGCCAGACGGAGGAGACCAGGGGGACTCCCGGACGGTAGGCCAGATGCACATGGCTCGGGGCGTCGAGAAGGACGAGGTCGGCGCGGGCACCGGGGGTGACACGGCCGATGTCCTGGCGGCGCAGGGCCGCCGCGCCACCCGCAGTGGCCGACCAGATCGCCTCGTCGGGGGTCATGCCCATGTCGCGTACGGCGAGGGCGACGCAGAACGGCATGGACGAGGTGAAGGACGAGCCCGGATTGCAGTCGGTGGAGAGCGCGACGGTCGCGCCCGCGTCGAGCAGCCGGCGGGCGTCCGGCCAGGCGGCGCGGGTGGAGAACTCCGCGCCGGGAAGGAGCGTCGCCACGGTGGCGCTGTGGGCGAGGGCGTCGACATCGGCGTCGGTGAGATGGGTGCAGTGGTCGGCGGAGGCGGCGTCGAGTTCGACGGCGAGCAGCACTCCGGGGCCGTACGAGAGCTGATTGGCGTGGACGCGGGGGCGCAGGCCCTTCGCCAGGCCCGCGGTGAGGATCGCGCGGGCCTGGTCGTCGTCGAAGGCGCCCCGCTCGCAGAAGACGTCGATCCAACGGGCGTACGGGGCACAGGCGTCGAGCATCTCGCCGGTGACGAGGGCGACATACGCGGCGGGGTCGTCGGCGTGCTCGGGCGGGACGATGTGCGCGCCGAGATAGGTGACCTCGTCGGTGTGGTCACGGGCGATGCGCAGGGCGCGGGCCTCGTCCTCGACGGTCAGCCCGTAGCCGGACTTGGTCTCCAGTGTGGTCGTGCCCTGGCGGAGCGCCTCGGTGAGATAGCGCGCCACGTTGGCCGACAGTTCGGCGTCGGTCGCCGCGCGGGTGGCGGCGACGGTGGTGCGGATACCGCCCGCCGAGTAGGCGCGGCCCGACATCCGGGCGTTGAACTCCTGGGTGCGGTCGCCCGCGAAGACCAGATGGGAGTGGGAGTCCACGAAGCCGGGGACGGCGGCCCGGCCGTCCGCGTCGACGGCGTTGTCAGTGGCGGGTGCTTTGCTTGATTCACCGACCCAGGCGATGCGGTCGCCGTCGATGACGACGGCCGCGTCCTGGATCAGACCGATGGGGGTTCCGTCACCGAGGGAGGGATCGTTGGTGACCAGACTGGCGATGTTGGTGATGAGGGTGGACGGGGGCGTGGTCGTGCCCGCGGTGCTGGCTGTGGTCGTCGTGGTCATGGCGGGGGTTCTCTCCTCCGGCGGCTTCGGCCCGCGTGGCCCGGCCGCTGTCGGCGGTGCGGGTGCGGTCAGCCGCGCAGGGCGGCGATGGACTCGGCGAGGGCCTTGGGCACATCGGGCACGAGCGTATGGGCCCCGTCCCGTACGAGATGCCGGCCGCCCACGACGGTGTGGCGTACGTCCGCCGCGGAGGCGGCGAATACGGCGGTCTCCGCACCGAGCCGTGGCAGCGGGCCCGCTGTTCTGACGGTGTCCAGCGCGATCGTGACGAGATCCGCGAGCGCGCCGGTCTCGATCCGGCCCGCCTCCGGACGCCCGAGCGCCGCGTGGCCGCCGGCGGTGGCGGCGTGGAGGAGGGACGCGGCCGTCCAGTGGCCCCGTCTGCGGGAGCGCAGACGTTCGTCCAGCTCCATCGCGCGGGCCTCTTCGAGGATGTCGATCACGGCATGGCTGTCGCTGCCGAGCGACAGCGGCGAGCCCGCGCGCTGAAGACGGGCCGCCGGGCCGATGCCGTCGGCCAGATCGCGTTCCGTGGTGGGACACATACAGGTGCCGGTGTGGCTGGAGCCCAGCAGGGCGATGTCCTCGTCGGTGAGATGCGTGTTGTGGACACCGGTGGTGCGTGCGCCGAGGACACCGTGGTCGGCGAGGAGACGGGTGGGGGTGCGCCCGTGGACGGCGAGGCAGGCGTCGTTCTCCGCGGTCTGTTCGGAGAGATGGACATGGAGCGGGGCCCCGCGTTCCCCGGCCCATGCGGCGACGGTGGCGAGCTGTTCGGCGGGGACCGCGCGTACGGAGTGGATGGCGGCGCCGATCCGGGCGTGGTCGCTGTCCTTGAGCGCGGAGGCGCGCTCGGCCCAGGCGTCGGCGGTGCCGTCGGAGAAGCGGAGCTGATGGCGCTCGGGGGGTGCCCCGCCGCGTCGCTTCGTGAGACCGGAGGAGAGATAGGCGGTGTCGAGGAGCGTGATCCGGATCCCGGCCTCGGCGGCTGCCGCGATCAGGGCTTCGCCCATCGCGTTCGGGTGGTCGTAGGGCGTGCCGTCCGGCGTGTGGTGGACATAGTGGAACTCACCGACGGCCGTGATGCCGGCGAGCGCCATCTCGGCGTACACGGCGCGGGCGAGCGCGTGGTACGAGTCCGGGGTGAGCCGGGCGGCGAAGCCGTACATGAACTCGCGCCAGGTCCAGAAGGTGCCGGAGCCGACCTGGACAGTGGAGCGCAGGGCCCGGTGGAAGGCATGGGAGTGGGTGTTGGCCAGACCGGGGAGGGTCAGTCCGCGCAGGACGGTGGCACCGGCGGGCGGGGCCGTGACCCCGGTGCGCACCTCGGTGATCCGGCCGTCGTCGGTGGTGACGCCGATGGTCACCCCGGGCTCGACATGGTTGTCGTACCAGGCGTGTTCCAGCCAGTACGTGAGGTCGGGCGGGCGGGAGACGCCCGGTGCGGTGCCGGTCTCCGGGGCGCTCCGGGGGGCCTGGGCGGTCCGCGCGATCTCGGTGGGCGACATGATCCGTGTCCTCCCCGGCGCCGCGGTCGGGCGGGCCGGCTTCGGCTGCGTCATGCGCACGCGAGTCCTTCCAGTACGTCGGCGAGGGCCAGCACCCCGGCCACGCAGTCGTCCTCGGCGGCGTACTCGGCCGGGGAGTGCGAGACACCGGTGGGGTTCCGTACGAACAGCATGGCGGTGGGGAGGGAACCGGACAGGATGCCCGCGTCGTGTCCGGCGCCCGTCCCGAGGACCGGCACCGGGGTCCGGGCGTCCGGACGCCGTCCGAGGATCGTGCCCAGCTCGTCCCGCAGGGCGTGCTCGAATTCGACGACGGGGGTGAAGGACTCGCGTACGACCCGCAGTTCGATACCGGCGCGGTCCGCGTGGGCACGGGCGGCGGCCTCGATCCCGGCGACCACGGTGTCCAGGGCGGACTGGTCGGCGGCGCGGGAATCCAGCCAGCCACGGACGAGGGAGGGGATGGCGTTCACACCGTTGGGTTCGACGGAGACCTTGCCGAAGGTGGCGAGGGCCCCGGCGAGTTCCGCCTCGCGGCGGGCGGCGAGCACGGTCTCGGCGTAGGTCAGCATCGGGTCGCGGCGGTCGGCGAGGCGGGTGGTGCCCGCGTGGTTGGCCTCGCCGTGGAAGTCGAACCGCCAGCGGCCGTGCGGCCAGATCGCGGACGCGATACCGACGGGATCACCGGAGAGGTCGAGGGCGCGGCCCTGCTCGACATGCAGTTCGACGAACGCCCCGATGCGCGCGAGCCGTTCGGGATCGGGCCCGATCGTGGACGGATCGTGTCCCGCGGCCTCCATCGCCTTGGGCAGCGGGACGCCGTCGCCGTCGCGCAGTTCCCGGGCCTGTGCGGCGGTGAGGCGGCCCGCGGTGAGCCGGGAGCCGACACAGGCGAGCCCGAAGCGCGCGCCTTCCTCGTCACCGAAGTTGGTGATGGCGACCGGCCGGGTGAACCGCGCTCCCCTGCGGCGCAGTTCGTCGAGCGCGGCGAAGGACGACACGACGCCGAGAGGACCGTCGAAGGCGCCGCCGTCGGGTACCGAGTCGAGATGGGACCCGGTGACGACGGCGTCCCCGGCGAGCGGATCGCCGAGCCAGGCCCACTGGTTGCCGTTGCGGTCGAGTTCGTGGACCAGCCCCCGGGTCTCGGCCTGCGCGCGGAACCAGGCGCGGCAGTCGGTGTCGGCGGAGGTCCAGGCGTAGCGGCGGTAGCCGCCGCTGCCGGGGTCGCGCCCGAGGGGCGCGAGGTCGCGCCACATCTCGTGGAAGGAGGGCGGGCTGACCCCGGCCGGAGCCGGGTGGGACGGGCCGGCCGGGGCCGGGTGGGACAGGTCGGCCGGGGCCGGGACGTCGCCGGTGGGGCCGGGGGGTGTGGGGCCCGGGTCCTGGGGGGTCACGACGGACCGCCCTGGGTGGCCGCGGCGGCGGCCGCGCCCTCGCGCATGGGGATACGCACCTCGCGCTCCTCGGCCACCGACTCCGCGAGGTCGTAGCCCGCGTCGACATGGCGGATGACGCCCATACCGGGGTCGTTGGTGAGGACGCGGCGGATCTTCTCGCCCGCGAGCTTCGTACCGTCGGCGACCGAGACCTGTCCGGCGTGGATCGAGCGGCCCATCCCGACGCCGCCGCCGTGGTGGAGGGAGACCCAGGAGGCACCGGAGGCGACATTGACCATGGCGTTGAGCAGCGGCCAGTCGGCGATCGCGTCGGACCCGTCGAGCATGGCCTCGGTCTCG
Organism: Streptomyces sp. NPDC002018; assembly: GCF_042890865.1. Taxonomy (NCBI): domain Bacteria; kingdom Bacillati; phylum Actinomycetota; class Actinomycetes; order Kitasatosporales; family Streptomycetaceae; genus Streptomyces; species Streptomyces sp. NPDC002018. The sequence continues at coordinate 60,745 of NZ_JBIASO010000012.1, forward strand.
CGGTACGGGGAGGCGACGGACCCGCAGTCGAGATGGTCGCGGCCGATGACGACCGGCGCGGCGAGTTCACCGGAGGCGACCATGTCGTTGAAGCGCTCGCCCGCCTTGTCGCGCTCGCCGTAGCCGAGCCAGCAGATCCGGGCCGGCAGCCCCTGGAAGTGGACGCGCTCGCCCGCCATCCTGATCCAGCGGTGCAGCGACTCGTTCTCCGGGAAGAGTTCGAGGATCGCCTTGTCGGTCTTGTGGATGTCGGACGCCTCGCCGGACAGGGCCGCCCAGCGGAACGGGCCCCTGCCCTCGCAGAAGAGTGGCCGGATATAGGCGGGCACGAAGCCGGGGAAGGCGAAGGCCCGGTCGTATCCGGCGAGCTGGGCCTCGCCCCGGATGGAGTTCCCGTAGTCGAAGACCTCGGCGCCCGCGTCCATGAAGCCGACCATCGCCTCCACATGCCGCGCCATCGACTCGCGGGCGCGCAGGGTGAAGTCGGCGGGCTTCTCGGCCGCGTAGGACGCCATGTCGTCGAAGTCGACGCCGAGCGGCAGATACGCCAGCGGGTCGTGCGCCGAGGTCTGGTCGGTGACGATGTCGACGGGGGCGCCCTCGGCGAGCATGCGGGGCAGCAGTTCGGCCGCGTTGCCCAGCAGGCCGATGGAGAGCGGCCGGCGCGCGTCCCTGGCCTCGGTCGCCAGCCGGAGCGCGTGCTCCAGGCTGTCGGCCCGCACATCGAGATAGCGGTGCTCGATCCGGCGCTCGATGGCGCGCGGGTCGCAGTCGATACAGATCGCGACCCCGTCGTTCATGGTCACGGCCAGCGGCTGGGCGCCGCCCATCCCGCCGAGACCGGCGGTCAGCGTGATCGTCCCGGCGAGTGTGCCGCCGAACCGTTTCGCGGCGACGGCGGCGAAGGTCTCGTACGTGCCCTGGAGGATGCCCTGCGTACCGATGTAGATCCATGACCCGGCCGTCATCTGCCCGTACATGGTGAGTCCGAGGGCCTCCAGGCGCCGGAACTCCTCCCAGTTGGCCCAGTCGCCCACCAGATTGGAGTTGGCGAGCAGCACGCGCGGGGCCCATTCGTGGGTCTGCATCACACCCACCGGCCTGCCGGACTGGACGAGCATCGTCTCGTCCTGCTTGAGCGTGCGCAGCGTACGGACCATGGCGTCGAAGGAGCGCCAGTCGCGGGCGGCCTTGCCGGTGCCTCCGTAGACGACGAGTTTGTCCGGGTGTTCGGCGACCTCGGGGTCCAGATTGTTCTGGAGCATGCGGAGGGCGGCTTCCTGCTGCCATCCCAGGGCGCTCAGTTCCGTACCGCGCGGTGCCCGTACGGGGCGGGGTCCCGACATGGCGCTGCCTCCTCCTTGACGGGTCCGTGGACCCGGCGGACTGTTGGCCGATCTATTCACATCCTGGCCGGATGAATACTTGTAGTCAACCGGTGCGTGACCGCCCACCGGATGATTGGCTGGAGCGCATGGCCTCGGTTCAGCACAACAGTCGGAGCACGGAAGACGGCGCGCGACACGACGCGCCGCACGGCACGGACCGCCCCGCGGACGGAACCGCGCCCGGACACACCGGCGCGGCGGCCCGCCGCGATCTGGCCGTACGGGCGGCGGTGGCCCAGGGGCTGATCAGTGAGGCCGAGCCCGTCGTCGCGCTGCTCGATGTGGCCGGAATCCGTTCCTCGGCCGCCGCGCTCCGTACCGCCTTCGAGGAGGTGACCGCGCCCGGCACCCCGGTGCTGCACGCCTTCGCCGTGAAGGCGACCGCGCTCGTGCCCGTGCTGCGGCTGCTGGACGCGGAGGGCATCGGCGCCGAGGTCGCCAGCCCGGGTGAGCTGGCGCTCGCCCGCGCGGCGGGGATACCGGCGGACCGTACCGTCCTCGACTCCCCCGCCAAGACCACCGCCGAGCTGCGCGAGGCCGTCGCCCTCGGGATCGCCGTCAACGCCGACAATCCGCAGGAACTGGACCGTATCGACGCCCTGGTGGGCTCGGGACCGGCCACCGCGCCGTTCGGGCTGCGGGTCAACCCGCAGATCGGCGCCGGCTCCATCGGCGCCCTGTCCACCGCGACCGCGACCAGCAAGTTCGGGGTGGCGCTGCGCGACGAGGGCGCCCGCGCCTGGGTCGTCCAGGCCTATCTGGACCGCCCGTGGCTGACCCGGCTGCACACCCACTCCGGATCGCAGGGCCTTCCGCTGGAGCTGATGGCCCGGGGCGTGCTGGCGGTCTACGAACTGGCCGAGGAGATCAACGCGGCGGCGGGCCGCCGGCAGATCGACACCCTCGACATCGGCGGTGGCCTCCCGGTCAATTTCACCTCCGACGAGCAGACACCGACGTACGCGACCTACGCCCGACTGCTGAGGGACACCGTCCCCGGGCTGCTGGACGGCCGCTACGGACTGGTGACCGAGTTCGGCCGCTCCCTGCTCGCCAAGCACGGTCTGGTCCTCGCCCGGGTCGAGTACGCCAAGTCCGCCGGGAGCCGCCCCATCGCGGTGACGCACGCGGGGGCGCAGATCGCCACGCGTACGGTCTACAACCCGGCCTCCTGGCCGCTGCGCATCGCCGCGTACGACGCCGGCGGACGGCCCAAGGCAGGCCCGGACGTGGCCCAGGACATCGCGGGACCCGCCTGCTTCGCGGGTGACCTGCTGGCCGAGAACCGCCCGCTGCCCCTGCTGGAGCAGGGGGATCTCGTCGCCGCGCTGGACACCGGCGCGTACTACTTCACCAATCACTACGCCTACAACAGCCTGCTCAGGCCCGGTATCCAGGGCTTCACGGTGGTGCCGGGCGGCGGCGCGCGCGGCGGGGACGGCATGACCGGCGCGAGCGGTGTGACCGGCGCGAGCGGTGTGAACGGGGCGAGCGGTGTGAACGGGGCGAGCGGTGTGAACGGGGCGAGCGGGACGGGTGGGGCGGTCGACGGGGACGAGGTGCGCTTCAGCACCGTGAGGGCGCCGCAGACGGTCGCGGAGATCGTCGCCGAGTCGGGCGGCCCCCACGCGGACGCCCTGCTCTAGGCCGTCCCCGGACAGGCCGCCATCGCATGCCGGCACCCGACCGGCATGTTCCTGTGGAAAATGCCGGAACTCCCCCCGACCGCACGGACGTTGCGTAATCTCGCGGTTACTGCCGCACAGCAGTGCGCCCGTACACCCGGCTGGGAGGGGGAGTCCGCGTGCCCGGAATCGACGCATGCCTTCAGGAGGCCATGAGCCTGCCAGGAGCGCGCGGCGCGGCGATCGTCGACTGGACCAGCGGACTCGCCCTCGGTACGGCGGGTGAGTCGCCCAGCGGTGATCATGAGGCCACCGCCGCCGAGACGGCCGAACTGGCGAGGGCGGCGGCGGAGTACACCGCGTTCGCCCCGGCCCCGGAACCGGCCGGACCGGCACCGGCGTCGGAGGCCGGACCGGGCGCGGGATCGGAGGCGTCGGCAGCCCCGTTGGGCGCGGCCCGCGGCACCGGCTCCGCCGGCCAGGAGAAGAGCCCGCCCGTCGAGGACCTGATCGTCACCAGCCGCACCGGCTATCACATCCTCAGCTTCGTCGAGACGACCTTCGACAGCAGCGTCTTCCTCCATCTCTGGCTGGACCGCGACACCGGCAATCTCGCCCTGGCCCGGCTGCGCCTCGGCCAGCTCGCCGAACGGCTGGTACTGGGATGAGCGCACAGGCCCCCTTACCGTCGATACCCCCGACGCCCCCGACACCCCCGACGCCTCCGACACCTCCGACACCTCCGACACCTCCGACACCAGCGTCGCCAGCACCGCCGACACCGGCGCCGACACCGGCGTCCCAGGCACCGCCCGTACCACCGGCGCCGTCCGTACCACCCGTCCCTCCCGTACCGCCGCCGCAGTCGGCCGTCTCCCCGATGCTCGTCCGGCTGGCCGGCGAACGTGCCACCGGCGCCCTCCTCCGCGACCACGGCACGCTCTATCTCACCGACGGCCGCATCGTGCACGCCGAGAGTCCCGCCGCCCCCGGGATCGACGTCCTGCTCACCGCGGGCGGCCGGCTCCCGCTCGCGGGCTGGGAGGAGGCGGTCGACCGGGCCGGAGCCCGCCGCGAGGTCGGCAGATATCTCGTCGACAGCGGCCGGCTCGGCGACGGCGAGCTGGAGATCTGCCATCTCGGCGCACTGTTCGACGCGGCCTTCTTCGCCCTCGCGCCGGGCAGCGGCCCCACCCGCTTCCGTTACGGCGTGGCGCACTGGATCGGTCCCGTACGGCCCGTGTCGGCGGCGGCCGTCGAGCGCGAGACGCTGCGCCGACGCGAACTCCTCGACCGGGTCTGGCCCTATCCCGCCGTGGACACCGCCCCCGTCGTGACCCGCCCGCCCGCGCCCGGCCAGGCGGTCACCCACCGGCAGCGCGCCCTGCTGGAGCTGGCCGACGGCATACGGACACCGGTCGCCATCGCGTGGGCCCTCGGCCGGCCCGCCTTCCACACCCTGCTCGATGTCCGGCGGCTGGCCGCGGCCGGACTGGTCGGGACACCCGACGAACCGACGGCGGTCACGCCCGCGACGGTTCCCTCCTGGGTCGCGACGGTCGCCGCCGACCCGGACATCACCCTGTTACGCCGGCTCCGCGACGCCCTGGAGGCAAGCCTGTGACTCCCCGCTCCATCCACCCCGCCCCTTGCCTCGTCCGGTACGCCGCCACGGCGTCATGAGGCGCGTCCTGCGGGCGCGTGCCGAGAGGAGACAGCTCATGACGGCAGAAGCCGAGGTGCTCGGCGAACTCAGACGGCTGCGGGCCCGGCTGCCCCAGCTCACGGGGGCGCTCGCGGCCAGTACGGACGGTCTGGTGCTGGCCCAGGACACGACCGGGGTCGAGCCCGAGGGGGTGGCCGCGCTCACCGCCGCCGCGCTGGGCGTCGCCCTGAGGCTGACGGACGCCACGGGCCAGGGCGGATTCCGGGAACTGGTGATCCGCGGCGAGCTGGGCTATGTCGCGACCTACGCGGCGGGCTCCTCGGCGGTTCTGACGCTCCTGGCCGAGCCCCGGACCAATGTGGGCCGGCTCCATCTGGAGGGCCGCCGCTCCGGTGCCCGGATCGGCGAACTGGTCGACGACGCCCTCGAACGGCTGGAGAACGCCTGAGCCGGAGGACGCACGAGCCGGGCACCGGCCCCCGAGCCCGTCCCCACCTCCGGCCCGTCCCCACCTCCGGCCCCTCTCCGCTCTCCCACCCCGCCCCACCATCCCCGGATCCTCCCCGCCCCACCCCCGGACATCACGACGCACCACCCGGGCGTCCGGAATCCCCCGGACCTCCACCAGACGGAAGGAAGTGCGATATTCATGGCCAACACCGAAGCAGCTCTCAAGCAGGCCACGACCGTCATCGAAGGCGCCCTGGGAGCCGCCCTCGTGGACTACTCCAGCGGTATGGCCCTCGGTACGGTCGGCGGGAGCAAGGATCTCGATCTGACGGTCGCCGCGGCCGGCAACACCGATGTGGTCAGGGCCAAGGTCCGCACGATGGAACTGCTGGGGATCAAGGACGAGATCGAGGACATCCTGATCACCCTCGGCGGCCAGTACCACCTGATCCGGCTGCTCAAGGGGCGGGGCAACGCCGGTCTGTTCCTCTATCTGGCACTCGACAAGGCGCGCGCGAACCTGGCGATGGCCCGCCATCAGCTCATGAAGATAGAGGCCGAGCTGGAGGTCTGACCCCGGAACGGCCCACGGGCCCACGGCCCGGCCTCCGGCCTCCGGCCTCCGGCCCGCCTGCGGCAGCGGCACCCCGGCCCGGCGCCCGTGTCCGCCCCGGACCCCGCCCGCGCCGACGGCCCGAGCCGGGGACGGGTGCCGGGCCCGGATCCCCGACGCCCGGCCCGGATCCCTGGTGCCACGCCCCTGGTGCGACGTCCCTGCTGCCACGTCCCTGATCCCGGATTCCCGGTGCCTGAGCGGGTGCCGGGGTCGGCGTACAGGGCCGGGGTACGGCCCTGCGGTACGGGCCGGGGTACGGGCCGGGCCGGGCCGTACTCAGCGGCGGCGTCCCCCGCCCGGTCCCGCGTCACCCGCGGCGACCCCCGTCGTACGGAAACCCTTCACCCGCTTGCCGACGGGCCGTCCTGAACCGGCCCAGTCGGTGCGTACCCACAGCAGTTGGCCCTCCCGGCGCTCCCGCCGTCCCAGCCACGCGGCCTTCAGCCACAGTCCGGCGCCCGCGCCCGCCAGGGCGGCGCCGCCGGCGGCGGGCAGCGCCAGCGAACTGGCCACGGCCACGGCGAAGCCGCCGAGCAGCCACCACAGATGGGCCCGCCGCCAGTTCCGTGTGGTCACCCCACGGTCCTGGAGATGGTCGTACCGGCCGGCCCGCTCGGCCCGTTCGGCCCAGCCGGTGTACCGGCGGCGGCCCGCCACGGCGACGGCGGCGGCGCACACCACGAAGAGCGCGGCCCCCGCGTAGACGCCGATGCGACGGCCGGTCAGTCCGGGCAGCAGGATCCCGATGCCGGTGGCGAGGACCCCGAGCCACCACAGCGGGACCGCACCGGCCCTTACGATCACTGCCACCCGTGCCAGAGACTGCCCTCCACGCCCCACTGTCCGCCTCCTCGTCCCGGTGAGTCCGGCGGGGAGATTAATGGCGTTCTCTGAACTTTTCCTGAGAACCCCGAGAACGGCGCGATCCCCTGCCCGCCCTGCTCGACGAACCTGCCCGCCCTGCCCGGCGAACCTGCTCGGCCTACTCGACGAACAGCCCCCTTGCCGCCGCCCGCGCGTCGAACTCCTCCAGCCGCGCCTGTGCCTCCGGCAGGCCGTCGCACATCGCCTCCAGCAGCACACGCCCCAGCAGCATCGGCGCACACGCCGTGTCGAAGGCCAGGCCGGTGCCGACGGCCGCGGGGATCAGCAGATCGCTGTGCTTGGCGACGGGCGCGAACGCCGAGTCGGCGACCGTCACCACCGTCAGCCCGGCCGACCGCGCGTACGCCAGTGTCTCCACGACCTCCTTGGGATGGCGGGGCAGCGCGAAGCAGAGCAGGGTGCTCGCACCCGCGTGGCGTGCGGTGTCGATCCGGTCGGTGAGCATCGTGCCGCCCTCGTCGAGCAGCCGTACGTCGGGATGGACCTTGGCGGCGAAGTAGGCGAAGCCGCGCGCCTGCGAGGAGGCGGCACGCAGTCCGAGGACCGGCAGCGGCCGGGAGGCGGCGAGCAGCCGCCCGGCCCGCTCGACCGGCTCGGGGTCCGCGAGCAGTTCCGCGAGCTGCCGCAGATTCTCGATCTCGCCGCGTACGGCCTGCTGGTACTCGTTGCGGGCGGTCTCGCCCGCCGAGGGAGCGCCGGGCGCGACCTCCCTGAGGTGTCTGCGCAGCGCCGGATAGCCGTCGAAGCCGAGCGCGACCGCGAAGCGGGTGACGGACGGCTGGCTGACCCCGGCCAGTTCGGCCAGCTCGACGCTGGACAGGAAGGGCGCGTCCCCGGCCCGCCGCACCATGCTGTGCGCGATGCGCCGCTGGGTGGGAGTCAGCCGGTGGCCCTCGAAGAGCTGCTGGAGTCGGGCGGCAGGGCTGTCGCTCATGCGATCCCCCTTGTCTGATCGGTACTCGTGCGGGTGGTGGTACGGGCGGCCAGCTCGGTGAAGCGGTCGAGCAGCGCGGCGGCCGCCGTCACATCATCGGTCAGCGGGCGGTCGCCGACCTCCTCGTCGAGTACGGTCCCGGCCAGTTCGAAGGCCCGTCCCACCGGGAGTCCGGGCTCCGGGCGCAGTCCGCGCTGGCGCAGGGCCCGTACGGCGGCGACCAGTTCACAGCCGACGACCAGGCGGTACGCGCTGCCCGCGCGCAGTGTCTGACGCGCCGCCAGCGACGCGAAACTGGCCTGCTCCTCCACGCCCCGGGACAGTACCGCGTGGCCCAGTGAGGCGGGCGCGGAGTACGCCCGCAGATCACCGAGCGCGGCCCCGGCGGCGTACTCCAGGATCATCACCCCGGAGCTGGCGGGCTCACCATCGGCGAGGAAGGGCCGCAGCCGGGTGAAGGCGGGCTCGTTGAGCGCGGAGAGCCGGGAGGTGGACAGCCGCGCCGTCTGCACCAGCGAGAGCCTGAAGTGGTCGAGCGCCAGGGCGAGTTGGGCGAGATAGAAACCGCCGTGGTGATAGGCGGCGGGCACCGGGTCGGCCTCCGTGCCGGGACAGATCAGCGGGTTCTCGGCGGCGGCGTTGATCTCGACGGCGAGGGTGTTCTCCAGCGCGTCGGCGGCGTCCCGCGCCGGACCGTGGATCTGCGGGACACAGCGGAACCCGTACGGGTCCTGGATCCGGCCGAGCGGCGGTCCCGGCCTGGCGGGAGCGCCGAGGAAGCGCCGCATGTCGGCGGCGACGGCGTACGAGCCGGGGTGTCTGCGGGCGGCGTGCACGGGCTCCGCGTACGCCTCGTACGAGCCGTCGACGGCCAGCAGGGAGAGCGCGGCCACCAGCTCCGTGGCGGCCACGAGCCCGCGCAACTCGTGCAGGGCGAGGGCGGACTGACCGAGCGTCAGTGCGTTGCTGCTGATCAGGGCGAGCGCGTCGTTGTTGTCGAGGGGCTGGGCCTCGGGGGCCCGGCCGCCCGCCCAGGCCTGTTCCCACGGATGCTCCCCGGCGAGGGCGAGGCCCATCTGCGCGAGGGCCGCGATGTCGCCCGTACCGACCGAGCCGAACTCGTTGACGACGGGGTACGCGCCGGACTCCAGTGCCTCGCAGAGCGCGGTGACGACGGTCGGGCGCAGTCCCGCGCCGCCTGCGAGCAACTGGTTGGCGCGGACGGCGAGCATCGCGCGGACCTCACGGGCGGGCAGGGGCTCGCCGATGGCACCGGCGTGGCTGCGCAGCAGCCGCAGACCGTGGTCGGCGGCGGCCTCGCTGGGCACGGCCTCGGTGCGGTTGGCGCCGACGCCGGTGGAGCGTCCGTACACCCGGCCCGATCCCGCCAGCTCACGGGCGAGGTGCCAGGTCTGTTCGACGCGCTTCATCGCCTCGGTCCCGGGTACGGGACGTGCGGCGCCGTCCGCCAGCCGGACGACATCGGTCACCGGGAGGCTCTGTCCGTCCAGAACGACGAGGGACGTGCTCGCGGGTGCTCCCGCACCCGGCGGGTCCACCATGTGGGACGACATCATGCGCGAACGCCTCCATTCCGGACGTTACGTCTCACCCCGCGACCATCCGTAACCAGTGATTTACGTCAGGGCATTGACAATCTATTCAGCCACCAAGAACTCTGCATGACTATATGCAGGCCGGGCAAGGGACGACTGATGATCAGATTCGACGCGGTGAACAAACGCTTCCCCAACGGCACCACGGCGGTCCACGACCTCACGCTGGAGATGCCGGAGGGCGGGATCACCGTCCTGGTCGGCTCCTCCGGATGCGGCAAGACCACCACGCTCCGCATGATCAACCGGATGGTCGAGCCGACCTCGGGGACCATCCGGCTGGGCGGCAAGGACGTCCTGGAGCAGGACGCCGCCGAGCTGCGGCGCGGTATCGGCTATGTCATCCAGCAGTCCGGGCTCTTCCCGCACCGTACGGTCCTCGACAACATCGCGACCGTGCCGCTGCTGCTGGGCTGGGGCCGCAGGAAGGCCCGTACCCGGGCGGCGGAGCTGCTGGAGACCGTGGGGCTGACGGCGGAGGCGGGCAAGCGCTACCCGCACCAGCTCTCCGGCGGCCAGCAGCAGCGGGTCGGGGTGGCCAGGGCCCTGGCGGCCGATCCGCCGGTGCTGCTGATGGACGAGCCGTTCGGCGCGGTGGACCCGGTCGTACGGACCCAGCTCCAGGACGAGCTGCTGCGCCTCCAGAAGGATCTGAACAAGACCATCGTCTTCGTCACGCACGACATCGACGAGGCGGTACGGCTCGGCGACCGGATCGCCGTCTTCCGCACGGGCGGGCATCTCGTGCAGTGCGCGGCGCCCGCGGAGCTGCTGGCGCGCCCGGCGGACGGCTTCGTCGCGGACTTCCTCGGCGCGGAGCGCGAGCTGAAGCTGCTGTCGCTGACGACGCTCGCGGAGGTGCCGGTGCGACGGGTGACGACGGTACGGGAGGGCGAGCCGGTGCCCCGTACGGGTGAGGGGCCTTGCCTGGTGGTCTCCGCCAGGAACGAGCCGCTCGGTTGGCTCGACCCGGAGCAGAGGAGCGCGAGCCCCGCCGGCACCGGTACCTCGGGCCCAAGCTCCCCGGGCACCCCGGGCACCCCGGGTCCCGGCTCCCCGGGCCGTCTGACGCCCGTACGGCCGCTGCGGGACACGGACTCGCTGCTCGCGGCGCTGAACGAGTCGATCGCCTCTCCGACGGGCCTGACCGTCCGCGTCGACGCCGAGGGCGTCCTCAAGGGCGTCACCTCGCGGGAGACGATCCACGAGCACGCGGGCCGCAGACACCAGGAGGCGGCACGGGCGGCTCTCGACGCCGGGCCCCGGGCGGGCACGACCACCACGTCCACGGACGCCTCTACGTCCATACCCGAGCCCGCACCCGAGGCCGAGCCCGAGCCCGAGGCCACAACCGGGCCCAAGTCCGCGCCCGAGTCAGACTCCACGTCCGAGTCAGAGTCCACGTCCGAGTCCGCTCCGGCGCCGGCGTCGGCTCCGGCCGGGGGCGGACCGGCCTCCCCGGGCGGATCCGTATGACCGTCGAATGGTCGTGGATCTCCGACCACGCGGGCGATCTCACCACCCTCGCCCTCTCCCATCTCCAGGCCGCGCTCACCGCCGTACTCCTCGGCCTGCTGATCTCCCTCCCCCTCGCGGTGCTCGCCCACCGCGTCCGCGCCCTGCGCGGCTTTCTCCTCGGGCTCTCCAACGTCCTGTTCACGATCCCGTCCATCGCGGTCTTCGTCCTGCTGCTGCCCGTGTCGGGGCTGACCAGGACCACCACCGTCATCGGTCTGACGATCTACACACTCGTCGTCCTGCTGCGGAACACCGTCGAGGGGCTGGACTCCGTACCGGCCAGGGCCCGTGAGGCCGCCGTCGCCATGGGCACCCGCCCGCTGCGGACGCTCCTCACCGTCGAGCTGCCGCTCGCGCTCCCCGTGATCATGGCCGGGGTACGGATCGCGACCGTCATGTCGATCTCGCTGGTCAGCGTCGCCACCTATATCGGTGACGGCGGCCTCGGCCAGCTCTTCACGGACGGCTTCCAGCGCAACTTCCCCACCCCGGTGGTGGCGGGCGTCGCGCTGACGCTGCTGCTCGCGCTGGTCGCGGACGCCCTGCTGGTGGCGGTGCAGTACGTCCTCACGCCCTGGACCCGGCGTCAGCACCGGCAGCGGCGCCCGGCACGCGGAAGGGCCTGACACCCACCATGTACGAACTCTTCAAGAACCTGGGCTCCTGGCTGGTCTCGGGCGAGCAGTGGACAGGGGCCGACGGCATCGGCCACCGGCTCGCCGAGCACCTCCAGTACTCCCTGCTGGCGACGCTGATCGCCGCCGTGATCGCGCTGCCGCTCGGCCTGCTGATCGGGCATACGGGCCGGGGGGCGTTCGTCGCCATCAACCTCGCCTCGTTCGGCCGGGCCCTGCCCACGGTCGGTCTGGTCGTACTGGTCTTCCTGGCGAGCGGGCTCTCCATGACACCGGTGTACGTGGCGCTGGTCGCCCTGGCCGTCCCGTCCATCGTGACCAACACCTACGCGGGGATGACCGCGGTCGATCCGGAGGTGAAGGACGCGGCCCGGGGCCAGGGCATGCGCGGCCACCAGGTGCTGTTCCGGATCGAGGTCCCGCTCGCGCTCCCGCTGATCATGACCGGGCTGCGGCTCGCGCTGATCCAGGTGGTGGCGACGGCGACCATCGCCGCGTACGTCAGCTTCGGCGGACTGGGCCGGTATGTCTTCGACGGTCTGGCCCAGCGCGATCTCGTCCAGGTGCTGGGCGGCGCGGTGCTGGTGGCGGCCGTCGCCGTCGTCCTCGATCTGGCGCTGTCCGGACTCCAGCGCGTCCTGTTCCGCCATCGCACCGCGGCCCAGGGAGACCCGGTCCGATGAACGCGCGGCACACGCCGGACCCCTCGCCGGACCCCTCACCGAACCCAGGCAACGCGCAGAACGCACAGAACTCACCGCACTCACCGCAGTCACCGCACTCACCGCAGTCACCGCAGTCACCGCACTCACGGAACCCGGGAGCCCACCGATGAACCGACGCACCCTGCTCGGCGGTCTGTTCGCCGCGGCCTCCGTCCCCGTACTGGCCGCGTGCAGCAGCGGCATCACCTCCCTGGACGGCCAGGGCGGCGGCGGAGGCGGCGGCGCGGCCGGCTCCAGCGCGGGCGGCATCACGATCGGCACGGCCAACTTCACCGAGAACCAGATACTCGGCCATCTCTACGCGGCCGTGCTCGAAGCGGCCGGTGTGAAGACGACCGTCCGCGCCAATCTCGGCACCCGCGAGATCCTCATCCCGGCCCTCAAGGGCGGCGACATCGATCTGCTCCCCGAGTACCAGGGCGCGCTCCTCCACTATCTCGACGCCAAGGCCACCGCGTCGGAGGAGGGCGAGATGCAGAACGCCCTCGCCATCGCGCTCCCGGCGGGCCTCCAGGTCCTCCCCTACGGCCGGGCGGAGGACTCCGACGCCTTCGCCGTCACGCGCGAGACCGCCGACCGGTACGGACTGACGACGCTGGCGGACCTCAGGAAGCAGAACGGCAAGCTGGTCATCGGCGCCGCGCCCGAGGTGAAGAAGCGCGTGGTCGGCGTCGTCGGGCTCAAGGACGTGTACGGCGTGGAGTTCAAGGAGTTCAAGTCGCTCGACTCCTCCGGGCCCCTGGTCAAGGGAGCCCTGAAGAAGGGCGATGTGGACGTCGCGAACCTCTTCACCACGGACACGGACATCGCCGCCGAGGGCTGGGTGGTGCTCACCGACCCCAGGAATCTGATCCCCGGTCAGCACATCGTCCCGCTGATCGCCGACCGCAAGGCCGACTCGACGGTACGCAGGGCACTGGCCCGGGTGGGCAACACCCTCACGACGGAGGCCCTCACCGAACTCAACCGCCAGGTCGACAAGGACAAGAAGGACCCGGCCGACGTGGCGCGCGCCTGGGCCGCCGGCCAGGGCCTGACGAAGAAGTGACGCGTGGCCGCGAAGGGCGTGGCCGCAAAGAGCGCGAAGGGCGTGGCCGCAAAGAGGGGGGCTAGCCCCACTGGCCCGGATGCCCGGCACTTCGTACCGTGTCGGACATGGATGCCCGCGACCCTGAACTGAAGAAGGAACTCAACGCCACCCTTCAGGCGCGCCACGAGCTGGGGGCGGAGTACGAGCCCGCGCTCGTCGAGTCGTTCCTGGAGAAGGTCGAGCAGCGCCTGGACGGTGTGGTCGACCGCCGCGTCCGGCGCGAACTGGCCGAGCGCCAGATGGCGGCCGCCCGGGACGCCCGTACGCCCAGCCCCGTGGAGGGGTTCGGCGAACGCTTCGGGTTCGGCGTGGTCTCCCTGATCCTCGCCATCCCGCTGTCCGCCATCGCCGTGGTGAACGCGGATTTCAAGGGCCTGGTGGTGTGCTGGCTGGGCATCTTCGGGGTGAACGCGGTCCATGCCTCGCGCGGCCGGTTCTGGACGCCCGGGAAGCGCCGCCGGTCGTCCGACTGGGAAGACTGAGAAAGCGACGACCGAGAAAGCCGCTTCGGCCGGCCCGCCGAGAAGGGCAGGACCGGCCGAAGCGGAAGAGATAGCCGCGAAGAGACAGTCGTGAAGAGGTAGTCGCAAAGTCGCGAAGAGGTAGTCGCGGGGACCGCCGCACCCCCGTAACCGGGGGGCGGGACGACGGCGGTCCCCGCGAGGGACACGGTCCGGGTCAGGGCCGGAGTTCGTGTCCTTGGCGTCCATGGAGGTCCGGGAGCCGCTCCGGAGGTCCTTGACGCCGACAACCACTACTGTGCAGGACGCGTGTTAAGCGGGTGCTGCGTGGACGTGTCGCGCTCGTACCACTTTCGCGGTGAGCCGCCACCGCCCATTGCTCCGCCCGCCACACAACCGGCGAGATCAGGCCTTGGAGAGATACGCCAGCAGATCCTGCCTGCTCACGACCCCAGTGGGCTTCCCCTCCACCAGGACGATCGCCGCGTCGGCGCCGTCGGAACCGCTCAGCGCGGCCATCAGATCGGCCACCGGTTCACCCGATCCGACCTGGGGAAGCGGGGACGACATATGTTTCTCCAGCGAGTCGCCGAGCGAGGCCCGCTGGGTGAAGAGCGCGTCCAGCAGCTCCCGCTCCACCACGGAACCGATGACCTCCGCGGCCATCACATCCGGATGACCGGCGCCCGGCTTCACGATCGGCATCTGCGAGACGCCGTACTCCCGCAGCACCTCGATCGCCTCGCCGACCGTCTCCTCGGGGTGCATATGGACGAGCGTCGGGATGGCGCCCGCCTTGTGCCGCAGGACATCGCCGACGGTCACCGCGCCGCCGCCCTGCTCCAGGAAGCCGTAGTCGTTCATCCACTCGTCGTTGAAGATCTTGCTGAGATAGCCGCGGCCGCTGTCCGGCAGCAGGACGACCACGACATCGTCGGGTCCGAGCCCCTCGGCGACCTTCAGCGCGGCCACGACCGCCATCCCGCAGGAGCCGCCGACGAGCAGGCCCTCCTCCTTGGCCAGGCGCCGCGTCATCTGGAAGGAGTCCTTGTCGGAGACGGCGACGATCTCGTCCGTCACCGTGCGGTCGTACGCGGTCGGCCAGAAGTCCTCGCCGACGCCCTCGACCAGATACGGCCGTCCCGAGCCGCCCGAGTAGACCGAGCCCTCGGGGTCGGCGCCCACGATCCGCACCCGGCCCTCGCTGACCTCCTTGAGATAGCGCCCGGTGCCGGTGATGGTGCCGCCCGTGCCGACGCCCGCGACGAAGTGGGTGATCCGCCCGTCCGTCTGCTCCCACAGCTCGGGACCGGTCGTCTCGTAGTGCGAGCGCGGGTTGTTCGGGTTGCTGTACTGGTCGGGCTTCCAGGCGCCCGGCGTCTCACGCACCAGCCGGTCGGAGACGTTGTAGTACGAGTCGGGGTGCTCGGGGTCGACCGCCGTCGGGCAGACGACCACCTCGGCGCCGTACGCGCGCAGCACGTTGATCTTGTCCGTGGAGACCTTGTCCGGGCAGACGAAGACGCACTTGTAGCCCTTCCGCTGGGCCACGATGGCGAGACCGACGCCGGTGTTGCCGCTCGTCGGTTCGACGATCGTGCCGCCGGGCAGCAGCTCACCACTCTCCTCGGCCGCTTCGATCATGCGCAGGGCGATCCGGTCCTTGACCGAACCGCCGGGGTTGAAGTACTCGACCTTGGCCAGGACTGTCGCCTGGATACCTGCGGTCACGCTGGTCAGCTTCAGCAGGGGGGTATTGCCAACCAGACTGATCATCGAGTCGTGGAATTGCACCGTTGTCTCCGGGGTCTCCGTGATGGTCCGGCCAGGGTATGCGCCCGCGCACGAGATTGGGCGACGGTCCTTACGGGGCAGTTAGCTGGTGTACGTACCCATACTCATGCGTACGGCTGACTCGTGCGTACGGCTGGAGGGAGGTGGCTCGGACTGTGTCGAGGGCGAGGGTGGCACGGCGGATCGCCGCGGGCGCGGCGTACGGCGGCGGAAGCATCGGCCTGCTGGGGGCGGCCGGGGTGGGAGTGGTGCTGGCGGAGCTACAGCTCGCGAAGCGGTCGGTGGGCGGCGGGGTGGCACCCGTTCCGCCGAGCGGGGACGGCTGGTACGGACTGGCGTACGGACACACCGAGCCGCTGCGGATGGGCATGCTCGGCGACTCCACGGCGGCGGGCCAGGGCGTACGGCGGGCGGGGCAGACCCCGGGGGCGCTGCTCGCCTCGGGGCTCGCGGCGGTCGCGGAGCGGCCCGTGGAGCTGCGGAACGTGGCTCTGCCGGGCGCCAAGTCGGACGATCTGGACCGCCAGGTGACCCAGCTCCTCTCGGACCCGGCGCGGGTCCCGGACGTGTGCGTGATCATCGTCGGCGCGAACGACGTCACGCACCGGATGCCGGCCACCCGTTCCGTGCGGTATCTCGCCGCGGCGGTCCGCCGGCTGCGTACGGCCGGGGCGGAGGTGGTCGTCGGGACCTGCCCGGATCTCGGCACCATCGAGCCCGTGTACCAGCCGCTGCGCTGGCTCGCCCGCCGGGTGAGCCGCCAGCTCGCCGCCGCGCAGACGATCGTGGCGGTCGAGCAGGGCGCCCGTACGGTCTCGCTGGGCGATCTGCTGGGCCCGGAGTTCGCCGCGAACCCGCGGGAGCTGTTCGGCCCGGACAACTACCACCCCTCGGCGGAGGGTTACGCGACCGCGGCGATGGCGGTGCTGCCCACGCTCTGCGCGGTGCTGGACCTCTGGCCGGAGACGGACCGTCCGGACGCGGCCCGCGACGAGGGCATGCTCCCGGTGGCGAAGGCGGCCTCGGCCGCGGCGTCCCGGGCGGGTACGGAGGTCACGGGGGTCCGCGCCCCCTGGGCCCTGCTCAAGCACCGCAGGCGCCGTCACCTGCCGACCCAGACGGAGGCGACCCCCATCGAGCCCAGCCAGGTGCCCCGGGAGGTATGACACGCCGTCCCCTCCCCGCCCCGCGGCCTCCCTCCGGCCCCAAGGCCTCCCTGCGGGCCGCCGCCCCGCGCTTCCGGGGGTCGTTCCACGAGTCCGCGCGCCACCCACGCCCGGGCGGAACACCGCCTGAGCAAGCGCTTGGAAAAGAGGCCCGCATCACACGCCCGGCCGGGTGACCCCGGCCCTACGTACCGGTAACTTCCCCCTCAGCCCCGCCCTCTCCCCTTCTGGAGCCGTGATGCCCGAAGCCGTGATCGTCTCTGCCGCCCGCTCCCCCATCGGCCGGGCCTTCAAGGGGTCGCTCAAGGAACTGCGGCCCGACGACCTGACCGCCACGGTCATCGAGGCCGCGCTCGCCAGGATCCCCGAACTGGACCCGCGCGACATCGACGACCTGATGCTCGGCTGCGGTCTGCCCGGCGGCGAGCAGGGCCACAACCTGGGCCGGATCGTCGCCGTACAGCTCGGCATGGACCACCTCCCGGGCTGCACCGTCACCCGCTACTGCTCCTCGTCCCTCCAGACCTCGCGGATGGCGCTGCACGCCATCAGGGCGGGGGAGGGCGACGTCTTCGTCTCGGCCGGGGTCGAGATGGTCTCGCGCCAGGTCAACGGCTCCTCGGACGGGATGCCCGGCACCCACAACCCGCTCTTCGCGGACGCCGAGGCCCGTACCGCCTCCGTCGCGGGGAGCGAGGGCGCGGACTGGCACGACCCGCGCGAGGACGGCCTGCTCCCCGACGCGTACATCGCCATGGGGCAGACCGCGGAGAACCTGGCCCGGTCCGAGGGCATCACGCGCCGGGAGATGGACGAGTTCGGCGTACGGTCCCAGAACCTCGCCGAGGAGGCCCTCAAGAACGGCTTCTGGGAGCGCGAGATCACGCCCGTGACGCTCCCGGACGGCACGGTCGTCAGCAAGGACGACGGACCGCGCGCCGGCGTCACGATGGAGGGCGTGGAGGGCCTCAAGCCCGTCTTCCGCCCCGACGGACTGGTCACGGCCGGCAACTGCTGCCCGCTCAACGACGGCGCCGCCGCGCTCGTGATCATGTCCGACACCAAGGCGCGCGAGCTAAAGCTGACCCCGCTGGCCCGGATCGTCTCCACCGGCGTCACCGCCCTCTCGCCGGAGATCATGGGCTACGGCCCGGTCGAGGCGTCCCGCCAGGCGCTCTCGCGCGCGGGGCTGACCATCGACGACATCGATCTGGCCGAGATCAACGAGGCCTTCGCGGCCCAGGTGATCCCGTCCTACCGCGCTCTGGACATCCCGCTGGAGAAGCTGAACGTCAACGGCGGCGCCATCGCCGTCGGCCACCCCTTCGGGATGACCGGGGCCCGGATCACCGGCACACTGATCAACAGCCTCCAGTTCCACGACAAGCAGTTCGGTCTGGAGACCATGTGCGTCGGCGGCGGCCAGGGCATGGCGATGGTGATCGAGCGCCTGAGCTGAGCCACCCGAAGTCCGTTCCGGCGCGAGCGGCCGACGGGTCCCCGGGACCGCCGGAGGGCGTGATCCGTCCGGAATGCGGAAGGCCGTCGCGGAGCGTAGCCGGGCCGTCCGGAATCTGGTGGATGAACACCACCGATCCCCAGTCGTGACTGAATCTCCCCCAGGATGTGACCTAGTCCCGGGGGAGACGCGTTTGTCCAGGTCAGGGCCTCATTGTGGGTAAAGCTAAGGCCCAAAGACCTGTCCATTTGGTGACGTAATGCACTGCCGGTTGGATCCCGCCCACGACAAGCTGAGGTAGGAAGTCGGGGGTATCGATCGGAACGGGAGTAGTCAGTGAGCGCCATGTCTTTTGCCCTGCTGCTGACCACAGCCGCCGCCACGGCCGTGGGCGTCGCTGCTCTGCACGCCGCTCATGGACTGCGCAGGCAGGTCAGCGCCCTGCGTGGCGAGCTGGCCGCGGCGAACCCGGGCGGTGTCACCGCCGCCGTACCGCAGGCCAGGAGCGCCACACAGCCCGGCTACCCGGATGCCATAAGGACCGCCGTCGCCGAGGCCCTCGCCGAGGAGCGTGAGCGGGAGCTGGCCGAGGCACGCGCCTTCTGGGCCGCCCAGGAGGCACGGGACGCCGCCGACACCCCGTCGCTGCTCGGCGGTCTCGCCGGGTTCGGCGCCGAGGACGGACCGTTCTACGTACCGCGCCAGGTGGACTTCACCGGCCTTGAGTCCCTGGACCTGGACGCCGCGGAGGCGCTCGACAGCTTCGCCGACTATCCGGACCTCAGTGAGGTCAGCGAGGTCAGTGAGGTCAGCGGTGTGGGCGGGACCGGTGGTCTGGGCGAGGCCGGGGAGTACGCCGAGGACTCGCCGGAGCTGGCCGCGGCCCGTCGCCGGCACCCCTCGCACCCGGATTTCGTACCGCTCCAGACGCCCGTCGTCACCGACCACGAGCGCACGATCACCCGGCTCGAAGAGCTGGCCGAGACCCGTACGGCGCTCGCCGATGTCCGGCCGGGGCCCCTGGGAACGCTCGATGTCTATGTCTTCGCCGACGGTACGACGCTGTGCATGACCCCGGGCCACCGTGAGACCGCCGAGCTGCTCGCCGGGGCCCTGCGCGCGGGCGACGCCCCGTTCCTGCTGGGCGGATCCGGTGTCTCCGGCGCGTACACCCTGACGTTCTCGTACGGCGGTGCCGCCGGCGACGCGGGAGCCACCGGCACCGAGGGCTCCGGCGGCTCCGGCGCCGGCCCGGAGGGCGCCGAGCACGTCTATATCCTCGCGGACCGCGTCATCGCCTCGCTGTAGCCGTCCGGGGCCGTCGGTCCGGCCCCGTGGACGTCCCCGGGCCTCGCACGCCACATCGGCCCCCGCGGCCCGCGCCACAGGCCGTGTCCCCGCGTCACAGCGCCGCGCGGCCGACCGCCCGCTCCACCGATCTCACGGCCTCGTCCAGCTCGCGCACGGACGGGGCCGTTCGCAGTGCCTCGGCCAGATCGGCGGCCGCGACCGTGAGCTGGTCGGCGACGACGAAGACACCCGCGTCCGGCATGACGCGCGGCTCCTCGTCCGGGGTGTCGAGCCGCTGGGCCCGTACGGACAGCTCCCTGGCCAGAGCCAGTGCCTCGGCCGCGGCCCCGCGCTGGAGCCGGCTCCGCGGGGCGGCCCGCAGGCGGTCGGCGAAGCGGTCCACGGTGGCCGTCAGGGGCGTTGTATCGAGCACGCCGTGACCCTACGCGCCCCCCGTGGGGTGCCGCCAACGGGTACGGGACTGTTGCCAACAGGCCAACGCTCAGGCACGGTGGCGTGAAGGACCAGTACGCGCGGAGCGTCCGGAGGCGCCGATGTCCCTTGTCTTCTCCGAAGAGACCCATCGCAACATGCTCTCCCGCATCCCTGATTGCACCGGTCGTGAGATCTCCGACTGGCTGCGCGCCGTCGAGGAGGGCCCGGCCCTCATCCGTTTCGAGGAAAAGGTGAGCTGGCTGAGGAGCGAGCACAACCTCGCGTACGGACACGCGAAGGCGATCGTCCACGAGTACGACCTGAGGCGGGCGGCCCGCCGTCTGCTCTGACCGGCCGCACACACCACGACAACGGACCGGCACACCACGGCCGGACACAACAGAAGGGGTCCGCGGGCGGCAAGCCCGCGGACCCCTCCGTGTCGGCGTGTCGGACGGTCACCCTCGGCCGTCGTCGACCGTTGTCGTCAGTCGTTGCCCTGGAGGATCGACAGCAGCCGCAGCATCTCCAGGTAGATCCACACCAGCGTCAGCGTGAGACCGAAGGCCGCCAGCCAGGACTCCTCGCGCGGGGCGCCGTACGCGACACCGTCCTCGACCTGCTTGAAGTCGAGCGCCAGGAAGCACGCGCCCAGAACGATGCCGACGATGCCGAAGATGATGCCCAGACCGCCGCTGCGGAAGCCGAGGCCGTCACCGCCGCCGAAGACACTGAACAGCATGTTGGCGACCATCAGGAGCAGGAAGCCCATGGCCGCGGCCATCACGAAGCCGTAGAAGCGGCGGGTGACACGGATCCAGCGCATCTTGTACGCGAACAGCACACCGGCGAAGACCGCCATCGTGCCCATGACCGCCTGGATCACCACGCCCGGCGCGATGTAGGTGCTCACCGCGCTGCTGATGACGCCGAGGAAGACGCCCTCGAAGGCGGCGTACGCGAGAATCAGCGCCGGCGTCGGCCGGCGCTTGAAGGACTGGACCAGCGACAGGACCAGCGCCACCAGCGCGGCGCCGATCGCGATGCCGTACGACCTGCCGATGTTGGCCTCGTCGACCGGCAGCAGGACCCACGAGAGAACCGCCGTGAGGATGACCGTCCCCAGCGTCATGGCGGTGCGGGTCACGACATCGTCGATCGTCATGACATCGGTGCGCGCGGGCGCCTGCGGTCCCGCGCCGTACGCCTCGCCCTGCTGGGGCGCGTACGGGTTGGTCGCGTACGGGTTGGTTCCTACAGCGGGGCCCCCGGCCTGCGGCGCCGCGTTGAAGCCCGCGTGGCCGTTGTCGCGGCTGAAGCCCCGTCGCGAGAAGACCGGGTTACTGCTCCTCATCTCACTCCTCCATGGCCACCCTGCGTGGCCTTGCCACAAGAGTAATAGGGACGCAAAGCGTCTGCCCTAGTGCTGGGGGAGGATCTTTCCAGGATCGTGACGTCACACGGGTGCCGCGCGTCACACTCCGGCGGCCGTGGGACGGTCGGAAATGTGCCCGGAACCGGACTTGAACCGGTACGCCCCCGAGGGGCAGCGAGGTTTAAGCTCGCCGTGTCTGCATTCCACCATCCGGGCACGCGCGACGCCGCGTTGGCACATGAGCCTATCGGGACACACCACTCGAACAGCCGAGCGGCAACCCGATGTTGTCTTATTTTATTGACGTCTGAGGGTGCGTCAGGGCACGTACCGAGCCATCCACACATGCCGGGCGCGGGTGGTCATCTCGTAACCAGGCGTACAGGAATGACGAAAAGTCGCCGCCCGGTCACTCATTCGGCACTACGCGAGGATGCTCCGTCCGGGTGGACACCCCTCAGGGGCGGTGTCATACCGGAGGAGGAGGGCGGCGCCGGGCGGTCAGACCCAAGAGGGCCCCGGGAACGGGCATCGGGACGGACGACTCACCGGCAGGGCGGCGCGGAGGATGGAGCCGTTCCCACCACACGTCCGACAGGAGACTCCTCCCGTGACCACCACCCCGATCGCCCCCCGCGCCACCGCGGTGGCCGCCCGCGCCTCCGAACTGTCGAAGGTCTATGGAACGGGCGAGACCCAGGTGGTCGCCCTCGACCGGGTCACCGTGGACTTCCGCCAGGGCGAGTTCACCGCGATCATGGGGCCCTCCGGCTCCGGCAAGTCCACACTGATGCACTGTGTCGCCGGTCTCGACAGCTTCAGCGGCGGGTCCGTACGGCTCGGGGAGACCGAACTCTCCACGCTCAAGGACAAGCAGCTCACCCAGTTGCGCCGGGACAAGATCGGCTTCATCTTCCAGGCGTTCAATCTGCTGCCGACCCTGACGGCCCTGGAGAACATCACGCTCCCCATGGACATCGCGGGCCGCAAGCCCGACAAGCGGTGGCTGGACCAGGTGATCACGATGATCGGTCTGGCCGACCGGCTCGGCCACCGGCCCACCCAGCTCTCCGGCGGCCAGCAGCAGCGGGTGGCCGTCGCCCGCGCCCTGGCCTCCCAGCCCGAGATCATCTTCGGCGACGAGCCCACCGGGAACCTGGACTCGCGCTCCGGCGCCGAGGTGCTGGGCTTCCTGCGCAACTCCGTACGCGAGTTGGGGCAGACCGTCGTCATGGTGACGCACGACCCGGTGGCCGCCTCCTACGCGGACCGTGTGATCTTCCTCGCCGACGGCCAGATCGTGGACGAGATGCTTCACCCCAGCGCCGACGGTGTACTCGACCGGATGAAGGCCTTCGACGCCAAGGGCCGTACGAGCTGACCCCGGGCCGGCCCCGCCGGATACCGCGTCCCGGATCCCGCGTCCCGGATACTGCGGTCCCGGATCCCGCGTCCCGGATACTGCGGTCCCGGATCCCGCGTCCCACTGTGCTGAATCCCGGACCCCGCGTCCCGGGCCCCCGGCCCTGACGGCTCCTCGGCGGACCCCCCGCCGGTCCGAGCCGGTCCCCGGGCGGCCCCGCGTTCCCGTCGTGTTCCTCCCGAACGTGTTCCTCCCGAACGTGTTCCTCCCGAACGTGTTCCTCCCGAACCCCCGCCGCGCTCCCGCCGCGCTCCCGCCGGTCTCCTCGCACGGCTCTTCCCGGCTTCCGCCGGGCCGAGACCGATGCGGGCCCGCCTCAAGCCCGTCTTGAGCCGATCCCGAGCCGATCCCGAGCCGACGCCGAGCAGATCCCCGGCCGACGCTCCCTCCACCGGCCCATTCCACCAGGACTTCCACCATGTTCCGTACCGCATTGCGCACTGTGCTCGCGCACAAGGCCAGGCTGCTGATGACCGTGCTCGCCGTCATGCTCGGCGTCGCCTTCGTCTCCGGCACCCTGGTCTTCACCGACACCATCGGCAACGCCTTCCGCGGCCAGTCGGCCAAGAGCTTCAAGGACGTCGCCGTCGCCGTCACCTCCCACGACAACCGTGACAACGGCGAGAAGGACGAGGGCGGGAAGAGCCCCGGCCTGAGCCGGGAGACCGTCGAGAAGCTCGGGGCGGTCGACGGTGTCGCCTCCGTCACCGGCCGGGTCAGCGGCTTCGCCGGGGTCGCCTACGCCGACGGCAAGCTCATCGGCAACGGCTGGTCCAACACCGGTTCCAACTTCGCGCCCGGCGCGAACGGCGAGGACGCCGCCTACACCTTCACCGACGGCTCGGGCCCCACCCGTGACGACCGGATCGCCCTCGACAAGTCCTCGGCGGACAAGGGCGGTTACCAGGTCGGCGAGCGGGTGCGTGTCGCCACCAACGGACCGGTGAAGGAGTACACCCTCTCCGGTGTCTTCACCACCGAGGACGGCGCGGTCAACGCGGGCGGCAGCCTGGTGCTCTTCGACACCGCCGTGGCCCAGAAGCTCTATCTGGAGCCCGGCTACTTCATGGACGTCACCCTCACCGCGGCGCCCGGCGCCTCGGACCACGCGATCCTGACCGAGGTCAAGGGTCTGATCGGGGAGAACGCCGAGGCGCAGACGGGCAAGCAGCTCGCCGACCGGCAGGCCGCGGACATCGAGTCGAGCGTCTCCAGCCTCAACCAGATGCTGCTGGCCTTCGCCGCCATCGCCCTGTTCGTCGGGGTCTTCCTGATCTCGAACACCTTCACCATGCTGGTCGCCCAGCGCACCAGGGAACTGGCGCTGCTGCGCGCCGTCGGCGCCTCCCGCCGCCAGGTCAAGCGCTCGGTGCTGGCCGAGGCCGCGGTCGTCGGCGCCATCGCCTCGGCGGTCGGCTTCCTGCTCGGTCTCGGTCTCGCGATCGGACTGCGTTCCGCGATGGGCGCCTTCGGCGCGAAGATGCCGGCGGGACCGCTGGTGATCTCGCCGACCGCGGTCGGTGCCGCCTTCGCTGTCGGTGTGCTGATCACCCTGGTCGCCGCCTGGCTGCCCGCCCGCAGGGCCGCGAAGATCCCGCCGGTGGCGGCGATGAGCAGTGTGCACGCCGTGGCCACCACCAGGTCGCTGGTCGTACGGAACTCGATCGGCGCGGTGCTGACCCTGCTCGGTGCCGTCGTGATCGTCGCGGGCGCCTCCGCCGGGGCCGACGACGGCCGGCTGCTGATCGGCGCGGGCGCCTTCCTGACGATGATCGGTGTCATCGTGCTGATCCCGCTGCTCTCGCGGCCGGTCATCGCGCTCGTACGGCCCGCCCTGCTCCGGGTGTTCGGGGTGGCGGGCAAGCTGGCCGGGCAGAACGCGGTCCGCAATCCGCGCCGTACGGGGGCCACCGCCTCCGCGCTGGCCATCGGGCTCACCCTCGTCACCGGTCTCACGGTGATCGGCGTCACCGTGGGCCAGGCCGTGGACCGGATGACCACGGACAACATCAAGGCCGACTACCTGGTCACCATGGCGAGCGGGGGGCCGCTGGACGAGTCGGCGCTGACCGCGCTGGAGAAGGTGTCCGGGGTGAGCGCGCTCTCGGCGCAGCAGGCCACCTCGCTGAAGATCAAGGGTGAGTACCGCTCGGCCTCGGCGGTCACCCCGGGTGACATCGAGAAGCTCTTCGCCTTCAAGGACGTCTCCGGCTCGCTGGGCACCCTCGCCCAGGGCGCGATCGCGGTCGCCGACAAGACCGCGGAGTCCAACGGCTGGAAGCCCGGCGACACCGTCGAGGTGACGTACAACGACGGCGAGTCCGCCCGGCTGAGGATCGGCGCCGTCTACGCGGGCAACGAGTTCCTCTCGCCGGTGGTGATCTCCAGGGACCTGATCTCCCCGCACGAGGCCAAGCCGTACATCCCCGAGGTCTGGGTGGCGGTGGACGGCGGCGCGACCTCCGCCCATGAGCGGGCGCTCGTGGACGCGCTGGGCAACAACCCCGGCATCACCTTCATGGACCGGCAGGACATCAGGAACACCTACGGCGGCTTCATCAACACCGCGCTGAACATCATGTACGGCCTGCTGGCCATGGCCCTGATCATCGCGGTCCTCGGAGTCGTCAACACCCTGGCCATGTCGGTCTTCGAGCGGCAGCAGGAGATCGGCATGCTGCGGGCGATCGGTCTGGACCGGGCCAAGGTCAAGCGGATGATCCGGCTGGAGGCCGTGGTGATCTCGGTCTTCGGCGCGGTGATCGGGGTGGTGCTCGGCTCGTTCCTGGCCTGGGCGATCGGGGAGACCCTGAAGGACTCGATCCCGGGGTACGCGCTGGTCGTCCCGTGGGACCGGATCGGGATCTTCCTGGCCCTGGCCGGGGTCGTGGGGGTGCTCGCCGCGCTCTGGCCGGCCCGCAGCGCCGCGAGGCTGGACATGCTCACGGCGATCAAGACCGAGTAACAAAGTGACCGGGTAACCGGGTGACCGGGTAACGGTACGGGCGGACCGCACAGGGCGGAACACACGGAACATGCGCAAGGGCCGGACCCCCGGGCGGGGGTCCGGCCCTTCCGGCTCCGTCAGACGCCCCAGGCGCGGGCGCGCAACGGCATCCCGGAGCTCCCGCCCTCCGGGGTCTTCACGGCCAGGATCTGGTTGACGCCGATCCTGTTGCGCTCGAAGGAGACCGCGGACGCCGCCATGTAGAGACGCCAGACCCGGGCGCGGCCCGGGGAGGTGCTCCGTACCGCCCGGTCCCAGTGCTTCTCCAGGTTCCCCACCCAGTGGCGCAGGGTGAGCGCGTAGTGCTCCCGGATCGACTCCACGTCGCGCGCCTCGAAGCCCGCCTCCTCCAGGGTGGCGACGGTCAGGCCGAGCGGGGCCAGTTCCCCGTCGGGGAAGACGTACGCGTCGATGAACGGGTCGATGTGGTACTGGCCCTCGTCGCGCTCGGGGCGCCGGGCGATCTGGTGGTTGAGCAGCCGCCCGCCCGGCTTGAGCAGGGCGTAGAGATCGTCGGCGTACTCGCGGTAGCGCACGGAACCGACGTGTTCGGCCATCCCGATGGAGGAGATGGCGTCGTACGGGCCGTCCCTGACGTCCCGGTAGTCCTGGACGCGGATCTCGATCCGGTCGGTGAGCCCCTCCTCCGCGATGCGCTTGCGCGCGTAGGTCGCCTGCTCCCTGGAGAGGGTGACCCCGGTGACCCGGGCGCCGTACTCACGGGCGGCGTGGAGGGCCATCGAGCCCCAGCCGCAGCCCACGTCGAGAAGGCGCTCGCCCTCCGTGAGCCCGAGCTTGCGGCAGATCAGATCGAGCTTGTCGCGCTGTGCGTCCTCGAGGGTGAACGCGGCGTCCCCGTCACCGTCCTCGTCCCAGTACGCGCAGGAGTAGACCATGGAGGGTCCGAGGACCAGTTCGTAGAAGTCATTGCCCACGTCGTAGTGGTGGCTGATCGCCTCCTTGTCCCGGCGTCTGGTGTGCAGCGCGCCGGACCGTCGTCGTACCTCCTCGGCCGGCGGGGCGGGCGGCGGCCAGGGGCCCGCGATCCGCAGGAACGCGCGGGCGGCGGACCGCATACGGGGGTCGCGCACGAGATGGACCCTGTCCTTGGCGTCGCCGCCGCGCTCCCAGATGAACCCGGCGAGCCGGTCGAGCAGCGTGTACAGGTCGCCGTCCACATCGATCTCGCCGGCCACCCAGGCGCGTGCGAGTCCCATCTCGCCCGGCTTCCACAGGAGTCGGCGCAGGGCGCGCCGGTTACGGATGATCAGGGTCGGGGCGTCCGGGGGACCCGATTCGCTGCCGTCCCAGGCCCGGATACGGACCGGGAGCGGAACCCCCAGCAACTCTTCGGCAAGAGTGGTCAGCCGCAGCGCGGCGTCGGCCATGGCGCACACCTCCGTGATGACGGATACGGACATGCTCAACACCACGTAAACACCGGACGGGTGCCGATGCAGTCCCGGCGGCTCGCAATGGCCGGGCAAAATGCCTGCACCCACCACGCAGTTTTCCGGCAGTCCACGCACTTTTCCGGCGGTGTGCGCCCTTTCTCCCGTACCGCGCCCGGTGCGCCGTGCGCCGCCCGGCGGGCCGTGCGGCGTGACCGGTACGGCCGGGACCCGTCCCGGACAGCACAGCACCTAGGCCGTCGGAGCGAGCGGCCCGCCCGCGCGACCGGCACGACAAGGGCCGCTCGCACCACGGATGGCGAGCGGCCCTTGTCGTACGTCCTGTTCAGTTGTGCCCGCCGGCCGGTGCCCGCCGGTACCCGGGTGCCCCGGCGTCAGGACGCCTTGGGCCCCGGCGTCAGGACGCCTTGGCCTTCTCCGGCGTCTGCGTGACGGCGGCGACGGCCGGCGGGTTGGGCTTGGCGGCCTCGTAGAACTCCTCGCGGGGAGTCTCCATGGCGCCGAGGGAGACGACCTCGCGCTTGAGGAACATCGCCAGGGTCCAGTCGGCGAAGACGCGGATCTTGCGGTTCCAGGTCGGCATGGCCATCCCGTGGTAGCCACGGTGCATGTACCAGGCCAGCCGGCCCCTGAGCCTGATCTTCATCTTGCCCATGACGATCATCGCGACGCCCTTGTGCAGTCCCAGACCGGCGACCGCGCCCTTGTTGGCGTGGCTGTACTCCTTCTGCGGGAAGCCCCGCATACCGGAGATGACGTTGTCACCGAGCACCCGCGCCTGGCGCAGCGCGTGCTGGGCGTTCGGCGGGCACCAGGCGTTCTCGACCCCGGCCCGGCGGGCGGCGGCGTCCGGGACCTGGGCGTTGTCGCCGGCGGCCCAGATGTAGTCGGTGCCCCGCACCTGGAGCTTCTCGCTGGTGTCCACATGGCCGCGGGGGCCGAGCGGCAGACCATAGCGGGTGAGGGCCGGGTTCGGCTTGACGCCGGCCGTCCACACGATGGTGTTGGAGTCGACCTCCAGGCCGTTGTTCAGCACCACATGGCCGTCGACGCAGGAGTCCATGCCGGTCTTGAGGTAGACCTCGACCCCACGGCCCTCCAGGTGCTCCTTGCCCCAGGAGCCCAGCTTGGGGCCGACCTCGGGAAGGATCTTGTCGGCGACATCCACGAGGATGAAGCGCATGTCCTCGCGCTTGACGCTGGCGTAGTACTTGGCCGCGTCGCGCGCCAGGTCCTCGACCTCACCGATGGTCTCCGCACCGGCGAAGCCGCCGCCCACGAAGACGAAGGTCAGCGCCTTGCGGCGGACCTCCTCGTCGGTGGTCGAGTCGGCCTTGTCGAGCTGTTCGAGGACATGGTTGCGCAGGCCGATGGCCTCCTCGATCCCCTTCATACCGATGCCCTGCTCGGCGAGGCCGGGGATCGGGAAGGTACGGGAGACCGCGCCGAGTGCCACGACCAGATAGTCGAAGGGCAGCTCGTAGGCCTCGCCGACGAGCGGCGCGACCGTGGCGACCTTGCGGTCCTGATCGATGGTGGTGACCCGGCCGGTGAGCACCTCAGCCTTGGGCAGCACGCGTCGCAGCGGTACGACGACATGCCGAGGCGAAATGCTGCCGGCGGCGGCTTCGGGGAGGAAGGGCTGGTACGTCATGTACGAGCGAGGGTCGACGACCGTGACGGTCGCCTCCCCGTAGCGCATCTTCTTCAGAATGCGACGAGCTGCGTACAGGCCTACGTACCCACCGCCTACAACGAGGATCCTGGGACGCTCCGTGGTGCTCATGCCATCGAGTATCCACCCCACTCGGGGGGTGGGCTCGTGAGCCCCTTCACAAGGTCTGCCCCCTATGGTGCTACACTGCGCGGCTCACGTGATCGAGGTCATGGTCATCCCGGGGAACCAGGGGGCTCCACCGGACGTTGCTCACCCCTTGTGAGCTGGCCCTCCGCCTTCTTCACGGTCCGGACCACCCATCTGGTTCATGCGCCCGTAACGCGTCCGGAACCGCCCGGTATAAGGAACAGGACACCCTCCAGGGCCTCCGGCCGACCCCAGGGAACCGCGACGCCACCCGAGAGGATCGAATTCCTTGTGAAGAAGTTCACGAACTTTCTCGCGGGGACCCCGGCAAAGGCCTGAACGACCCCCGGAACGAGCCCCGCACGCCCCCCGTAACAGGGCCCGCGGGAACGCCGGAACGGGACCCGCAGTGGGCCCGCGGGAACGCCGGAACCGCCCCGGCCACCGCGGCGGCACCGCGGTGGCCGGGGGCACGCGTCGGGGGCACGTGTCGGGGTCGGGCGTCGGGATCGGGCGCGGGGTCGGACGTCAGGCGTCGTCGAGCGCGGCGTGCCAGGCGATGCCGTCCAGGATGTCGTGCTCGCTGACGACGACCTCCTCGGCGCCGGTACGTTCCATGATCGCGAGCAGGACGAGGGCGCCCGCGCCGATGACATCGACCCGCCCCGGGTGCATGACCGGGATCGCGGCGCGCTCGTCGTGGGTGGCCGCGAGCAGCCGTTCCGTGATCTCCCGGACCGTCGCACGGGAGATACGGGAGCGGTGGATCGCGGTGGAGTCGTACGCGCTCAGGCCCAGCGCGATAGCGGCCACGGTGGTCACGGAGCCGGCGAGACCGACCAGGGTGCGGGGTTCGCGCAGCGGGACCGTCCGCTCGGCGAGGTCGAGGGCCGCGTCGATGTCCGCGCGTATCGCGGCGATCTGCGCGGCGGTGGGCGGATCGCTGACGACGCCGTCCCGCACGAGATGCCGTTCGGTCAGCCGTACGCACCCGATGTCCACGGAACGGGCGGCCCGTACCCGGTCGTCACCGACGACGAACTCGGTCGAACCGCCGCCGATGTCCACGACCAGACAGCCGTCCCGGCCCGGCAGCTCCCGGGTGGCGCCGGTGAAGGAGAACTCCGCCTCCTGGTCACCGGTGATCACCTCGGGCTCCACACCCAGGATGTCCAGCACACCGCGGACGAACTCGTCGCGGTTCTCCGCGTCGCGCGAGGCGGAGGTGGCCACGAAACGGATCCGCTCGGCGCCGTACTCCTTGATGACGGCGGCGTATTCGCGGCAGGCCTCGAAGGTGCGCTCCAGCGCCTCGGGCGCGAGCCGGCCGGTACTGTCCACGCCCTGACCGAGCCGGACGATCCTCATCCGCCGGTCGAGATCGACCAGTTCGCCCGCCGCTCCCGCGCCGGAGGCGCCGTCCGGCGCGGTGATGTCGGCGACCAGCAGCCGGATGGAGTTCGTACCGCAGTCGATGGCGGCGACCCTGGTCACGCGCGCTCCTCCCCGGCCGTGGTCCCGGCGGCGCCGACCCCGGCCGCGCACCCGTCGGCCGCGGACTCGTCGGCCCCGGCCCCGGGTCCGCAGGGCGTCACGCACGGCCCCTTCGCCCACCACGGCGGCAGCATGGCCAGCGCCTCGTCCCCGAGCGGGTTCACGCCGGGTCCCGCCGCCAGCGAGTGGCCGACCAGGACATGCAGGCACTTCACCCGGTCCGGCATACCGCCCGCGCTGGGGAAGCCCTCCAGCACCTCGATGGCGTCCCGGCGCGCGAGATAGTCCTCGTGCGCGGCGCGGTACGCGGCGGCCAGCTCGGGATCGGCCGCGAGACGCTCGGTCATCTCCCTCATGACGCCGTTCGCCTCCAGCGTGCCGATGGCCGAGGCCGCGCGCGGGCAGGTCAGGTAGTACGTCGTCGGGAAGGGCGTGCCGTCGGGAAGGCGCGGGGCGGTCTCGACCACATCCGGCTGTCCGCAGGGGCAGCGGTGCGCGATGGCGCGCAGTCCGCGCGGGGGACGGCCGAGCTGTTCCTGGAACGCGGCGACGTCCGCCTCGGTGGGCTCGGTGCGTTCGGTCTGCGGAGGGGGGGTGTCCATGCCTGCCTTGGTTCTGCGGTCCTGGTGCCACGGTGCCGTACGCCGCGCGGATCGTGCGCCGGGTACGGGCCATGACCGATAACGGGTCGTGCCTGATACGAGTGGTGCCTGATACGGATGGTGCCTGATGCGGGCGGTGCCTGATGCGGAGGTCCACGGCCGACGGGCGGCGCCGCCGGTACGGCAAGCGCGCTACCGGTCCGGGCGGTCCGCGTTGTCCACGCCGTCCAGGACGTTCGAGTACCAGGGGCGCTCCGTGGCCTCCCGCTCCTCACGGCGCTCGCGCACCGCGTCCGGGTCGATCATGGTGTAACCGGTCTCCCCCGGCATCACGTAGTGGAGATGCTCGCGGGCCAGCCGCTGGATGTACGCGTCGTCCTGGAGCCGCGCCTTCTCGTCACGCAGCTCCTCGACCCGCTGTCTCGCCTCCCGGGTCTGCCGCTCCTGCTCGGCGATCTCGTTCCGCTGCGACACGTACTGCCGCATCGGATACGCGAGCGCCACCACCAGTGTGCACACGACCAGGGCGAGGAAGGCCGCCCGGCCGGTGAGACGGGAGCGGCGGTCCTGGCGTCGGTTCTGCGAGCGGTAGACACGCGCGGCGGTCTGCTCGCCGAGCAGCCTCAGCCTGGTCCCGGTGGAGAACCGGTCCCGGTTCCCGGCCATGGCTCGCCTCCCCTGTCACGTGCGTACGTCCCCGGACACGGTACGGGACCGGGAGCGGGGACGTACGGACGACGGGCGGGACGGGCGGGACGGCCGCCCCTGCCCCGCCCCTGCTCAGCCATGGGTCAGGCGGAGCGGAACCGCGGGAACGCGCTGCGGCCCGCGTACACCGCCGCGTCGTCGAGGATCTCCTCGATACGCAGAAGCTGGTTGTACTTGGCGACACGGTCCGAGCGGGCCGGGGCACCGGTCTTGATCTGACCGCAGTTCACCGCGACGGCCAGATCGGCGATGGTGACGTCCTCGGTCTCGCCGGAACGGTGGGACATCATGCACTTGAAACCGTTGCGCTGGGCCAGCTCGACGGCGTCCAGGGTCTCGGTCAGCGAACCGATCTGGTTGACCTTCACGAGCAGGGCGTTGGCGGAGCCCTCCTCGATGCCGCGGGCCAGCCGCTCGGGGTTGGTGACGAACAGGTCGTCGCCCACGATCTGCACCTTGGAGCCGAGCTTGTCGGTGACGACCTTCCAGCCGGCCCAGTCGTCCTCGAAGAGCGGGTCCTCGATGGAGACGAGCGGGTACGCGGCGACCAGCTCCTCGTAGTACTCGGTCATCTCGGCGGCCGAGCGCGACTTGCCCTCGAACTCGTACGAGCCGTCCTTGTAGAACTCGGAGGCGGCGACGTCGAGCGCGAGCGCGATGTCACGGCCGGGCACATAGCCGGCTTCCTTGATGGCCTCGATGATCAGGTCGAGCGCGGCGCGGTTGGACTCCAGGTTCGGCGCGAAGCCGCCCTCGTCGCCGAGGCCGGTGGAGAGCCCCTTCGTCTTCAGGACCTTCTTGAGGGTGTGGTAGACCTCGGCGCCCCAGCGCAGCGCCTCGGAGAAGGACTCCGCGCCGATCGGGGCGATCATGAACTCCTGGATGTCCACATTGGAGTCGGCGTGCGAGCCGCCGTTCAGGATGTTCATCATCGGGACGGGCAGCAGGTGCGCGTTCGGGCCGCCCAGGTAACGGAAGAGCGGGAGGTCCGAGGCCTCGGAGGCGGCGTGCGCGACGGCCAGGGAGACACCGAGGATGGCGTTGGCGCCCAGCGAGCCCTTGTTCTCGGTGGCGTCCAGGTCGATCATGGCCTGGTCGATCAGGCGCTGCTCGGTGGCGTCGTAGCCGACGAGCTCCGGGCCGAGCTGCTCGATGACGGCCAGCACGGCCTTCTCGACACCCTTGCCCAGATAGCGGTTGGCGTCTCCGTCACGGAGCTCCACGGCCTCGAACGCACCGGTGGAGGCACCGGAGGGGACAGCAGCACGGCCGGTGCTGCCGTCGTCGAGGCCGACCTCGACCTCGACCGTGGGGTTGCCTCGGGAGTCCAGGATTTCCCGGGCTACGACGACGTCGATGGACGGCACGAGCATCTCCTTCTGGGATGTGACGCTTGGAGTGCAGGGTCTCATTGGCCTTGCGGCAAGAGCCTAACCGCCTCCGGGCCACCGTTCGGCCGGTGCCCGCCCGCCAGGTCCTGTCCGGCGGAACTTCGCGGGCCCGAGCGCACCCGCGCACCGATGAGCACCCGCCCGGCCACGGCCCCGGACACGGCTCGGACACGGGCCGGAACGCACGGACCCCGGCCCGGCGCGTACGGGGGATCACGCGCCGGGCCGGGGTGGCCGGGGGACGGCCGGTGGGGGACCGTACGGGCCCGGCCGGCCGGGGCCCGGTCCTCGGGGCCCCGGCCGGTCGGGTCAGGCCAGGTCAGCGCAGGTGGAGCTGCTGGCCCGGGTAGATCAGATCGGCGTGGCCGACGATGTCCTTGTTCAGGTCGAACAGCTTCTTCCAGCCGCCCTTGACCTGGTGGGCCGCGGCGATCTTGGAGAGGCTGTCACCGGCCTTGACCTTGTACTCGCCGTCGCCCTTCTTGACCGTGGCGGCCCGGCTCTCGCCGCGCGAGGCGGGCTGCGCCTCGGTACGGACGGACGGCTGCCGGGGCTGTGTCCGCTCCCGCTTCGGCTGGGCCGGCCGGCTCTGCTGCTGGGCGGCCTGGTCGCCCGCACCGGAACCGGAACCGGAATTCGAACCCGAGCCGGAACCGGAGCCCGAACCGGACGAGCCGCCGTCGTACGCGGCGTTGGAGAGGTTCACCCCGCAGGTGGGCCACGCGCCCTTGCCCTGGCCTGCCAGGACCTTCTCGGCGACGGCGATCTGCTGGGACTTCGAGGCGAGGTCGGCCCTGGCCGCGTAGGAGGTTCCGCCGTAGGCGGCCCAGGTGGAGCTGCTGAACTGGAGTCCGCCGTAGTACCCGTTGCCGGTGTTGATGGACCAGTTGCCGCCGGACTCGCACTGGGCGACCCGGTCCCACTCGGAGGCGGTCGCGGCGGAGGCGGAGGTGGCGCCGATCAGCGGGACCGCGACGGCGGCACCGGTGATTCCGGCCAGTGTGGCGTAACGGGCGGTCCTGGACGGACGGCGGTGCTTGCCCTTGCTGGAACGCGGCATGGAAGATCCCCTCACCGACGCCTGCGAGGTGAGCTGTCGGGTTCGGGCCAAGTGAGTTGCCCGGCCGGATGCTCGCGCATCCGGCTCCACCCCGAGCCGGTCGGCGGCCGTCTCTCGACGGCCGGGCCCGGCACAAACCTGTGGGTCCCCCGCTCCTGCCTTCGGCGCATGACGCGACGACTACTCCCCCCGGCCGCCGGCAGGATTCGGCGTGACGGTCGACGGGGCCCGCGGTGCGAGCGGTTCAGACCGTAATCACAGGGCCGTGGGTTCTTCAAAGAAGCACATCAGGGAGAAAACACCCTTTAACACCCCTCCGGGTTTACGCATTTCCGCTGGTGGGAGCGGAAATCAGGGCAACCCGTAGCGCAAAACTCCCCAGTTGTGGCAAAGAGACCCTTGTCTCACTTGCACAGAAGCGGACATAGAGCGGCCAATCACCTGCTGGACCGGCGCCGCTTCAGGGCGCCGCCAGGGCCGCGGCCAGCGAGAACGAGGCAGGGGTGGCCCTTTGACCACCCCTCGTTCACCTCACAGCCAGCCGCCGGGCACCTTCTGGCCGTCGGCGACCAGCCAGTTGCGTTCGCTCGGCCGGTCGGCCTCGGCGGGAGCGGTGGTTTCCGCACGTTCTGTCAGGCGTTCCGTGGTACGCGACAGTCCGTCACCCCATGAGGCATGACGGCCGTATTCACGCTCTTCGTCCGCATTGCCGGTTACAGCCTCTTCCTGCGCCGCCTCACCGCGGTGCTTGCCCTTGGCCGGCTCCGTACGGCCGTCGGATGCGCCACCGGGGCCGTCGGAGACCGCGCCCTCCAGGCCCTCGACGCCGTCCGCGGAAGCGGAGGCTCCGGGTGTGGGCGCGGTGGCGGAACCGGAGGGGACCGGCTCACCCGGCCGTGCCGACGTCCCACCGGCGGAGGCGGAGGGCTTGGCGTCCGCGGCGCCGGAGGGGCTGTCCGTCGGGCCGGTGCCGCGGCCGTCCTTCGCGCCCCCCGTCGAGCCGGAGGCGCCCCCGAGGTCGGCACCGGGCAGCAGGGCGCCCGCCAGACCCGAGACCGACGCGCAGCTCGACCAGGCCTTCACACCCTCGGCCGCGAGCACCTTCTCCCCCACCGCTATCTGCTGGGAGCGGCTGGCGAGGTCGGGCCGGGCCGCGAACTCCCCGCCGCCGAAGGCGTCCCAGGTCTCCTGGCTGAGCTGGAGACCGCCGTAGTAGCCGTTGTCGAGGTCCGCGCTCCACATGCCGCCGCTCTCGCACTCGGAGACACGGTCCCAGGTGGAGCCGTCCGCCGCACTCGCGCCCGAGGCGGCGAACAGCGGGATGGCGATCGCCGACCCGGTCACCCCCGCGGCGACGATCAGGGCGGGGGCCTGGCGTGGTCTGCGGTGTCGGCCGTTCGCGGAGCGCATGCGCTTGCCTTCCGTGTGACTGTCGTTTCGACTACGGCGTGTTGCTGCTGAGTCGTCGGTGAACGTAGCGGTACTCGAACGTCTGTCACAAGTCGATGCAGCGGAGATCACGTGAAAGTCACATTCCTGATGGCCCGTCAGTTATATGGCGTCGATACACCGTCGCGCCGACGGTCGTCCGGTGGTGATCCGGCGCCGAATCCGTCAGTGGCTCATCAGCCGGACAATGGCGTGAACTGCACCGGAAGCGTGCGCAATCCACGCATGATGAGCCCTCCGCGCCAGCGCAAATCGACAGGATCCACGGCAAGCCGCACATCGGGCAGCCGGGTCAGCAGCGTCGCGAGAGCGGTCTGCCCCTCCAGGCGGGCGAGCGGAGCGCCGAGGCAGTAGTGGATGCCGTGCCCGTAGCCGAGGTGCTGATTGTCACGCCGTGCGAGATCGAGCGTGTCGGGGGACGTGAACCGCTCGGGGTCGCGGTCCGCCGCGGCGAGGACGACCAGGACGGGATCGCCCACCGCGATCCGCTGCCCGCCGAGCGTCACGGGCTCGGTGGCGTACCGCCAGGTCGCCAGCTCCACCGGGCCGTCGTGGCGCAGCAGCTCCTCCACGCCCGTCGCGAGCAGATCCGTCTCCCCCGCGTCGAGCGACCGCTGGAGCCGGGCGCGCTGCTCCGGGTGGCGCATCAGCGTGTGGACGCCGTTGCCGATCAGGTTCACGGTGGTCTCGAAACCGGCGAAGAGGATGATGAAGGCCATCGCGGCGGCCTCGTTCTCGGTGAGGTGCTCGCCGTCGTCACCGGCCCGGATGAGACCGGAGATCAGATCGTCGCCGGGGTTCTCCCTCTTGCGGTGGATGAGGTCGGCCAGATACGCGCGGATCTTCTTGACGGAGCGCGCCACCCCGCCGCGCGGGCCGCCGCCGTGGCGGATCATCATGCCCGCCCAGTCGCGGAAGTCGTCCTGGTCCTCGGCCGGCACCCCGAGCAGATCGCAGATCGCGTAGATGGGGAGCGGGAAGGCGAAGTCATGGATCAGATCCGCCTCCCCCTTCGCCGCGAAGCCGTCGATGAGCCCGTCGGTCAGCTCCTGCACGCGCGGCCCGAACGCGGCGATCCGGCGGGGCGTGAACGCCGTGGACACCAGCCGGCGCAGGCGGGTGTGGTCGGGCGGATCGATATTGAGCAGATGCGTCATGAGGTCGGCGTTCCGCTCCCCGGGGATCCCGGTCTTCCCCTTGGCGTGCGCCGCCGCCGCGTGGTGGACGGGGTTCTTGGAGAGCCGCGCGTCCGCGAGGGCCGCCCTGGCGTCCCCGTACCGCGTCACGAGCCAGGCCTCGACCCCGCTGGGCAGCCGCGCCCGGTGCACGGGCGCGTGCTCGCGCAGCCAGGCGTAGGCGGGATAGGGGTCGGTGGCGAACTCCCAGGTGAAGAGTCCCGGCACGGGGCCGGACGCGGGCGCGGGCGGCTCGGGCGTGGGCTGCGCGGGCACCAGAACGGGAGCGGGGGCGGGCGCGGTGGCGGTGGCGGGCTCGGGGGCGGGGGGCTTCTCGGTCACCGTTCGACGGTATCGGGACGGCCCGGGGGCCTCACGGCCCCGTTACCCCCGCGGGCCCGGCCAACGCGACCTCACCCGGCGGGGGCGGTGCCGGCCCGTTCCGCCGTGCGGATCGCGTCCCGGTAGGCGCGGGCCGCCGCGCGCAGGGCGGTTTCCGGGTCGATGCCCGCCTCTTCCGCCCGTACGGCCATGGCGAGCAGTTCGTAGCCGATGCCCTCGCCCGAGGGGAGCGCGACCTCCAGCCCCGCCGTACGGACACGGCCCGCGAGCTTCGAGGCGAGCGCGAGACCGGGCTGGCCCAGGGGCACACCATCGGTGACCGAATCGCGCTGCTTCTCGACCGCTTTGGTACGGAGCCAGTGCGCCTTGACGTCCTCGGGGGTCTCCGCGGTCTCGTCGCCGAAGACATGGGGATGACGGTGGATCAGCTTCTCCACGATCGTGGCGGCGACATCGTCGATGGAGAACGGCTCCCTCCCCTCTTCCCCGTCCGTCTCTCCCTCTCCTTCTTCCAGGCCGTCCTGTGCGATCCGGGCGTGGAAGACGACCTGGAGGAGTACGTCGCCCAGTTCCTCACGGAGCGCGTCGGTGTCGCCGTCCTCGATCGCCTCGACGAGTTCGTACGCCTCCTCGATGCCGTACTTGGCGAGCCCCTGGTGCGTCTGGATGGACGACCACGGGCATTCGAGCCTGATCCGGTCCATGACCTGGACGAGGTCGAGCAGACGGGCGCCGGGCAGATCGTACGAGCCGGGGAGCAGCTCCAGGTCGGGCATCCGGACCCGGCCGGAGCCGGCCAGCCGGGAGAGTCCGTCGGTCAGGGTCCCGTCGCCCGTCTCGCCGGAAGAGGGGATGACCACGACCGTACGGCCGCCGGCACAGGCGTCGACCAGGTCCTGGGCGGTGGGCGGGGGCGTGCCGTGCTCGACGGTGACGCCGGCCTCGCGCAGATACGGCAGCAGGGGATGGCCGCTGTCGGCGCACAGCACCCGGTCGGCGGCGCGCAGCGTCTGCCAGGCGGGCCAGGAGAGCAGTCCGGGCGCGACCCGGTGGCTGACGGTCAGCAGGACGATACGGCCGGGGGCGGGAGCGGCGGGAGCTACGTCTGTCACCACTCGAACCTACCCCCGGCCGGACCCCGCCCGTCAGCCAGGCGGCAGGCGGCCGGGCCGTGAGGGTCGTCCGGCGGTCGGGCGGCCCGTCAGCCGGGCCGCCAGGGGCGTCCGGCGGTCAGGAGCGGTCAGGCGCCCGACGGCTCCTGCTCCGGCGCCTGGCGGGTGACCTGGGTGATCCAGGGCAGCTTGGCCTCGCCGAGCCTGACCTGCTTGTAGTCCCAGCTTCCGTAGCGCGGATTGACATCGATACCGAGCTTCTCCGACGTCTTGGTCAGATCGGCGAGCACGGTCTGCTGGCCCTGGGGGGTCATGGTGTTCGCGCCGAGCGCCTGCGCCAGCTTGTTCAGCAGGACCTCACGGCGGATCGCGGAGTCGATCTGCCCCGAGGAGAGCGCGCCCTGCTGGAGCAGCATCGCGGCGAACTGCTTGTCGCCGCCGGACTGCGCGGCGGCCTGGGCCCGGGTGGTCTGGATCTCCTTGCGGCTGACCGTGACCCCGGCCTCGTCGGCGGCCTCCTGGAGGATCCGGTCGAAGATCAGGCTGTTCAGCTTGGCCTGGCTGAGCTGCCCGGTGTTCTTGATGAGCTGCGCGGCGTCGGGCGCGGACCCCTGCGCGTCCCGGACGTCCCGTACCTGGCCCTGGACCGTGGACACCTCGATCCGGTGCCCGCCGACGACCGCCGCGGCTCCGGGGTGGGCCTCGTTGCCGCAGGCGGTGAGCAGGGGGGCCGCGGCGAGAAGCGCGACGGAGAAGGAGAGCGCGGTGCGACGGCGGCGGTGC
Source organism: Streptomyces sp. NPDC002018 (assembly GCF_042890865.1). NCBI lineage: Bacteria > Bacillati > Actinomycetota > Actinomycetes > Kitasatosporales > Streptomycetaceae > Streptomyces > Streptomyces sp. NPDC002018. The sequence goes on from NZ_JBIASO010000012.1 coordinate 99,635, forward strand.
AAAGTGGGCCTCCCGGCGTGATTGTGCGGCGATGCACAAGGCCTTGCAATGATCGATGGTAGGCAGTCGATGTGGCCACGGCCACTGGTTCGACCAACGATTCACGGGGAGATTGGGGCACGTGCGCCGGTACGCGGGCCGGTATGTGTCCCCGCACACGCGGCATGTGTCCCCGTGCACATGCCGCCTGTTTCCCCGTACACATGCCGTGGCCGTACCGGTACGCGTCCCCGCGGGGGCCGGCGGGCGTGTGCCCGGGGCGGCGGGGCGAGGGGACTCCGGTTCCGGCGCGCCGTCCGGCACCGTCACCGCCGGTTCACCCCTCGGCCACCTGCCCGATCGCCCTGTTCACCCGGGGGACGTCGCACCGTTCACCGGGCGCCGTCTAGGGTCCCTCTGCTGAGGGCTGCCGCGCTGCCACTCTCCAGACCTTCTGCACCCCGCCCGGACGACGGACCGGACCCTCACAGGATCCGGCGCCGACGGGCCCGGGGCCGCCACGCGCACGGCGAACGCCCGCACCGTCCTCGGCCAGGCAGCTTCCCTGCCCACCCCGCCGCCGCAGTAGGAACGAACGGAACAGACGGAATGACTCAAGCGACACTGGCTCGGGTACCGGATCCGGATCCGGTACCCGAGCCGGAGAGCCGCCCCACCCCTCCGAAGGACTCCGCGCCCCAGCACAACCGGATGCGGGCCCTGGACGGGCTGCGCATCCTGGCGGCGCTCATGGTCTGCGTCTTCCACTATGCGGGCAAGGGCCAGACCGCCCACGCCTGGGGCCAGTCGCCGAAGGAGCTGTTCCCCGATCTGTCGGCGGTCGCCACCTACGGCGCCCTCGGCGTCCAGCTCTTCTTCGTCATCAGCGGCTTCGTCATCTGTATGAGCAGTTGGGGACGGTCGCTCGGGGACTTCTTCCGCTCCCGTGTCTCCCGGCTCTACCCGGCGTACTGGGCGGCCATCGTCCTCACCACCGCGGCGTGTGTCGCGCTGCCCTCGGTCATCGAACCGCTGCGCCTCAACGAGGTGCTGGTGAATCTGACGATGCTTCAGCAGCCCATGGGCGTGGACCGGGTGCTCGGGGTGTGCTGGACCCTGTGGGTCGAGGCGCGCTTCTATCTGCTCTTCGCGCTCTTCGTGGTGTGGAAGGGCGTCACCTACCGCAGGGTCGTGATCTTCTGCTGTCTGTGGACGGTCGCCGGGGTACTGGCCCGGGTCGCCGACACCCCGCTCACCGACGAGATCGTGATGCGCGACCACGCGCCGTTCTTCATCGGCGGGCTCGCGCTCTATCTGATCCACCGTTACGGGAGCGATCTGCTGCTCTGGGGCATCGTCGGCACGAGCTGGCTGCTCGGCCAGCGCTACTCGACGACCGCGCTGTGGAACCCTGACGCGACCGCCGTCTTCCAGGAGCGCTCCCCGTACGTGATCCTGCTGGTCGTGACGTTCGCGTTCGCGTCGGTCGCGGCCGTGGCCCTGGGCTGGCTGCGCTGGGCGAACTGGCGCTGGCTGACCTTCGCGGGCGCGCTCACGTACCCCTTCTATCTGGTCCATGAGCATCTCGGCTGGTTCACGATCAGCGTGCTGCACCGCCACTTCGGTCTGGAGCCGAGGCTGACCCTCGTCGCCACGATCCTGCTGATGCTCACGCTCGCGTGGCTGATCCACCGGCTGGTGGAGAAGCCGTTCGGGCCGCGGCTCAAGCGCACGATGAAGCGGCAGGCGGACAAGATCGGGGCCCAGGTACGCGCCTGACGGTGCCCCAGGGACCACGCGGTCCGGGTACGCGCCCCGTCGGCGCGTACCCGGACCGTCCGTTTTCCGGGGCCGTCGCGGCCATGCCGGACGCGATCGCGTCGGGTGCGACCGTGTCGGGTGCGGCCATGCCGGGGGCGGGACGCGGTCACGGCCGGGGGGACCGGGCCCTGTCCGGCCGGAGAGTGCCCGGTCCGGTGGGCGGCTCCGTCTGCGCGGTGACCGTCGGAGCGCCGGTCACGGGGAGGGCGGAGACAGGGGCGCCGACCAGGACGCGGGTGGCGCGGTCCGGGCGGAGCATGATCGTGCGGGAGACCACGAAGGTGACCGGAACGGCCGCCGCCGCGGCGATCAGGGGCGCGTAACGGCTGCCGAGATGCAGCACGTCCACCAGCAGATAGACACCGCTCGTGGTGATCACGAAGTTCGCCGCGTTGGTGAGCGGGAAAAGCAGGAACTTCCGCCAGGTGGGACGCGTCCGGTAGGTGAAACGGCTGTTCAGGAAGAACGAACCGATCATGCTCAGCAGAAATGCCAGTATGTGCGAGACGACATACGGAAGCCGGTACAGCAAGGACAGATAGCACGCGTAATACGTACCGGTGTTCACCACGCCGACCAGGGCGAATCTGAAGAGCTGGACCCGGACCGTCATCTCCGTACGCGCTCTCCCCGAGTGGATTGCGGCCGGCACACCCGCCCGCCACCAGGAGTGTGGCACAGTCGCTCCGGCACGATCCGGCGACCACACCTCTACCTTTCGTCCACTTCTCTCTCATCAAGACTTCATCTGTTCAGCATGCGCAGATGGTCTGGGGAGAAAAGCACGGGCGTACATTCCGCGCATGTCATCTCTCCTCAGCAATCGGCTGGCCCGGCGGATCCTGCGCCCCGCCGCGGCCCTGGTGGACAAGCGCATCACCCGTTCGGCGAGCGGTCTGCGCAAGGACCTCGACGCCCTCCGGCGCGAGGCGAAGGAGCTCCGCGTCCAGCAGACGGAACTGCGCAACCAGCAGGCCGAGCTGCGCGGTCAGCAGTACGCGGTCGGCCTGCTCTTCGACCGGACGGGGCGCAGCGGCCACCGCGTGCCCACCCCCGCCGAGATCAACACGCTGGTGCGTGAGATCGCCGCCGTGACAGGCGAGGACGGCGGACCCGCGCGCCGCAATGTCACCATCGCCTTCCGCAATGTGATCGCGCTGGAGGCCCTCGCCGTGGGCCGGCTGGCCGGCTCCACCTCCAACATCTGCGGCAAGCTCGCCACCGTGCCACTGCTCAGGCCGCCGAACGAGGACGTCCTTGAGATAGGCACCCTGCACGGGCTCTTCGCGGCCACGCTGATGCGGATGCTGCACCGCGCGGGCACGGAGGCGCGGCTGACGGTCGTGGACCCGCTCGTGGGCAGCCAGCTCCAGCCGGGCGCGGGGATGGGCGCCGAGCCGACCGGCACGCCGGTACGGATGGATGTCGTCCGCGCCAATCTCGCGCTGGGCGGGCGCGCCGGTATCGAGGCCCGTGTCGAGCAGGGCTTCTCCGGCGACCCCGAGATACGCGCCGCGGTCTCCGACCGGAAGTACGGCGTGATCATCGTGGACGGGGACCACTCGGCGGAGGGTGTGCTCGCCGACCTGGAGTGGGTCGAGGACATCGTGGCGCCCGGCGGGATCGTCGTCCTCGACGACTTCGGCGACGCGAGCTGGCCGGGCGTCAAGGAGGCCGCGGAGAAGCACCTCGCGACCGGCACCTCCCGGCTGGAACTGCTGGGCCGCGTCTCCACCTCGGCCTTCCTGCGGGCACGCGCCTGACCGGGTACGTCCCCAGTCCCGCACCACCCGCACCACCCGCACCACCCCGCACTGCCGCACACCGCACACCGCACCGCCGCACTGCCGCACACCGCACCGCCGCGCCGCCGCACTGCCGCACACCGCACCGCCGCACCGCCGCATTGCGCACCGCCGCACACCGCACGCCGTGTTGGTCCAGACCTCTTGACGAATGGTCTGGACCAACTTACGTTGAGCGCGTTCTCACCGCGTACGTCTCCGGATCCCCCACAGTCCAGGAGCTGAGCGTGTCATCCAGCAGGTCCTCATCTCCCGCGACAGCGGCCCGGCGTTCCCGGTGGTCTCCGCCCACTCACCCAGGGAGCACAGCATGATCGCTCGGACGGTACGTCTGCTGGGGGCCGGCCTCGCCATGGCCTTCGTCCTGCAAGGGCTGATCGCCGCGTCACCGGGCGCTCCCCGGGCGACGGGCGCCGCGCAGGAGGTGACCTGCGCGGTCAAGTCGAAGCCCACGGGCAGGGTGCTCCAGGGGTACTGGGAGAACTGGGACGGCGCGGCCAACGGTGTGCATCCGCCGCTCGGCTGGATCCCGATCACCGACAGCCGTATCCGTGAGCACGGCTACAACGTGATCAACGCGGCGTTCCCGGTCATCCGTTCGGACGGCACCGTCCTCTGGGAGGACGGCATGGACTCCACGGTGAAGGTCGCGACCCCGGCCGAGATGTGCCAGGCCAAGGCGTCCGGTCTCACCACCCTGCTGTCGATCGGCGGCGCCACGGCCGGGATCGACCTCAGTTCGAGCGCCGTCGCCGACCGGTTCGTCGCGACGGTGGTGCCGATCCTGAAGACGTACAACTTCGACGGGATCGACATCGACATCGAGACCGGTCTCGTGGGCAGCGGCAGCATCACCACCCTGTCGGCCTCGCAGGCCAACCTCATCCGCATCATCGACGGCGTACTCGCCCGCATGCCCGCGAACTTCGGTCTGACGATGGCGCCCGAGACGGCGTATGTCACCGGGGGCAGCGTGGCGTACGGCTCGATCTGGGGCGCGTATCTGCCCATCGTGAAGAAGTACGCGGACAACGGCCGGCTCTGGTGGCTGAACATGCAGTACTACAACGGCAGCATGTACGGCTGCTCGGGCGACTCGTACTCCGCGGGAACCGTCGCCGGGTTCACCGCGCAGACCGACTGCCTCAACAGGGGCCTGGTCATCCAGGGCACCACGATCAGGGTCCCCTACGACAAGCAGGTCCCGGGTCTGCCGGCGCAGCCGGGCGCCGGGGGCGGCCATATGGCACCGAACCTGGTCTCACAGGCGTGGAACGGCTACAACGGCGCCCTGAAGGGTCTGATGACCTGGTCGGTCAACTGGGACGGGTCGAAGGGCTGGACCTTCGGGAACAACGTCAAGGCCCTCCAGGGCCGTTAGGGCGTAGCCCGGCGCTGGCGGCCGGGCTCCGGCTCCCAACGGCTCAGGCCCTGGACGGCTCAGGCCCTGGACGGCTCAGGTCCTGAACGGCTCAGGCCCCGAACCGCTGCTGACGCTCCAGGGTGCGGCGGAGTTCGACGGGGAGCGCGTGATAGGCGCCGTACGCCCGCTCCGTGTCCCAGAGCAGATTCTGCAACTGCTGGCGGGCCGCCGCGTGATCGCCCACCGCGAGCAGCAGATGGGCGACGCGGTGCCGGATGTCGAAGGCGCGGCCGGGGTCACCGGCCGCGCCCGGCCGGCCGCTCTCGTAGTACGGCAGGACCGCGCGGTACTCGGCCAGCGCGGCGGCCGGTTCACCGAGCTGCTCCAGGCACTGCGCGGCGTCGTAACGGAACTGGAGTGTCTGCGGGTCGCCGGGGCCGGCCTCCGCCGCCCGGTCGTCGGCGAGCCTGCGCAGCTCGGGGAGGGCCCGGCGGTACTGGCCGTCGTCCATCAGCGTCGAGGCGTACTGCTTGCGCAGGATGCGCACGACCGGGGAGTGCTCACCGTGCTCCTCCGCGGCCGCCGGGAGGATATCGCCGAGGATGTCCACGGCCTGCGCGATACCGCCCTCGCCGAGCAGCCGTTTCACCTCGTCGACCGCGGCGGCGATGTCGGGCCGCCGCGCCGGGACGGGCGGCCTGCGCGGCGCGGGCGCGGCCGGCGGTGTGCTGACCCGGTCGGGCCAGGGGGCGTGCGGACGCAGAAAGGGGCGGGTCGGGTCGAGCGGCCCCGCCGCCGGGCCGCCGCGCGGCGGCAGCAGCGGCATGAGCTGTTCGTAGACCTCCTGCGCCCCGGACGGGCGGTGCTGCGGGTCCTTGGCGAGCAGCCGCAGCACGAGCGCCTCCAGCGCCTCGGGTATCTCGGGCCTGATCCGGCGGACCGGCAGCGGCGGCTCGTAGAGATGGCGGTGCAGCACCCCGAGGGCCGTGGTGCCCGCGAACGGGACGCCCCCGCTGAGGAGTTCATGGAGGAGCACACCGAGTGCGTACAGATCGGTGTACGGGCCGACCGCGCCGCCCATGGCCTGCTCGGGGGCCATATAGGCGGGGCTGCCGATGGGCGAGCCGGTGTGGGTGAGGCGGGTGGTGTCGCTGTCGACGACGGAGGCGACACCCAGGTCCAGAACGGTGACCGTGCCGTCCGGCCTGACCATCACATTGCGCGGCTTGAGGTCGCGGTGGACGATCGGCACGGCGTGCACGGCGGCCAGTACGGCACAGAGCTGGGCGGCGACCGAGGCCGCCCACGGCCAGGGGTAGGGATCGTGTTCCGCGAGATGGTCGGCGAGGTCGGCGCCCTCGACATACTGCATGACGAGATAGAGATCGTCGTCGTCGCTGCCCGCGTCATGGACCGTGACCAGCCCGGGGTGGTCGACCCGGGCGGTGACCCGGCACTCGCGCACGAAGCGCCGGCGCATCTCCTCGGCGGCCGTCGCGGCGGCCATCCGGTCGGGACGCAGCAGCTTCACCGCGACCCGGCGGTCGAGCCGCTGGTCGTACGCCGTCCAGACCTGGCCCATGCCGCCCTGGCCGATGAGGGTCGACAGCTCGTAACGGTCGGCGATGACCCGGCCGTTCACCGGTCGGTCCGGCCTTCCCGGCCTTCCTGGCCCTGGCGCAGGAGGTCGCTCAGCTCGTCCAGCTCGGCGCGGACCTGGTCGATACGGGGCGGGTTCTGCGGCGACGCCGACGGGGCACCCGTCCGGGGCGGGGGCAGGGGCTGGAACTGGGGCTGGAACTGGGGCTGCGGCTGCGGCTGCGGCTGCGGCAGGGACGAAGCCGAGGAGTGCGACGGCTGCGACGGCTGCGACGGCTGCTGATGCCCGAAGGGCGGGACCGGCGTGGCGTACGGGGGCGGGTAGGCGTATCCGTACGGCTGCTGGGCCGGCGACGGCCCGTACAGGAGCGCCGGTGTCCGGCCGAGGCGGGCGAAGTGCCGGATGTCGACGATCAGGTAGTACGTGGTGATCACGACCGCCAGCAGGAAGACCACGAGGATCAGCGCCACGTCCGAGTCGCGCGGCTCCTCCGTCTCGCCCGTACCGATGTACAGCAGGATGCCGACGGTCGCGGCGAGCGTGGCACAGAACAGCACCCAGTCGACCACGCGGCGGCGCACGACCGCGATCCGCAGCATGGCCGTCCAGCCGAGGAAACCGACGCTCAGCACCGTGAGGACGACGAACAGCACCCGCAGCAGGACGAGCACGGCGGAGTGCGGTCGCCGCGGGGGCGTCGGCGCGAAGCCGGGGCCGGACATGACTGCTCCTGGGTGCCTGGTGGGCCGGTCCCGCATACGCGTGCGGATCCCGAGTGTGCGGATCCGAGCGTATACACCGACACCGACAACGGGTCACGGGTTGCGCCGAACCGTTGTCGAGCTGATCACATCGTGACGCTCCCGTCCGCGAGACCGTCGTAGAGCCCCTGGACGAGCTGCTCCCCCAACTGCCCCGCCAGTCTCAGCGCGTCCTCGAACGCGGCCAGCGCCCGGAAGTGTTCGCCGTACCGGCGCTGGTCGGCGAGCGGCAGCCGGGGGAGCTGGAGCCGGCGTACATCGAGCCGGGTCGCGGTGGAGGCATAACTGCTGGCCTGGCGGGCGTTGGCGGTACCCCGCAGGAAACCGGCCAGGAACCACGGGTCGAGGGCGGCCGGGTCGGGCCGCAGGAGCTGGAGATTGCGGCCGAGCGCCGCGCCGGCCGTGGCGGCGTCCATCACCCGGGCGACCGCGCCGCCGCCGAGGACGGGCACGACCACATCGCCCTCCCGGATCCGTACGGGCTCCTCGGCCGCGCCGTCGGGAAGCGCACCGGAGGGGGCGCGGCGCGCGAGCACGTCGTGCTCGGTGAGGACGGGTACGGGGGTGACCTCGGCGGTGGTGCCCGAGCCGCCCGCGTACAGCACGAGGGCCCCCGCGCGGGCGAGTTCGGCGACGGTGATGGTGGGCCGGTGGAGCGGGGCGACCGGTTCCCGCGCTCCCGGCGACCGGCCGCCCGGTCCGTCGGGTCCGCCCTGTCCGTCGGGTCCGCCCGGTCCGTCGGGAGCGCCGAGGGCGTCGCGCGCGTCGCGCGCGTCCCGGGCCCGGGGCGGGATGAGTTCGGCCGTCAGCCGGAGCGTGTCGGCCAGCCGCTCCCGCACCCGGGCCAGTTCGGCCGTACCGCCCGGGGCGGCCGGGGGCGGCAGATGGCGGGCGGGGGCCAGGTCCACATCGTCGTCGAGGAGTTCCACGACGGGCACCGCGCGGCTGACGCCCGGCTTCTCCTCGGCCGTGCCCGTCCGGTCGAAGGGCCCCCAGGCGTCGAGCACGGTGGAGTGGACGGTCGTCCAGTCGACGCCGTCCCGGCCGCCGCCCGCCGAGAGTTCGGCGGTGTCGACCAACAGCAGTTCGGGCGCGGGGCGTTGGCCCGCGACCGGCTTGCGCAGGATCCAGAGATGGAGCGGAATGCCGTAGGGCGGCGCCGCCCCGGCGGGCAGGGCGACCACGGCCCGCAGGGCTCCCCGGCGCAGCAGATCGGCGCGGACCCGGCGGCCGGAACGGCGGGACGCGACGGCGGGCGGCATCAGCAGGACGGCGGTGCCGCCGGGGCGCAGCCGGGCCAGCGCGTGCTGGGCCCAGGCCAGTTCGGATTCCGTACGGGCGGGAAACCCGTACTCCCAGCGCGGATCGTAGGCCAGTTCGTCATGGCCCCAGTTGCGCTCGTTGAACGGCGGGTGGCAGAGCACGGCATCGACGGCGAGCCGGGGGAAGGCGTCGGCGCGCAGGGTGTCCCCGGCCCGCGTCCTGATCCCGGCGTCGGTGTGGAGGGCGAGCCGCAGTCCGGCGAGCGCGGCCAGTTCGGGAGCGGCTTCCTGGGCGTACAGCGTGGCCGGACGCGGTACGGCCCGCAGCAGGGTGCCGGTGCCGCAGGCGGGATCGAGCACAGTCGGGCCCTGGACGGGGACCGGCTCCCCCGGAACCGGGGCGGGCGGCGGGACGGCCAGGGCTGCCATCAGCGCGGCGGCCTCCGGCGGGGTCGGCGTGTACTGGCGCGGATTGGCGTCGAGATGCCGGCCGAGCAGGAACTCGAAGGTGGCGCCGGGCCCCAGTTCCGCCGCCAGTTCGGCGACACCCCGCAGCAGGGGAACGGAGGGGAGCAGTTCGTCCGGGTCCGGGGTGTGAACAGCGCTTCCGGCCGCCGCGCCGAAGTGCGGGGCGAGCACCTCGTCGAGCGCCACGGGCAGCAGCTCCGCGAGCCGGGCGTCCGGCGCGGCGGCCAGCTCACGCCAGCGCGTCGGCCTGTCCCGTACGAGAAGCAGTACACAGCCGGCGCGTACCAGGGCGGTGGCGGCGGACGCGACCTCACCCGGCAGTTCCTGCCAGACCCGTTCACGCAGCGGTACTTCGGCGAGTTTCCCCTGGTCACGCAGCCATCGCTCGATCTGGTGCAGCGCGAAGGACGGGCTGGTCTCGGTGCCGCCGACAGGCTGCGGGAAGTCGGCGTGCCGACGCCGCCAGTTGCTGACGGCGGCCCGTCCCACCCCCGCGAGCCGGGCGATTCCCGCGGCCGTCACCTCTGCTGCGTTCTCCGGCACCTGACTGCCTCCCTCACCCGTACGGCTCCGCTGTGGCGCCGAGCATAGCGGCGCGGACGAACAATCCCCTTCACAGCGTAGACCGACCTGGACACCGTGAACCGTGTTGACTCGGTTCACAGCTTCTGTTGTTATTGACCCATCGCCACACGGGTCGGCCCGGAAGTTCCGGTCACACCCGGGGGCCGGATCGCGCCGTGCGCCGCGCTCTCCTCGCCCCGCACTTCCCGCTTCTCGTGACCGCTTCTCGCTTCGCTCCCTTCGCGCCCTTCGCTCCCGCCCCATCGCAGCTCCCGGAGAACCGTCATGACTGTCACCACCGCTCCCCGTATCCGCCGTGGCGCGCTCGCCGCCCTCTGCACCGTCGCCGTCCTGGCCCTCCCGGCCTGCGGACCGACCGGCTCGGACGGCAAGGACCCCGGCAGCACCTCCGGCGGGTCCGCGTCGGGAAAGAGCGACCGCCCGAGCGGGAAGCCCCAGCCGTTCGCGGATCTCTCGGGCCCCGAGATCGTCGACAAGTCCTTCGCCGCCACTCGCGGCGCCTCCTCGCTCAGGCTCAAGGCCGACACGAAGGAGGGCAAGGAGACCGTCGTCTTCGACATGGCCCTCAACACGAAGGGCGACTGCGCGGGCACGATGTCCATGAACGGCGAGGGCAGCGCGACCGTGTCCAAGCTCGGCCCGACCGTCTACATGCGCTTCGACGAGGCGATGCTGCGGGCCCAGGGCAAGGGACAGCCCAAGGGGGAGACCGACGCCGTGGTCAAGATGCTCGCCGGCCGGTGGGTGAAGACCGACGCCACGGCCCCGGACGCCAAGGACTTCGTGGGGTTCTGCGATCTCGACCAGCTCGTGGCCGAATTCGAGGACGGTGACACCGTGGCCCGCAAGGGGCCGCTCACCACGGTCGACGGGCAGCAGGCGATCACGCTCACCGAGAGCGACAGCGAATCCGACTACACCATGTACGTGGCCACCGAGGGGAAGCCGTACCTCCTGAAGGTCGTCTCCCGGGGCAAGGACACCGGAACGATGATCTTCACGGACTACAACAAGCCCGTCCCCGCCGAGGCCCCCGCCGACAAGGACATCGTGGACCTGGACGAGCTCGGCGGCTGACCCGCCGACCGGAGCACCGGAGAGGCGACCGGAACACCGGGGAGGCCACCACAGGGGAGTGGCCTCCCCGGCCCGTCGGCGCCCGCCCCCGTCCGGGACGGCCGAGTCCGGCCGTACCCCTCAGGTCCGGGGCGCCAGCCACCGCAAGGTCCGGGGCGTCAGCCACCGCACTGAACGAGCATGGTCCTCTTGTCCGCCGCCGTCACCGGCAGTCCGTACTTGAGGACCACCTGCGCGAACCGCACCGCGTAGGCGCACCGGATCCTCCTGTCCGGCGGCAGCCAGGACGCCGGGCCCGAATCGCTCTTGGAGCTGTTGGAGGGGCCGTCCACCGGAATGAGATTGAGCGGGTCGTTGGCGATCCGCTCACGCTTGTCCTCGTTCCACCGGGCGGCCCCCAACTGCCAGGCGTACGACAGCGGCACCATGTGGTCTATCTGGACGGCGGTCGCCTTCTGCTTCTTCCAGTCGATGTCCTTGCCGGTGTACGGATCGTGCAGGGTCATCGACACCACGACACAGTCGGAACCGGAGCGGAGACGGACCCGCTGCCCGTCCCTGGCCAGCAGGTCGTTCCTGGTGTCGCAGCCGTTGCGGGCCAGGGGCACCCCGTCCGCCGTGTCCATCCAGGCGTAGCCGAACTTGTCGCGCTCGTACCCCGTCCTGGGCCCGCGTCCGGCGGTGCGCACGGTGTCGATGAGCCGCCGCGCGGCCTCTCTGTCGGCCTCGGAGGTGAGCGGCGCGAGCCCGGGCTTCGTACCGTCGGGGTTGCCGAGGGGCCCGGCCTCCCGGCCGCTCCCACTCCCGCCACTCCCGCCGCTGCCACCGTTCCGCCCGCTCCCGCCGCCTCCCCCGCTCGACGCGGAGGACGGGGGATCCACGCCCAGCTCGCCCGTACAGCCCGTCAGGACGAGCAACGACAGGGCAAGGGCCCCGCCGTGGAGCCATGTTCGCGGTATCCGGACCTCAAGTCTGCGCACGCACGCACCCTACGCTCCACCCCCGAGCGCCGGGCCGGCACGCGACCGGCCCGGAGTCACCGGACCGGCCCCGGACCGGCCCCGGACCGGCCCCGGACCGGCCCCGGACCGGCCCCGGACCGGCCCCGGACCGGCCCCGGACCGGCCTCGGACCGGCCCCGGGCGGCTCACCGCCGCGCCGGATCCCTACGACTACGAGCCCAGGATCGTGGTGAGGAACTCGCCCGTCCACGCCAGCAGTTCACGGCCCACGACCGGCTTTCCGCCGATCCTGCCCGTCGTCGGGCGCGGAACCAGGATCTGGTGGGCGGCCGGCTTGATGACCGTACGGGGATGCAGCCGCTTCAGCCGCAGCTCCTGCGACTCCCTCAACTCCACCGGCGCGAAGCGGATGTTCGGGCCCTGGAGCACGATCTCCCCCACACCGCACGCCCGCGCGAGCATCCGCAGACCCGCGACGAGCAGCAGATTCTCCACCGGCTCCGGAAGCTTGCCGTACCGGTCGGTCAGCTCCTCGCGGACCGCCGTGATGTCCGCCTCCGTATTGGCGGAGGCGATCGCCCGGTACGCCTGGAGCCTCAGCCGCTCGCCCGGCGCGTAGTCGTGCGGGACATGCGCGTCGACCGGCAGCTCAATCTTGACCTCCAGCGGCGGCTCCTCCTCGACCCCGCCGTCCAGGGACGCCCGGTAGTCCGCGACCGCCTCCCCCACCATCCGTACGTACAGATCGAAGCCGACGCCCGCGATATGGCCGGACTGCTCACCGCCGAGGAGATTGCCCGCGCCGCGGATCTCCAGGTCCTTCATGGCGACATACATGCCCGCGCCCATCTCCGTGTGCTGGGCGATCGTCGCGAGCCGCTCGTGCGCGGTCTCGGTCAGCGGCTTCTCCGGCGGATAGAGGAAGTACGAGTACCCGCGCTCGCGTCCGCGGCCGACCCGGCCCCGGAGCTGGTGGAGCTGCGAGAGCCCGAAGTTGTCGCCGCGCTCCACGATCAGGGTGTTGGCGTTCGAGATGTCGATGCCGGACTCGACGATCGTCGTGGAGACCAGGACGTCGAACTTCTTCTCCCAGAAGTCCACCACCACCTGCTCCAGCGCGCCTTCCGACATCTGTCCGTGCGCGGTGGCGATCCGCGCCTCGGGCACGATCTCGCGCAGCCTGGCCGCGGCGCGGTCGATCGACTCCACCCGGTTGTGGATGTAGAAGACCTGGCCCTCGCGCAGCAGTTCACGCCGGACGGCCGCGCCGATCTGCTTCTCCTCGTACGGCCCGACGAAGGTCAGCACCGGGTGCCGCTCCTCCGGCGGGGTGGTGATCGTCGACATCTCGCGGATACCGGTGACGGCCATCTCCAGCGTGCGGGGGATGGGGGTCGCGGACATGGTCAGGACGTCGACATTGGCGCGGAGCTTCTTGAGCTGCTCCTTGTGCTCCACGCCGAAGCGCTGCTCCTCGTCCACGATGACCAGGCCCAGGTCCTTGAACTTGGTCTCGGACGAGAACAGCCGGTGCGTGCCGATCACCACGTCGACCGCGCCCTCCCGCAGCCCCTGGAGCGTGGCCTTGGCCTCCGTGTCCGTCTGGAAGCGGGACAGCGCCTTCACGGAGACGGGGAACTGCGCGTACCGCTCGGAGAACGTCCCGAAGTGCTGCTGCACCAGCAGGGTCGTCGGCACCAGGACCGCGACCTGCTTGCCGTCCTGGACCGCCTTGAAGGCCGCCCGCACGGCGATCTCCGTCTTGCCGTAGCCGACGTCGCCACAGATCAGCCGGTCCATCGGGACCGTCTTCTCCATGTCCTCCTTGACCTCGGCGATGGTGGAGAGCTGGTCGGGCGTCTCCACGTAGGGGAAGGCGTCCTCCAGCTCCCGCTGCCAGGGGGTGTCGGGACCGAAGGCATGGCCGGGGGCCGCCATCCGCGCCGAGTAGAGCTTGATCAGGTCGGCGGCGATCTCCTTGACGGCCTTCTTGGCGCGCTGCTTGGTCTTCGTCCAGTCCGCGCCGCCGAGCCGGTGCAGTGTCGGGGCCTCGCCGCCGACGTACTTGGTGACCTGTTCGAGCTGGTCGGTGGGGATGTAGAGCCGGTCACCCGGCTGGCCGCGCTTGGCCGGCGCGTACTCGACGAGCAGATACTCCCGGGTCGCGCCCTGCACCGTGCGCTGCACCATCTCCACATAGCGGCCCACGCCGTGCTGCTCGTGCACGATGTAGTCGCCCGCCTCCAGGGTGAGCGGGTCGATGGTCTTGCGGCGCTTGGCCGGCATCCGGGCGCCGTCCTTGCCGGCCGCCTTCTGGCCGGAGAGATCGGTCTCTGTGAGCACGGCCAGCTTGAGGTCCGGGTCGACGAATCCGTAGTCGATCGAGCCGCAGGCGACATGGACGACGGACGGTGTGATCTCGGCCAGACCACTCGCGCTCCGGGCGCCGGGGGTGTCGAGCCGGGCGGGGATGCCCTCGCCGCCCAGCACCTCGACCGTGCGGGAGGCCGTGCCGTGCCCCTCCGTGACGAACACCGTGCGCCAGCCGTCGGCGAGCCAGCCCTTGGTGTCGGCGAGCGCGCGGGCCGTGTCGCCGCGGTACGACTCCGGAGCGCGCATCCCGAGCGTGATGGTCTCCTCCGACAGTTCCTCGTCCACCGCGAACGGGGAGACCGACCACCAGAGCATGCCCAGCTCTCGGGCCCGGTCCCGGACGTCCGCGATGGCCCACAGCGAGGCCGCGCCGACATCGATGGGGGCCTCGCCGCCGCCCGCGGTGGCGGCCCAGGACGCCTGGAGGAACTCCTGACTGGTCGCCACCAGGTCCGCGGCCCTCGTCCTGACCCGCTCGGGGTCGCAGACCAGCGTCATCGAACCGGCCGGCAGCACATCGAGCAGCAGTTCCATGTCGTCCACGAGGACGGGGGCGAGGGACTCCATGCCCTCGACCGCGATCCCCTCGGCGATCTTGCCCAGCAGTTCGCCCAGCTCGGGGTGGGCCTCGGCGAGCGCCGCGGCCCGCTCCCGTACCCGCGGGGTGAGCAGCAGCTCACGGCAGGGCGGCGCCCACAGTCCGTGTTCCGCCACCTCCAGGGAGCGCTGGTCGGCGACCTTGAAGTACCGGATCTCCTCGACGTCGTCGCCCCAGAACTCCACCCGCAGGGGGTGCTCCTCGGTCGGCGGGAAGACATCCAGGATGCCGCCGCGCACCGCGAACTCGCCGCGCTTCTCGACCAGCTCGACCCGGGCGTACGCGGCCGCCGCCAGCGCCTCCGTCACCTCGTTCAGATCGGCGCTGCGCCCCGAGCGCAGCGCCACGGGCTCCAGGTCGCCGAGTCCCTTGACCTGCGGCTGGAGCACCGACCGTACGGGCGCGACCACCACGCTGACCGGGCCGGCCGTCGGGTCGTCCACGGCCGGGTGCGCGAGCCGCCGCAGCACGGCGAGCCGGCGGCCCACGGTGTCGGAGCGCGGTGAGAGCCGCTCGTGCGGCAGGGTCTCCCAGGACGGGTACTCCACGACGGTGTCCGGGTCCAGCAGGGAGCGCAGGGCCGCCGCCAGATCCTCGGCCTCCCGGCCGGTGGCGGTCACGGCCAGCACGGGCCGCCCGGACTCACGTGCCAGGGCGGCCACCGCGAACGGCCGCGCGGCGGGCGGTCCGACCAGGTCGACATGCATCCGGTGACCGGCGCCGGCGGCCTTCACCGCTTCGGCGAGCGCCGGATCACGTACGACGGCGTCGAGCAGACCGTGCAGGCTCATGAAGGGGTTCCATCCAGGCTGGGCAAAACGCGAACGGCCCGACACGTCGCACGGGCCGGGGGTTCTCCAGCCTACGACGCCCCACGGACACCCGGCACCGGCCCACGGCGCGCCACGCGTGAGCGGGGGCGTCCCCGGTGGGACGCCCCCGCTCCCGGCCGGACCGGTCAGGCGGTCAGGCGGGTCTCCCACGAGAGGAGCCACACGTCATTGGCGGCACCGGCGACGGTGCACGTGTACTGGATGAGCGGGTTGCCCTGGCCCACGCCGCCGGCGACGTTCAGACACTTGCCGCTGGACCGGGCCACGAGCTGGTACCCCAGGCCCTTGGGGACCAGCCGCCACTGCTCGTTGCTGCCGAAGCCGCATGTGTACTGGATGATCGGCGTGCCGTCGGCGGTGCCGCCGCCGCTGACGTTGATGCACTTGTCGCTGCTGAGGGACCTGAAGCGGTAGTAGCCGCCGCCCGTGCGCTCCGGAGCCCAGCGCTCGTTCGCCGTGTTGGACAGGGGCCACTGGATGATGGAGGCCCCGTTCTCCATGGAGTTGAGCCGTACGTTCGCGACCTGTCCCGGGTCGCTCGCCAGCCGCAGCGTGATCCGTTCGAGCCGGATCGAGCTCTGCGGTTCGTCCCCGCCGTCGGCAGCCGCCGGGCTCAGCGAGCCCAGCAGCATCGCGGCGCACCCGACCGCCGCGGCGGCCCCCATCCCCACAGTCCTGCGCATGCCCTTGACCATGACGCCTCCCACGCTCTCGTCCACTACGCTACGTAGCGAATCCTGAGCGCAGTGTAATGGAGAGAGGCGGCCCGGCAGGGTTATGGCCCTGTCGCCTCCGCCTGTCGGCGCCACGCTCCGGCGGGCCTCCCCGGCGGGCTCCGCCGCGCGCCGGGCGCCGAGCGCCGACGTCCTCGCTGGGCGCCGACGTCCTCGCTGGGCGCGCGGCCGTACCGGCACGCGTAAGGCCCCGGTGGATGTTGGAGGACATCCACCGAGGCCGTAAGCCCCACCTTATCGCCCTATTCCGTGGCGATCGCGTTCAGCACGTTCATCCGGCCCGCCCGGAATGCCGGGACCAGTGCCGCGAAGAGGCCCACGAAGGCCGACGCGACGAAGACCGTCAGGATCGTCGGCCACGGAATCTCCAGCACTCCGAGTCCCTCCAGGGCCAGCAGCTTCTGGGCCGCCGTGCCCCAGCCCATGCCCAGCCCCAGGCCGAGCAGGGCGCCGAAGAGGGCGATGACCACCGACTCCAGACGGATCATGCGGCGGAGCTGACGGCGGGAGAGCCCGATCGCCCGCAGCAGCCCGATCTCACGGGTGCGCTCCACCACCGACAGGGCCAGCGTGTTCACCACCCCCAGCACCGCGACGATGATCGCCAGGGCCAGCAGACCGTAGACGATATTGAGGAGCTGGCCGATCTGGTCCTTGAGATCCTGCTTGAAGTCGGTCTGGTTCTGCACCTTGTACTGCGGATAGGCGGCGAGCGAGTCCTTGAGGGCCGCGTACGCCTGCTTCTCCTTGCCGTCCACCGCCGCCGCGAACATGATCATGTTCTGGGGCATCCGGTCGGCGGGCACATAGGTCTCGACGGTCGTGATGTTGGTGTACATCGCGCCCTTGTCGACACTCGTGTCGTCCGAGGTGATCGCCGCGACCTTCAGCTTCCCGGTCCTGCCGCCGGGGAAGACGGCCGACATCTCGTCACCGACCTCGATGCCGTGGCTCGTGGCGTAGGTCTCGCCGACCGACATCGCGTCCTTGCCGTACGCCCCGGACAGCTCACCGGCGGTGGTCTCGCGCCGCAGGTCCTGCGCGTACGTCGGGTCCGCGGCCGAGAGCCCCACCTTCTCGGTCTTCCCGTCCGGCGCGGTCAGCTCGACGTCGACCCACTTGTACTCGGTGACATGATCGATGTCCGGTGCCTTCTCCAGCGCCGCCTGGGCCTGCGGCATGATCGGCTGGCCGTTGCCGGACTGGACGATGAAGTCCGCGCCGACCGACTTGTCCAGCTCGTCCGTCGCCGAGGCGACCATCGAGGAGCCGACCACCGACAGACAGGCCACCAGCGCGAGCCCGATCATCAGCGCGGCGCCCGTCGCTCCCGTACGCCGCGGATTGCGCAGCGCGTTGCGCTCGGCCATCCGTCCGACGGGACCGAACATCCGCAGCACGACCGCGCTGAGCGCCCGGACCAGTCCGCCCGCGAGCAGCGGGCCCACCACGACGAAGCCGACGAGGGTGAAGACCACGCCCACCCCGAGGAAGAGCGAACCCCCGCTCGCCTCCTCGGCGCGGGCCGAGACGAACAGCGCCGCCGCGCCGGCCCCCGTGAGCACCAGACCGATCAGCGCCCTGACCCGGCCGGCCCGTCCGTCGGCGGGCGTGCCCGCGTCACGCAGCGCGGCCATCGGGGAGATCTTCCCGGCCCGCCGGGCCGGCACATACGCCGAGACGACGGTGACGACGACCCCGAGCACCAGTCCGACCACGGGAGTCGTCCACTTGACGGTCAGGTCCTGGGTGGACAGCTCCATCCCCATGGTGGCCATCAGCTTCATCAGCCCGACCGCGAGCCCCACGCCCGCGGCGACCCCGGCGACCGAACCGAAGACCCCGAGCAGCACGGCCTCCAGCAGCACCGACCGGTTGACCTGCCGGCGGCTGGAGCCCAGGGCCCGCATCAGACCGATCTCCCGGGTCCGCTGGGCGACCAGCATCGAGAAGGTGTTGACGATCAGGAAGATCCCGACGAGGAAGGCGATCCCGGCGAAGCCGAGCATCGCGTACTTCATCACATCGAGGAAGGACCCGACGTCCGCGCGGTTGGCGTCCGCCGCCTCCTGCTGGGTCTGGAGCTTGTACGGTCCGCCCGCGAGCGCGGCGGCGACGTTCCGCTTCAGAACGGTGTCGCTGACACCCGGTTCCGCGGTGACGTTGACATGGGTGAACCGGCCGGTGCCGCCGAGCAGTTCACGCTGGGAGGTGGCGGTGTCGAAGAAGACGACGGCCGCGCCCGGGTTGGTGACGGTGAAGGTGGCGATACCGGTGATCTTCGCCGTGAAGTCGCCCGTGACCGCGATGGTGCGCAGTTCGTCACCGATCGCCAGCCCGTGCTTGTCGGCGGTGTCGGCGTCGACCATCACCTCGGTGGGACCGCGCGGGGCATGGCCCGAGGTGATCTCCATCGAACGGAGGTCGTTGCGGGTCCAGTTGCCGGCGATCGTCGGGGCACCGGTGGTCGCGCCCACGTTCTTGTTGCCGGCGTCGACGACGGTCACGCTCATGCTGCTGACCGCGCCCTCGGCGGACCGGACCCCGTCCGCCGTTCCGACCGTCTCCACGACCGAGGCGGGCAGGGACTCGGGTCTGCCGGTCTGCACGGTCTCGTCGGCGCCCCGGGCGGACTTGGGACTGACCGTGACGTCCGAGGAGGTCGCGGCGAAGAGCTTGTCGAACGTCGTGTTCATCGTGTCCGTGAACACGAGCGTGCCCGAGACGAAGGCGACCGACAGCAGGACCGCGACGGCGGACAGCGCCATCCGTCCCTTGTGCGCGAAGAAGTTGCGCATCGAGGTCTTGAGGACGGTCATGACGTACGCCCCCGGGCGTCGAAGTCCTTCATCCGGTCGAGTACGGCCTCGGCCGTCGGCCGGAACATCTCGTCCACGATCCTGCCGTCCGCCAGATACAGCACCCGGTCCGCGTAGGACGCGGCCACCGGGTCGTGCGTCACCATCACGATGGTCTGGCCCAGTTCGTCGACGGACCTGCGCAGGAAGCCCAGCACCTCGGCGCCCGCCCGCGAGTCCAGATTCCCGGTCGGCTCGTCACCGAAGATGATCTCGGGACGCGCGGCGAGCGCCCTGGCCACCGCGACCCGCTGCTGCTGACCGCCCGAGAGCTGGGTCGGCCGGTGCTTGAGACGGTCGGCGAGACCCACCGTCTCCACCACCCGCCGCAGCCACGGACCGTCCGGCTTACGGCCGGCTATGTCCATGGGCAGGGTGATGTTCTCCAGGGCGTTGAGCGTCGGCAGCAGGTTGAACGCCTGGAAGATGAAGCCGACGCGGTCCCGGCGGAGCCGGGTGAGGTGCTTGTCCTTCAGCTTGGTGATCTCCGTCTCGTCGAGATGGATCTCGCCCGACGTCACCGTGTCCAGACCGGCGAGGCAGTGCATCAGGGTGGACTTGCCGGAGCCGGAGGGGCCCATGATCGCGGTGAACTGCCCGCGGGCGATGTCCACATCGACATGGTCCAGCGCGACGACCCGGGTCTCCCCCGAGCCGTACGCCTT
Source organism: Streptomyces sp. NPDC002018 (assembly GCF_042890865.1). Lineage (NCBI taxonomy): Bacteria > Bacillati > Actinomycetota > Actinomycetes > Kitasatosporales > Streptomycetaceae > Streptomyces > Streptomyces sp. NPDC002018. The sequence continues at coordinate 119,379 of NZ_JBIASO010000012.1, forward strand.
GACGACCTGGCGCGCTCGCGCCGCCACGGCCGTACGCCCTCCCGTGCCCCCGTGCTTGGGGATCGTTACAGCCGTTGTCACGGTATGTCTCCTCAGTCGGTCGATCGACGGTGATACCCCGGTGTGGTCGGTTCACCGGTGGTTTCACGGGTTCATGGTGTGCCTTGAGTCTGGTGGCTCCGGGGCCCCGGCGCGCTGGTGCGCAGCGCAGTCTTCGCCTGGGGTTTTCCCCACCCCCTCGCTACGGAGAGCCCCCCTCGTGCGCTCTCCGCCGCGTAAGACCAAGGTAAGGAGCGGGGGGCGGTCTTCTCGTCCTCCACCGGGACGAACCGCCCCTGGACAGAAGTAAGGAGAACCCCCTAGGGGTCTCCGTCCCGGGAAGGAGACCCCGGGTGGAGACCCTGGTCGGAGCCCCCGGACAGGGCCCCGGGTACAGACCGTGAGCGGGCCGTGAGCGGGCCGTGAGCCGGTCGTGAGCGGGCCTGCGGGCGGGCGCCGGGCGAGGGCCGGGCGAGGGCCGTGGGCGGGCCGCGCCCTGCCGCCGCGCGAGGTCCGGGTGAGAAGGTGTCCCCGACCAGATACATGCATAGGGAAGGGATCCCGTGAGCGGCGCCGGCGAGAGTACCGAGGACACCGGACGTACCGAGGCGATACCCGCGGCCCCGTCGGCGGGATCAGGTCCGCCGCCGGGGCCGAACCCGCCCCCACCCCCAAGACCGTCCCCCGGACCGCGCGAACGCGGGCGGGGCCCGGTCGTCGCCGCCCTGATGCTGGGCATGGCGCTCGCCGCCCTCGACGGCACCATCGTCTCCACGGCGGTGCCCCAGATCGTGGGCGACCTCGGCGGATTCGCCGTCTTCTCCTGGCTGTTCTCCGGCTATCTGCTCGCCGTGACGGTCACCCTGCCGGTGTACGGAAAGCTCTCCGACACCTTCGGCCGCAAGCCCGTGCTGATCGCGGGCATCATCCTCTTCCTCGTCGGCTCGCTGCTCTGCGCCACCGCGTGGAGCATGGCCTCCCTGATCGCGTTCCGGGTGGTCCAGGGCCTGGGCGGCGGCGCGCTCCAGGGCACGGTGCAGACCATCGCCGCCGATCTCTACCCGCTCAAGGAACGGCCCAGGATCCAGGCCAAGCTGTCGACGGTCTGGGCGACGTCCTCGGTGGCGGGACCGGCCCTGGGCGGACTGCTCGCGGGCTACGCGGACTGGCGCTGGATCTTTCTGATCAATCTGCCGGTGGGTGCCGTGGCGCTCTGGCTGGTGATCAGATATCTGCGCGAACCGGGCCGTACGGCACCGGCGCCCGCGCCCGCGCCCGCTGCGGAACCGGGTCCGGGATCGGGGCCGGGTCCGGAATCAGGTTCGGGTTCGGGATCGGGATCGGGATCGGTACGCGTGTCGGGACCGGTGTCGGTGCCGGTCACGTCGGGCGCGCGCGCCGGCCGTTCGCTCCGCCACCGGATCGACTGGGCGGGCGCGCTCGGTGTCTTCGCCACCGGGGCGCTCCTGCTCACCGCGCTCGTCCAGGGCGGAGTCGCCTGGCCCTGGCTCTCCGCGCCCTCCCTGGCCTTCTTCGGCGGCAGCGCGGTCCTCGCCGCGGTCACGGTCGTCATCGAACGGCGGGCCGCGGAACCGATCATCCCCGGCTGGGTGTGGCGCCGCCGTACCATCGCGGCCGTCAATCTGGCGCTCGGCGCACTCGGACTGCTGATGGTCGCCCCGACCGTCTTCCTCCCGACCTACGCGCAGTCCGTGCTCGGCCTGGGGCCGATCGCCGCCGGCTTCGTCCTCTCGGCGATGACCCTGAGCTGGCCGGTCAGCGCCGCCCTCTCCAACCGGGTCTACAACCGCGTCGGTTTCCGCCAGACCGCCGTCATCGGGATCTCCCTCGCCCTGCTGATCCTGCTCGCCTTCCCCCTTCTCCCCTTTCCCGGGCAGGCCTGGCAGCCGGCGCTGATCATGCTGCTGCTCGGCTGCGCGCTCGGGCTCTTCCAGCTTCCGCTGATCATCGGGGTGCAGGCCACGGTCGGCTGGTCGGAGCGGGGCACGGCGACCGCGTCCATCCTCTTCTGCCGCCAGGTCGGACAGAGCGTGGGCGCCGCCGTGTTCGGCGCCGTGGCCAACGCGGTGCTCGCCTCCCGTCTCGCCGATCCGCCCTCCCCCGGACTCCCCCGCGACCTGGACTCGGTCTCCCACGCCCTGGAGAACCCGGCGGCGCTCACCGCCGAAGCCGCGGAGTATCTGCGCCGGGCGGTGGACGCGGCGGTCGACCGTGTCTATCTGGGCGCGGCGCTCGCGGCGGCGCTGGCCCTCCTCGTCCTGCTCGTCCTGGCCCCGAAACGCTTCCCGGTCATCGCGGAGAAGGACACCGACTGAGCCCGGCGCCCCCGGGCCCTGTCCGGCCGACCCCGGCCCCGCACGGCCGGCCGAGCCCGGCGCCCCCACGGCGGGCCAGGTCGTGAGGCGTGTACGCGTCCGGGCCGCGGGGCAGCCGCGCCTCCGGGGCATACCGCGGTGTCGCACGTACCTCCGGGAGTGGACCGTCCACAGCGACGGGCCGGGGTCTGTGTGGCACCGCTCCCTTGTGCTCCCGTCACCCGCGCCCGAAGATCCTCGGCACCGCACCCCTGGGCCCGCCCCCGGTCCCCAGGAACCCGACAGGGAGGACAACCCCCATGACCACGTCACCCCCGCAGGAGCCGGAGCCGACGCCGCCGTCGCCAACGCCAACGCCAACGCCAACGACGGGCCGGGAGCCCTGGCCGGCGCGCATGGCACTGCGCTTCACGGCCTTCTCCGAGAAATGGCTGCCCGACGCGCTGGGCTTCGTCCTGGTCGGCACCTTCGCGGTCCTCGCGCTCGGCCTGGTGACGGGCGAGAGCCTGGTCGGCGCCCCGTCGGATCCGGCGGCGACGACCGGATACGGACTGGTGGACGCGTGGGGCCAGGGATTCTGGTCCCTCATCACCTTCACCCTGCAAATGGCGATGATCATTATCGCCGGATACGCAGTCGCGGTCTCCCCGCCGGTCGGCCGCCTGATCGCCAGGATCGCGCTCGTGCCCCGCACCCCGCGCGGAGCCGTCGCGTTCACCGCGGCGGTCGCCATGGTCACGTCCTATCTGAACTGGGCGTTCAGCCTGATCTTCACGGCCATCCTCGCCAAGGAGATAGCGCGCAGGGTCAGCGGTGTGGACTACCGGGCCCTGGGCGCGATGGCCTTCCTCGGACTCGGCACCGTCTGGGCCCAGGGCCTGTCCGGCTCCGCCGCCCTCCAGGTGGCCAGCGCCGCGTCGAGCCCGCCCGCCGTCCAGGAGGTCATCAAGGAGGGACGCGGCAGCGGTCTCATCCCGCTGACCGAGACCATCTTCCTGTGGCAGGGCATCGTCGCCACCGCGATCATCTTCGTCATCGCCGTCGGCATGGCCTGGTTCCTCTCCCCCTCACCGGAGCGCGCCAAGACGGCCGAACAGCTCGGTATCGACCTGGGCCCCAGCGTCGGGAAGGACCGCCCGGGGCCGCGCCGCGGCCGGCCCGGCGAGTGGATCGAGTACAGCCCCGTCTTCGCGATCCTGCTGTTCGCCCTCGGAGTCTGGTACCTCGCACGGCACTTCGCCCGCGCGGAGGGCAGCGCCCTCAACGCCCTCGACCTGAACACCGTCAACCTCATCCTCATCCTGCTGGCGCTCATCCTGCACTGGCGGCCGGTGCGCCTGGCCCAGGCCGTCAAGGACGGAGCCCCGGCGGCCTCGGGCGTACTGCTCCAGTTCCCGCTGTACGGCGGGATCTTCGGGATGATCGCCTTCACCGGACTGAGCAAGACCATCGCCGGCTGGCTGGTGTCGGTCTCGAACGAGTTCTTCTACCCTGCCCTCATCGCCGTCTACAGCGCCGTCCTCGGCGTCTTCGTGCCCAGCGGCGGCAGCAAATGGGTCATCGAGGCCCCCTACGTCCTGGACGCGGCCAACCAACTCCAGGTCCACCAGGGCTGGGTGGTCGTGGTCTACGACCTCGGCGAGGCCAGCGCCAATCTGCTCCAGCCTTTCTGGATGCTGCCCACCCTGACCATCCTCGGCCTCAAGGCCCGCGACATCATGGGCTACACGTTCGCCATGTTCCTGGTGTGCTTCCCCGTGGTGCTGATCCTCGTCACCCTGTTCGCCCGCACGCTCAGCTTCCCGTGAGCCACGGGCACACCTGAGCCGGACACGGGCACACCTGAGCCGCAGGAGGCGGCGCGGCGCGCGGCAAGCGCGCCGCGCCACTCGGACGGACGGACCTCAGAGCAGCCCGTCCCACATCTGCTCCAGCAGCACCGACCACCAGTTCTCAGGCGAGGACAGCGCCGCCGCGTCCAGCGACACGAGCTGCGCCTGGAAGTCGACCGTCCAGCGGCCCGCCTGCTCCGGGTTGAGCCCGAAGCGCAGCCGCCACATCCGGCCCAGCAGCGCCAACGACCGGGTGAACTCCGGCAGTCCGGTGTTCACGAACTGCGGCGGCACCGACTGCCCGCCGGGCCCCGCCTCCACCGGCACCGCCATGATGTGCGCCGTGCCGTACTGGACACAGAGCGCGCGCCCGAAGTCACTGCCCACCACCAGATACGACCCCGCGTCCGGCGCCGCGGGCACCTGCCGCTGCGCGGCCAGCTCGGCCAGCGTCGGCACCACCGGCTGCGGAGGCTGCGCCCAGAAGAACGGACCGAAGTCGGCCGGCAGCCCCGCCCACACCAGGGTGCGCGCCACGATCTCGGGCACGCCCTGACGGGACACCGCCCGCTGGTCGAACCGGCAGATGCCCTGCGGACCGAACGCCCCCATCAGCTCCTGCGCGATCCCCTCCGGCGGGACCGGCAGCGCCGGCGCCATCTGGGGCAGCGGCGCACGGACCGGCGCGGGCCGCGCGGGACCGTCCGCGACCTGGTGCAACTCGCCCTGGTGGGTCAGCAGATGCCGCATGCCCTGCTGCCGGCTCGCGTGATCCTGGCCGTACGGGGCGACGCTGGTGATCCGCACCTGCGGCCAGGTCTCCCGGATCATCCGCGCGCAGTACCCGCCGGGCAGCTCGCACGACTCCAGCTCCGTGTGCAGTTCGAGCACCTGCTGCGGCGGCACGTTCAGCGCGCGCAGCTCGTGCAGGATCTGCCACTCGGGGTGCGGGGTGCCGGGCGCGGAGCGCCGGATGAGCTGGGCCTCCGAGCCGTCGGGCGCGCGATAGCGCAGCACGGCCTGATAGCCGGGGCCGACGGTCGGCGGACCGGGCGGCTGCTGCGGATAGCCGTACGCGGGCGGCTGGGCCGACGGCGGGACGGCGCCGGGCGCACCGGGTGGTACGCCAAGGACTCCGGGCGGACCGGGAGGGCCGGGCGGACCAGGGGGACCGGGCGGCTGCGGAGCCGGCGGCGGTACGGGGCCGCCCTGGCCGTGTCCCGCGAGCATCGTCTCGGCGAGATGCGCCCCGCCGGACGGCGCACCGGGCACACCGGGCGGGCCGGGAGGACCCGGCGGCTGCGCGGGAGCGGCCGGGACGCCGGGCGGACCCGGAGGCCGTGGCGTGCCCGGACCGCCCTGGCCCGGGTCGGCGAGCATCGTCGCCGCGTGCGGCGCCCCGCCGGGAGGCGTACCGGGCGCCCCGGGAGGTCCCGGGGGGCCAGGAGGCACCGGCGGACCCGGCGGCGACACGGCTCCGGGCCCCGTCGGCCCCGGCTCGGCGAGCATCGTCTCAGCCAGGTGCGCCCCACCGGGCGGCGTCCCCGGCCCCCCAGGAGCACCGGGCGGAACAGGAGCACCGGGAGCACCGGCAGAGGGGGACGAGCCGGGAGGAGTGGGCGGACCGGCCGGCCGGGGGCCCCCGGGACCGATGTGCGAGACCAACTGCGTAGGCAGATAGCCCCCGGCGGGGGCGCCGGGCGCCCCCGGCCCCGACGACGGCGGCAGAGTCTCCGCGTCACCGGCCTCCGCGCCACGCGGCGCGGCCGCCGCCCGTGCCGCCGCCGCGCCGGCGCTGTCCGCCCCGGACCCGGCACCACCCCTGCCGAGCGCCGGACTCACCGCCGTGGGCGGCAGTTGACTGCCGCCCGACATCAGCGCGGTCGGCGCGTCGGCCGCCACGAACGGCGGCGGGGTGTCGTCGTCGTCCGAACCCGACAGCGGCGGCGCGAACACCGTCGCGGGCAGCGGCACGGAACCGTCGTCGGCCGAACCGGAGGCATTGGTGTCCGTCCCGGCCCAGGGCGTCGCCCCGGTGGGCACGGCCGACGGCGGGGCGGGCACACCGCCCCCCTGCGAGGAGAACGGCGACGACGGCGGGACCGGAGCCGACGAGCCGGCCGGCGACGCGGCGGGAGCGCCCTGAGCGGCCGACGCGGCAGGCGCCGAGGAAGGATCAGGAACCCCCCGCCGGTCCGCCGCGTCCTGGAGCCACTCCGGCGGGCTCAACAGGAACGACGTCTGATGCAGATCGATGCGCTGCGGCGGCTCCGGCGCGGCCGGCGGCGCCTCCGGCACGCCGTACTCCTCCTCGTACCGGCGGATCACCTCACCCACCGGCAGCCCCGGCCACAACGTGGCCTCACCGCTGTCCCGCGCGATCACCAGCCGCTGCCGGCCGCCGTCCGACGTGGGCCCGGACTCACGGTCCTCCGCCCACACCACGAAACCCAGCTCGAACTCCCTGACCCGCACCTCCCGGTGCTGATAGCCGGGCACATCGCCGTTGACCCACTCTTCCGCGCGCTCCTGCGCCTGCGCGAAGGTCACCATCGCGCTCACCCCTCCACCGGGACGGCGCGCGCGAAGCCACCGTCCACCATCAGGTTCGCCACGGTCTCCAGCTCCGGCGGACTGCCCGCCAGCCTCAGCAGAAAGGCGTCGAAGTCCTCACCGCACGGCAACAGCAGCCGCTCCACCCGCTCCTGCACGCTCCAGCCGTCCCGGTCCCTGGCGTCGTCGTACGCGCAGAACCAGACCGAACCCACCCGGTCGCCCCGCACCTTCACCGCGAGAATGCCGCCCTGGACAAAGGCAACACCCAGATAATCCTTGGTCAGATGGTCCCGCAGGCACTTGTTGACATACACCAGGTCATTGACCGCGGCCTCCTCACGCACCGTGAAGAACGGCTGGTCCACCAGCAGCCCCAGCGCCGGATCGAGCGCCGCGCCCACCGGCGCACAGCCGCCCGCCGCCTTCAGGAACGCGCGGTACGCGCCCGGCAGCCGGTAGCCGAGATCCTCCTCGACGCCCAGGAGCTGCTGCTCACTGACCGACACCACGCCCTTCGGCAGCCCGACATGGACCGGCCGGGTCTCCTGGAGCGGACGCGTGCCCCGCTTCACATGGTCCACCGCGGTCGTCGCGAGCCCGCCGTGATGCCGCAGCAGCGCCTTCACCTCGACCGGCACCAGCACCAGCCGGCGCGAAGCCGGCAGATGATGCCACGTCCAGCCGTGCGGAGTCGCCACCGAGGGGATCGTGTCCCACAGCTCATGCCCGGCGGCGTGCAGCGCGGCATTGGCCGACACATAGTCCGTGAGCCGCAGCTCGTCCACGCCGAACCCCTCGGGCGGCTCGGCTATCTCCGCCGCCGCGCGCGCGTACGGCGTGAAATCCGGATAGCCGGCGTCATCCACCCGCACCCCTCTGGGATGCCGGGAGGCCCGGACCGGATCCGGGAAATGCACGACCTGCCCGGCGTAGGCCGCGTTCGGTGGCGCGGCTTGCTGCCCGAGCCGACCTGTCGTCATGGCGGTTGCCCCCTGCTGCTTCCGGCTGGTTCCACAGCCCTGATGCCGCACAGCCTATGCGGTGGGACAAGAGGGGATCCGACGCTCCTCCACAGGGCCGGTCCGATCATCGTCCCGGCTCCCGCCAGGGCCCTCGTCCACGCCCCCTCACCGGTGACCAACGGTCACGCAAGGGTGACCCAGCGCCGACGCCACGCCATGATTCACGCCCCAGCTTCCCGACCGCCCGGCACATTTGGCAGGCTGTCCACACAATCGGGGGGCGTGACACCAGCGGCTACCAGCCGCGGGCGCGGGGAGGGGACAGCACTTGCACACGGCACCGACAGACGCATCCGGCGACCCACGCCTCGGCTGGAGCAGCACCGCACCACACCGTCCGCCCGTACTCCACAGGCGCCGCGACGGCATCCTGCCCGCCGTCGGCGCCGCGCTCTCCGTACGCGGCCGGACCACCCTCACCTGCACCGGAGGCAAGGGCGACCAGCCGCCCACCCTCCACCCGCTCGTACAGGACTTCCTCGACACCCTCACCAGCGGACAACGGGAACGTTTCACCGGACGCTGTCCCGAAGCGATCCTGCTCTCCCGCCACCTCACCGCGGCCGAGGCCGACCGCTCCAAACGGGCCCGGCGAAAACCCCTCACCCACAGCGAGGCACGCCGCACCCTCAAACACTCCAAACTGACGGCCCGTCGCATCCGCGAGGACGGCGACCCCCAGCACGGCAGCTACGCCCCGCCCTGCCGCTCCTGCTCGGCACTGCTCGCGCACTTCGGCGTACGCCCCTTCGACCCCACCCAGAACGGCTGAGCATGCGCGACCTCGACACCACCCGCTTCCCCGTCCCCGTCGACGCCGCGCTCCGCGAGGCCGGCTGGCAGCCCGGACGCTGGGACATACGGCAGGCCGAGGAGTGGGCCGACGCCCTGCGCGCCCACACCACACCCGCCGGACACCGGCTCAGCGTCTTCCCCGCCGCCGTCGAGGCCTGGGCCGAGTTCGGCGGACTGCGCCTCAGCGCCCCCGGGCCCGGCCGGCAGATCGCCCCCGCCACCGTACGGATCGACCCCCTCGCCGGCCTCCACCTCGCCCGCACCCTCGCCGACCTCGGACGGTCCCTGGACACCGAGATCAGCCCCCTCGGCGAGGAGAACGACGGGCAGGCGGTCCTCGCCATCGACAGCACCGGACGCGTCTTCAGCATCGACCACACCGGCGACTGGTATCTGGGACCGGACCTCGACCAGGCACTCGGCATCCTGCTCACCGGCCTGGAACCCGCCCGGCTGACCTCCGGCTGACACCCGCCCCCGGGGCCCCCGCCCGGGGCCCTCCGCCCGGCGACCCGGCAACCCGGCAACCCGGCAACCCGGCAACCCGCGGAGCGTTCCCGGAGCGCCCGGAGAGCCCGGAGAGCCCCTACGCGGAAACCCCCTACGCCGGCGCGCGGTCCGGCAGCACCGCCGACACCCGGAAACCCCCCGCGTCCGTCTCCCCCGACACGAACACCCCGCCCAGCGCCAGCACCCGCTCCCGCATCCCCACCAGACCATTGCCGCCACTCGGCAGCCCCGCGTCCTGCGCGCCACCGTCCGAAGGCCCGTTCTCCACCTGCATCGCGACCTCCGACTCCCGGTGCGCCAGCCGGACCATCACCTTCGCGCCCGCCGCGTGCTTCAGCACATTCGTCAGCGCCTCCTGCACCACCCGGTACGCCGTCTGCTCCACCTCCGGCGCATACGCACGCGACTCCCCCTGCACCGAAAGCTCCACCACCATCCCCGTGTCCCGGGACTGGCCCACCAACGCCTCTATGTCCCCCATACCGGGACCGTCCCCGGCAGCCGCCGCCGCGGCCGCCGCCGCCGCCGCACGCCCCACCGCCGCCAGCGGAACCGCCGCCGAGAACACCTCCCCCGCCGGCACATCCGCCGCCTTGCGCGCCGCCACCTGCTCCCCCGCCCGCAGCACCCCGAGCATCTCCCGCAGCTCCGTCAGCGCCTGCCGCCCCATGTCCCCCACCAGCGCGGCGTTCTTCACCGCCTTCGACGGATCCTTCAACGCCACCGCCTGCAACGCCGCCGCGTGCACCACCATCAGACTCACCCGGTGCGCCACCACGTCATGCATCTCCCGGGCGATCCGCGTCCGCTCCTCCGTACGCGCCCACTCCGCCCGCTGCTCCGCCCGGTCGGCGAGCAGCGAAAGCTCCTGCTCCAGACTGTCCGCCCGCTCCCGCAGGCTCTCCATCAGCCGCCGTCTCGCCCCCACATAGAGCCCGAACAGCACCGGCGGCGCGGTCAGCCCCACCGACATCAGAACCGCGACCACGGGCACATACCAGCGCGCCGAGTCGAACGCCGTGTCGACCACGTTCTGCCGGGTCCGTACGAACGTCACGATCAGCGTCCCGACGAGCGACATCCCGGCCAGCGCGCCGATGATCCTGCGCGGCGTCTCCGAGGCGGCGAGCGTGTACAGCCCGACCAGCCCCATCAGATAGCCCATCTCCGCGGGCGTGATCGCGATCGAGACGAGCACCACCGCGAACGGCCACCGCCGCCGCACCAGCAGCACCGCCCCGGCGAGCAGCCCGAACAGCACCCCCATCGGCACCGGCAGCCCGGCGGTGTCCGCGAACCTGATCCCCTCCAGCGCGCACTCCAGCGCCGACACCAGCGCCAGCCCCACATCCAGCACGGCGCTCCGCCACCGCCCCCACCACCACACACCGCGGGGAGTCACTCCCGCGGCGTCCTGATGTGCCCCCGTTGTGGTCATGTCTCCCACCCTACGGGCGCCCGCATCCCAATTTCCGGCGACCGCCCCACCACAGAACGCGACCGGCCACACCAGAAACAGACGCCAATACCTCGAACGCGTGAACCACTCCCACAGCCGAACCGGACACCCGGATTCCAGACGATGATCACCCATATGACAGCGACACATGGCACATATGCCGACTTCGAGGCACTCCGGAAACAGGCGGTGGCACTGCGCCGCGAAGGCCTCAGCCTGCGACAGATCCGCGACCGATTGAAGATCCGGAACAACGACATCCTGAGTCGCCTGGTCAAGGGCGAACCGGCACCAGAGTGGACCAAACGCCCCAACGCGAAGGACGACCTCCGGGAGAAAGCGCGCGAACTACGCCTGGAGGGCCACACGTACGACCGGATACAGCTTGAGCTGGGCTGCTCGAAAAGCTCGATCTCCCTGTGGGTACGAGACCTCCCGAAGCCGGAGCCCCAATACACGGTCGAGGAGCGGCACGCCCGCATGAACGCGGGACTGGCCCACTTGCGCGCAGCCCAGGACAAGGAACGACAGGAGACGAAGCGCGTAGCCCGCGAGGAGGTCGGGCAGCTCTCCGATCGGGAACTGTTCATCGCCGGCGTCACCCTGTACTGGGCCGAAGGAACCAAGGACAAGCCGTACCGCCGGTGCGAAGTGCTCCAGTTCATCAACAGCGACCCCAACGTGATCAGGTTGTACCTGCGCTGGCTCGATCTCCTGGGGATCCCGCGTGAGCGGCTGCGTTTCCGGGTGAGCATCCACGAGTCGGCCGACGTTCCCGACGCCGAGCACTTCTGGGCCGATCTGGCCGGCATCGCCCCTTCCGGCCTCCAGAAGACCACGCTCAAAAAGCACAACCCGAAGACGACAAGGAAGAACACCGCAGAGGCATACAGGGGGTGCCTCGTCATCTACGTCACGAAGAGCGCCGATCTCTATCGTCGCGTGGAAGGTGCCTGGTACGGCATAGTGTCTGGTGCTGAACCGGCGCCGTAGCCAAATCGCCGGCCGGTCCCCCGTGGTGTAATCAGGCAGCACACCAAGTTTTGGTCTTGGCAGGTCAAGGTTCGAATCCTTGCGGGGGAGCCTGGCGCACGAGTCCTCAGTTCGGGTCCTGACCTCGCCGGTCGGGACCCGTCCTCGTTTCCGCGCCGAAACCCCCCGGTATCCTGCGGTTGTCCACCACCCGAAAGCCGAAGGGCATTCCCGTGAGCGCCAACCGCCCGGCAGCCGTCGTCGTCCTCGCAGCGGGTGAAGGGACCCGCATGAAGTCGAAGACCCCCAAGGTCCTGCATGAGGTCTGCGGGCGCTCGCTCGTCGGACATGTCGTGTCCGCGGCCCGTGAGCTGGAGCCCGAGCAGCTCGTCGTCGTCGTCGGGCACGCGCGGGAGCAGGTCGAGGGGCATCTCTCCGCCGCGTACGAAGGCGTGCGCACCGCCTATCAGGCCGAGCAGAACGGTACCGGGCACGCCGTGCGGATCGCCCTCGACGAGCTGGGGGGCACGCCCGACGGGACCGTGGTCGTCGTCTGCGGCGACACCCCGCTGCTGACCGGCGCGACCCTCGCGGCGCTGGCCGGGACGCATGCCGCCGACGGCAACGCCGTCACCGTGCTGACCGCCGAGGTCCCGGACTCGACCGGGTACGGGCGGATCGTCCGGGACGGCGCGAGCGGCGCGGTCACGGCGATCGTGGAGCACAAGGACGCCAGCGACGCGCAGCGCGCGATCCGGGAGATCAACTCGGGGGTGTTCGCGTTCGACGGCCGGCTTCTCGCGGACGCGCTCGGGAAGGTCAGCACGGACAACAGCCAGGGCGAGGAGTACCTCACCGATGTGCTGGGGATCATGAGGGAGGCCGGGCACCGGGTGGGCGCGTCGGTCGCGGTCGATCACCGGGAGATCCTGGGGATCAACAACCGGGTGCAGCTCGCGCAGGCGCGCCGGCTGCTGAACGAGCGACTGCTGGAGCGGGCGATGCTGGCGGGGGTGACGGTGATCGACCCGGCGTCGGTGTTCGTGGATGTGTCGGTCACGTTCGAGCCGGACGTGGTGGTGCATCCGGGTACGCAGCTCCTGGGGTCCACGCATCTGGCGGAGGGTGCCGAGGTGGGGCCGCATTCGCGGCTGCGGGACACGCAGGTCGGCGCGGGCGCGCGGCTGGACAACACGGTGGCGGACGGCGCGGTGGTGGGTGAGGCCGCGACGGTCGGCCCGTACGCCTATCTGCGGCCGGGTACCCGGCTCGGGGTGAGGGCGAAGGCCGGTACGTATGTGGAGATGAAGAACGCGACGATCGGTGAGGGTTCGAAGGTGCCGCATCTGTCGTATGTGGGGGATGCGACGATCGGCGAGTACACGAACATCGGCGCCGCGAGCGTCTTCGTGAACTATGACGGGGAGCGCAAGCACCACACGACGATCGGGTCCCACTGCCGTACGGGTTCGGACAACATGTTTGTGGCGCCCGTCACGGTCGGGGACGGTGTGTACACGGCGGCCGGGTCGGTGATCACGAAGGATGTGCCGGCCGGTTCGCTGGCTGTCGCCCGGGGCCAGCAGCGGAATATCGAGGGCTGGGTGGCCCGGAAGCGTCCGGGGAGTGCCGCCGCTCAGGCGGCCGAGGCGGCTCGTACGGCGCCGGGGAGCGCCGAGAGTGAAAGCTGACCGGAAACAGGTGCGCCGATCACGGCGTACCGTGATATCTGCACGATTCGGCTGGCTCGCAGGTACGCGCGGGTGCAGCGGCCGTCAACACGTCTGAGGAGACAGTGCTGTGACCGGGATCAAGACGACCGGCGAGAAGAAGCTGATGCTCTTTTCCGGCCGCGCCCACCCCGAGCTGGCCGAGGAGGTAGCCCATCAACTGGGTGTGGGGATCGTTCCCACCAAGGCATTTGATTTCGCCAATGGTGAGATCTATGTCCGGTACCAGGAGTCGGCGCGCGGTGCGGACTGCTTTCTGATCCAGAGCCACACGGCTCCGATCAATAAGTGGATCATGGAGCAGCTCATCATGATCGACGCGCTGAAGCGGGCTTCGGCCCGGAGCATCACGGTGATCGTGCCCTTCTACGGGTATGCCCGCCAGGACAAGAAGCACCGGGGCCGGGAGCCGATTTCGGCCAGGCTGGTGGCGGATCTGATGAAGACGGCGGGTGCCGACCGGATTCTGACGGTGGATCTGCACACGGACCAGATCCAGGGCTTCTTCGACGGTCCGGTGGACCATCTCTTCGCGCTGCCGGTCCTCGCGGACTATGTGGCGGGGAAGGTGGACCGTTCGAAGCTGACGGTGGTGTCGCCGGACGCGGGCCGGGTGCGGGTCGCGGACCGCTGGTGCGACCGGCTGGGCGCGCCGCTGGCGATCGTCCACAAGCGGCGTGACAAGGATGTCGCGAATCAGGTGACGGTCCACGAGGTGGTCGGCAATGTGGAGGGCCGGGTCTGTGTCCTGGTCGACGACATGATCGACACGGGTGGCACGATCTGCGCCGCGGCGGACGCCTTGTTCGCGCATGGCGCGGAGGACGTGATAGTGACGGCGACGCATGGCGTGCTGTCGGGTCCGGCGGCCGACCGGTTGAAGAATTCGCAGGTGAGCGAGTTCGTGTTCACGAATTCGCTGCCGGATCCGGGCAATCTGGATCTGGACAAGATCACGGTTCTGTCGATCGCGCCGACGATCGCGCGCGCTGTCCGTGAGGTCTTCGAGGACGGTTCTGTGACGAGTCTCTTCGAGGAGCAGGCGTAGCGTCTCGCGGAGCTGGCGTAACGTCCCTGCGCGTGTTCCGCCCGTGCCTGGCGGGGCCGCCGGTCCCGTGGAGCGCGGTGGCGGTGCGGTGGCGGTAGATCGATTTCTGGGGCGGCCTCCCCGCCGGGTAGACTCACGGAGTTGCTCGGCGAGGGAGGCCGCACTGTTTCACGGTGCGGCGGTCCGTTATCGACGCGCTCTTCGTAGCAGGCCTGTCGTGGCCGGGTGACGGCCGATTCCGGTCACCTTCCGCTCATTACTACGAGGAGTGCAGCCATGGCTGAAGTGAAGATCAGCGCCGAGGTCCGTACCGAGTTCGGCAAGGGCGCCGCCCGCCGTACCCGTCGCGCCAACAAGGTTCCCGGTGTCATCTACGGCCACGGCGCCGACACCGTCCATGTCACCCTGCCGGGTCACGACCTGATGATGGCGCTGAAGACCGCGAACGCGCTGATCGGTCTGGACATCGAGGGCCGCAAGGAGCTGGTGATCCCGAAGGCCGTGCAGCGCAACGCGCTCAAGGGCTTCATCGAGCACGTCGACCTGCTCGCGGTGAAGTCCGGCGAGAAGGTCAGCGTCGAGGTCGCCGTGCACACCGAGGGTGAGCTGGCGCCGGGCGCCAACCTGCTGGAGCACGTGCTCTCCACGCTGACCGTCGAGGCCGAGGCCACGCACATCCCGGAGTCCGTGACGGTCTCCATCGAGGGCCTGGCCGCCGGTGCGTCGGTGCTGGCGAAGGACATCCCGCTGCCGTCGGGCACGACGCTGGTCATCGACGAGGACGCGGTGGTCCTCCAGGTGCTGTCGGCGCAGGCCGAGGAGCCGGCCGCCGAGGGTGAGGGCGAGGGCGCCGCCGAGGGCGCCGAGGCCTGATCCGTACGCTGTGCCCCACGGGGTGGCGGGCCGCCGACGGCCCGCCACCCCGTTCGCCTGTACGGGGAGGGGGCGCCGGCGCCGGGTGTGCGCCGTCGTCCCGTGGACGTGTCGTCCCGTGGATGTGCCGTCCCGTGGACGGGTCATCCGGATGCATCCCTCCCCCGTACGTATCCCACCCGTATACGTATGCGAGGAGACGCAGCGCGGATGACGACAGATGCCAACGCCCCCTGGCTGGTCGTGGGACTGGGGAACCCGGGTCCCGGCTATGCGGCCAACCGGCACAATGTCGGGTTCATGGTGGCCGATCTGCTGGCGGCCCGTATCGGCGGCTCGTACCGGCGGGCGCAGAAGGCGCAGGCCACGGTGGTCGAGGGCCGGATCGGCCCGCCGGGTCCCGCGAGCCGCCGGGTGGTGCTGGCCAAGCCCACCTCGTACATGAATCTCTCCGGCGGCCCGGTCGTCGGGCTGCGTGACTTCTACAAGGTGCCGACGGAGCGGATCGTCGCGGTCCATGACGAGCTGGACATCGACTACGGCACGCTGCGGCTGAAGCTGGGCGGCGGGGACAACGGCCACAACGGGCTGAAGTCGATGACGAAGGCGATGGGTCCCGGCTATCACCGGGTGCGGTTCGGGATCGGCAGGCCGCCGGGGCGGATGCAGGTGGCGGACTTCGTGCTGAAGGACTTCTCGTCGGTGGAGCGCAAGGAGCTGGACTACCTCGTCGACCGGGCGGCGGACGCGGTGGAGGCGCTGGTGCTGGAGGGGCTGGAGCGCGCACAGAGCACGTACAACTCCTGACAACCGCCGCATTCCCCGTCGATCCCCGGACGGAAGTTGACCAGGCGCGTACCCATGGCCAAAGATCCCGCCCTATGAAGGGGAAGCGGAGCAATTCCGACCGCGTGCTGTCGTTCGGCCGTCAGGCGGCGATGGCCTGTGTGGCCGTGCTGCTCCTGGTCGCGGGTGTCTGGGCGTCCTGGGGCTCGGCCCAGCATGTGGTGCTGGCCACGGGCCGTGAGCACGGCACGCTGACGGTGACGAGCTGCGCGGACCAGAGCTGCACCGGGCCCTATGACCCGGACGGGCCGCAGGGGCCGCGTGCCGGGATGAGGATCGAGGAGTCGGTCGCCGTGAAGAAGGGCGGACGGTTCCCGGTGGTGGTGAAGCCCGACACGGACGAACTGGTGCGGACGGGCACGCCGGGTCTGCTGTACGCGTGGATCCCGCTCGGCGGGGCGCTGCTGCTGGCTTCCCTGGTCGTCGGGGGCGGGATGCGGCTGACGCGGACGGCCTGGGCGGCGGCGGTGGCGGGCGGGGCGCTGATGCTGGCCGCCTTCTTCGCGCTCTGACCGCCCCGCGTCCGCGGCCGGCCACGGATCGTCCGCGCCACCGCGTCCGCGCCACCGCGTCCGCGCCGCCGCGCACGCGACGCGCTGTACGCACCGCCCTGTACGCACCGCGCATACGAAAGCGCCCCGCCCGGGGACGGCGAATTCCCGGGGCGGGGCGCTCTGGTACGCGGGGGCGGGGCTGCGGTCAGCCGGTGTTGCGCAGGCCCGCCGCGACCCCGTTGACCGTCAGCAGCAGCGCCCGCGCGAGCAGCGGGTCCGGGGTCTCCTGGCGCTCGGCCGCCGCGCGCTGGCGTGCCAGCAGCGAGACCTGGAGGTAGGAGATCGGGTCGAGATAGGCGTCCCGGATCGCGAAGGTCTGCTGGAGCACCGGGTTGGAGTCGAGCAGCTTCTCGCCGCCGGTGATCCGCAGCACCTCCCGCACGGTGAGCCGGTGCTCCTCCTCGATGTCCGCGAAGACGTGCTTCAGCTCGTCCGGCACCAGCGTGTCCACATAGTGGCGGGCGATCCGCAGATCCGTCTTGGCGAGGGTCATCTCGACGTTGGCGAGGAAGTTCCGGAAGAAGTGCCACTGCTCGTACATCTCGTCGAGCACGGTGGCGGGCCCTGCCTCGCGCAGTGCCTTCAGTCCGGAGCCGACGCCGAACCAGCCGGGCACGATCTGCCGTGACTGGGTCCAGCCGAAGACCCAGGGGATGGCGCGCAGTCCGTCGAGCCCGGCGCCCGAGTCGGGCCGCCGGGAGGGACGGGAGCCGAGGTGGAGGTCGGCGAGCTGGTCGACGGGGGTGGAGGCGAAGAAGTACGCGGGCAGGTCGGGGTCCTCGACGAGTCCGCGGTACGCGGCGTGCGCGGCGTCCGAGACGGTGTCCATCGCCGCGTCCCAGCGGGCCAGTGCCTCGCCGGACTGGCGCGGCGCGGTGTGCAGCGCCGAGGCCTGGAGGGTGGCGGCGACGGTCAGTTCCAGGTTCTCCCTGGCGAGGGAGGGGATCAGATACTTGTCGGAGATGACCTCGCCCTGCTCGGTCACCTTGATCTCACCCTCCAGCGTGCCCCAGGGCTGGGCGAGGATCGCGTCGTGCGAGGGGCCGCCGCCGCGGCCGACGGTGCCACCGCGGCCGTGGAAGAGCCGCAGCCGTACGCCATGGCGGTGGGCGACGTCGCGCAGCCGCCGCTGGGCGCGGTGGATCTCCCACTGGGAGGTGGTGATGCCGCCGAACTTGGAGGAGTCGGAGTAGCCGAGCATGACCTCCTGGACGTCGCCGCGCAGCGAGACGAGCCTGCGGTAGGAGGGGTCGGCGAGCATCTCGTCGAGGATGACGTCGGCGGCGCGCAGCTCGTCGGTGGTCTCCAGCAGCGGCACGATGCCGATCTTCGCCCAGCCGCCGTGCAGGTCGATCAGTCCGGCCTCGCGTGCGAGCACGGCCGCCGCGAAGACGTCGTCGGCGCCCTGGCACATGGAGATGATGTACGACTCGATGACCTCCGGGCCGAAGCGTTCGAAGGCCTCCTTGACGGTGTGGAAGACGCCGAGGGTCTTCTGGCCGGCGGCGTCGAGGGGGGCCGGGGTGGGCGCGAGGGGGCGGCGGGAGCGCAGTTCCTTGGCGAGCAGCTTCTGCCGGTAGTCGCGCGGCATGTCGCTGTAGCGCCAGGACTCCTCGCCGAGCCGGTCGAAGAGCTGGCCGAGGGCGTGGTGGTGGGCGTCCGCGTGTTCGCGTACGTCCATGGTGGCGAGCTGGAGGCCGAAGGCGGCGAGCGTACGGATCGTACGGTCCATGCGGCCGTCGGCGAAGAGTCCGCCGCGGTGCTCGCGCAGGGAGGTCTGGATGAGGGTGAGGTCGTCGAGCAGTTCGGCGGTGCCGAGGTAGTCGCGGCCGTCGTGGTGCGGGGTGCCCTTGGCGAGGCGCTCGCGGGTGTTGACGAGCTTCTGGCGGATGCAGGTCGCCTTGAGGCGGTACGGCTCCTCGGCGTTGAGCCGCTTGTAGCGGGGGCTGATCTCGGGGAGGTTCTCCAGGTCGGTCCGCAGGGAGGTGAGCAGTTCCTCCGTGGCGCCGGTGTAGCGGATGGAGTTGGAGAGCTGGCCGCGGAGCTGGTCGATCAGTTCGAGCGCGTCGGTGATGCCGTGCTCGTGCTGGAGGATCAGCACCTCGCGGGTGACCTGGGGGGTGACGTTGGGGTTGCCGTCGCGGTCGCCGCCGATCCAGGTGCCGAAGGTGAGCGGCCGGGTGCCCTGGGGCATCTCCACGCCGACCCGTTCCAGCTCGGCGACGAGGTCCTCCAGGACGTCCCCGACGGCGCCGACGTGGAGTTCGTCCAGGTAGTAGATGGCGTTGCGCGCCTCGTCGACCGGCTCGGGCCGTACGACGCGGAGTTCGTCGGTCTGCCAGATCAGGTCGATGGACTCGGCGAGCCGCAGATCGTGGCGGCGCCGGTCGGAGGCGATGACCGGTGCCTCCAGCAGTTCGGCCACCCGGCGGAGCTTGTTCAGTACGGAGCGGCGCGCGGCCTCGGTGGGGTGCGCGGTGAACACGGGCCGGACGTTGAGGTTCTTGACGGTCTCGCGCAGATGCTCGGGGTCGGCGTCCTTCAGCCGGTCGGCGGTACGGGCCAGCAGCCCGCCCTCGGCCGCGCGCCGTTCGCGCATCTCCCGGCCCCGGTGCACCTGTTCGGTGACGTTGGCGAGATGGAAGTAGGTGGAGAAGGCGCGCACCAGTTTGGCCGCGGTCTCCAGGTCTGTGTCGCCGAGGAGTTCGGCGGCGGCCTCGCCGTTCTCGCGCGTCAACGCGCGTACACGCTCGACGAGGTCGAGTAGTTCGGGGCCTTCCTGCCGTACGAGGGTCTCGCCCAGCAGGTCACCTAGACGGCGGATGTCTGAGCGCAGCTCCGCGCTGGCGGATGGGGTCTGGTCGGCACTGCTCACAGGTGCGGCTCCTTGCAGTGTTTGAGCACGTCTGGAGGGTTCTGGAGAGTTCGCGGACCGCGCTGTCCGACGACCACAAGGATAGGTGTCCTTCGCTTCGTGTTATCCACAGGCCTCTTGTCGCGGCGTTCGGCACTGCCATACTTACGATGCCGTAGGTTACGCACCCGTATCCAGGCTTCTGCCCCATTCCTCACCCCAGGGGACCCCAATGACCACACCCCCCGATGTGATCGAAGACTCCTCCCTCCCTCCCCACCCGGCCGGCTCCGCTCCGCTTCCCTCCGCCACGCTCGGCGGGGACAGCAAGGGCTCCGTGGAGCAGTTCGCTCTGCTGCTCTTCATCGTCATCCCCTTTCTCGCCCTGCTCGCGGCGGTGCCGCTGGCCTGGATGTGGGGAGGGGTGAGCTGGCTCGATCTGGGCCTGATGGTGGTCATGTACTACATCGGCTGCCATGGCGTCACGATCGGCTATCACCGTTACTTCACGCATGGCTCCTTCAAGGCGAAGCGCCCGCTGCGGATCGCGCTCGCCGTGGCGGGGTCGCTCGCCGTGGAGGGCCCGCTGGTCCGCTGGGTGGCGGACCACCGCAAGCACCACAGGTTCTCGGACGCCGAGGGCGACCCGCATTCGCCGTGGCGGTTCGGTGAGACGCTGCCGGCCCTGATCAAGGGACTGTGGTGGGCGCATATCGGCTGGCTGTTCGACGAGGAGCAGACACCACAGCACAAGTACGCGCCGGATCTGATCAAGGACCCGGCCATTCGCGCGGTCTCCCGGCAGTTCGCGCTGTGGACGGTCGTCTCGCTGGCGATTCCGCCGCTGGTCGGCGGTCTGGTGACGATGTCCTGGTGGGGCGCCTTCACGGCGTTCTTCTGGGGTTCACTGGTTCGGGTGGCGCTGCTGCACCATGTCACCTGGTCGATCAACTCGATCTGTCACGCGGTCGGCAAGCGTCCGTTCAAGTCCCGGGACCGCTCGGGCAATGTGTGGTGGCTCGCGGTCCTCTCCTGCGGCGAGTCGTGGCACAACCTGCACCACGCGGACCCGACGAGCGCGCGGCACGGGGTGCTCAGGGGCCAGCTCGACTCCAGCGCCAGGATCATCCGCTGGTTCGAGCTGCTGGGCTGGGCGTCGGACGTGCGCTGGCCCAGCGCATCGCGGCTGGACTCCCGGCGCAAGAGCGCACCCGCCAAGGCATGATGGGCACCGTGGCGATCGACGGCAGTACCAGCAAGCAGGGCAGCCCCGAGAAGGGCCGGACCACGGGGAGCCGGCGCGCCCGCAGGGTCCGGATGACCGGGGCGGAGCGCCGCGAGCAGCTGCTGGACATCGGCCGTACGGTCTTCGCCGAGAAGGGCTTCGAGGCCACGTCGGTGGAGGAGATCGCGGCGAAGGCCGGGGTCTCCAAGCCGGTCGTCTACGAGCACTTCGGCGGCAAGGAGGGGCTGTACGCGGTGGTCGTGGACCGCGAGATGCGTCAGCTCCTGGACATGGTGACCAGCGCGCTGACCGCCGGGCACCCTCGTGAGCTGCTGGAACAGGCCGCGTTCGCGCTGCTCGATTATATCGAGACGTATACGGACGGCTTCCGCATCCTGGTCCGTGACTCCCCGGTCGCGCAGTCCACGGGCACGTTCGCGTCACTGATCAGCGATATCGCCACCCAGGTCGAGGACATTCTCGGCATGGAGTTCAAGGCCCGCGGCTTCGATCCGAAGCTGGCGCCGCTGTACGCGCAGGCGCTGGTGGGCATGGTGGCGCTGACCGGCCAGTGGTGGGTGGACACGCGCCGTCCGAAGAAGGCCGAGGTCGCCGCGCATCTGGTGAATCTGGCCTGGCACGGGCTGGAGGGCCTGGAGCCGAAGCCCCGCCTGATAGGCCACCGCAAGACCTGACCGTAGGACAAGACCTGACCGTGCGAACGGACACCCCGGCGGGGCCCGGATCCCGGACAGACCCCGGGCCGGGCCCCGCCGCCGGACCCGGGTCGTCTCGGGCCTCAGGGCTCCTTGCGGGCGACCGCGAAGATACGGCGGAACGGGAAGAGCGTGCCGTGCGGGCCCGGCGGGTAGGCCGTGCGGAGCAGGTCGCGGTACTCGCCGAGGAACTCCTCCGTCGCCTCCGGGTCGCCCGCGAGCGCGGTGAGGACGGGCCGCAGCGCCGTTCCCTTCACCCAGTCGAGGACCGGGTCCTCGCCGGTGAGCCGCTGGACATAGGTGGTCTCCCAGACGTCCGCCGTACAGCCGAGGTCCATGAGGCGCGCGAGATAGCCGGCGGGATCCAGGACGGTGTTGACGGGCCGGTCGGGGCCGGCCAGCCGGGCGCGCCAGCGCGGGGACTCGCGCAGTCCGTCGAGGAGCGTATGGCTGGGCGAGCCGAAGTTGCCGGGGACCTGGAAGGCGAAGGTGCCGCCCGGGACGAGCCCGTCGAGCCACCCCGCGAAGAGGTCGGCGTGGCCGGGGACCCACTGGAGGGCGGCGTTGGAGAGGATCAGGCCGTACGGTTCGCCGGGCGTCCAGCGGGTGAGGTCGGCGGCCCGGAAGTCCAGCGCCCCGCCGCCGGCGGTGGGGCCCGCGTACTCCTTCCCGGCCCGGTCGAGCATCTCCCGCGAGTTGTCGAAGCCGGTGATCCGGGCGGCCGGCCAGCGGTCCGCGATCAGCGCGGTGACATTGCCGGGGCCGCACCCGAGGTCGGCGATCCTGAGAGGTGCGGCCGGGCCGGACCCGGGCATCACGGGGCCGCCGTCCCCGGCGGGCGGTTCGGGCACACGGGCGAGCAGGTCCAGGAACGGGCGGCCGCGCAAGCCGGCGTGCCGGAGGTACTGGGCCGGGTCCCAGGTCGGTACGGACGGTGCGGAGTGCATGGTCGAGCCCCCATCGCGGGTGTGGGACGGCCTGCCGGAGCGGCCCCCGGCGGTTCGCTCCCAGCCTGCACCGCGACATATCTTGACGTCAAGAGACTTCATGTCGAGGGACCCTCTACACTGATCGCCATGGAGGACGAGGTCGACCGACTGGTGACGGCATGGCGCCGAGAGCGCCCCGACCTCGACGTGGAACCGCTCGAGGTCCTCAGCCGTGTCAGCAGGCTGGCCCGCCATCTCGACCGCGCGCGCCGGATCGCGTTCTCGGAGCACGCTCTGGAGCCGTGGGAGTTCGACGTACTGACCTCGCTGCGGCGCGCGGGGGACCCGTATCAGCTCTCCCCCGGCCAGTTGCTGACCCAGACCCTGGTCACCTCGGGCACGATGACGAACCGTATCGACCGGCTGGCGAAGAAGGGCCTGGTGGAGCGGCTGCCCGACCCCAGCGACCGGCGCGGGGTGCTCGTCCGGCTGACCGCCGAGGGGCGCGACCGCGCGGACCAGGCGCTCGCCGGGCTGCTGGCCCAGGAACGCGCGATCCTGGGCGAACTGTCCCGCGCCCAGCGCGCCGAACTGGCCGGGCTGCTGCGCCAGTTGACCGCGCCGTTCGACAACGTCCCCGGCTAGGGTCTTTCGTTTGGATCTGGCTGGGTCAGGGAGCGGGGTCCGGTGCCGTGGATCGCAAGGCGGAGGAGGGAGCCCACGCGGAGCGTAGGCGACTGACGACAACGCGGCGAGGCGCGGTGCCGGGGCACGCGAGCCCAGCAAGATCCAAACGAGCGGCCCTAGGGCCGCTCGTTCCGATCGTGGCGGGCTCGCGTGCCCTGACAGCGCACCCGCATCCGCACCGGCCGTCACCGGCACCCGCACCCGCCGTCACCGGCATCCGACGTTGCAGAGCCATGGGCCGGACGGGCGGTGCCCCGCCCGTCCGGCCCGCGGTCAGCCCGTCGACGTGACGGGCTCGGCCGCCAGGCTCACCGGACCCACACCGGCCCGGCGCGCCAGTGCCACGGCGGCCAGCGTCGAGTGCACGCCCAGCTTCCCCAGCACGTTCTGCATATGCGTGCGCACGGTGTGCGGCGAGAGGAAGAGCCGCTCGGCGACGGCCTTGCGCCCCAGACCCGCGACCATGCAGCGCAGCACCTCACGCTCGCGCGGTGTGAGCGACTCGACCAGCCGCTCGCTCTCCGTGCGGTGCTTGCGCGCGGCGGTCAGCTCCCGCAGCACGCCCGTGAGCAGGGCGGGCGGCAGATGCGTCTCGTCCCGCAGGACACCCCGCATCACGGCGAGCAGCCGTTGCAGCGAGCAGTCCTTCGCGACCCAGCCGGACGCGCCCGCCTGGAGGGCGAGCGCGGCGCGGTGCGGGTCGTCCTTCTCGGCGAGCACGACCGTACGGACGGACGGCTGGCCGGAACGGACTCCGGCGACCAGCGAGATGCCGTCGACCGGCACCACCTCGCCGTGGTCGGGCACGGCGCGCGCGACCGGCACCTGAACCGGTCCCACCGCCGTGCTTCCGGCCGCTCCCGCGACCGTGCCGAGGTCGGCGTCGACGAGCATCACATCGAATCTTCGCCCTTCGGCCGCCCCCCGATCCAGACAGCGCAGCGCGGCGGGACCACTGCCCGCCGCCGCGACATCCACATCGGGCTCGGCCGCGAGCGCGGCGGCGAGCGATTCGGCGAAGATACGGTGGTCGTCCACCACCAGAACCCGGATACGTACCAATGGACACCCCCTGAAGGCGGGGAGCGGACAGCGCGGGCACGGCGCCCGGTGCGCGGAGGTACGTCAGTGGCACGGCCGCCGCCGTGTGATGACCGCCATCCCGCTCCGGGCGTCGTACCCGTCGTGACTCCACCCCTGATCAGCACCGGCCCCCACCGGTGCTGTGCATCAGCGTACGGGCGCGGGCCCGGAGCGGAAGGAATTTCGCAGAACTCGTCGGCCCGGCCGTTCGGGGTGCGTCTCCTGGTTCTCCTGGGTCACGGGGAGACCGGGAAACCGAAGGGCGGCCAGGCGGCCGGGCAGTCAGGCAGCCGGGGGGCCGGCGCCGTCGCCCGGCATCGCACCGCCCCGCACCGCCCCGCACCGCACCGCCCCGCACCGCACCGCCCCCATCGCAGCCCCCATCGCAGCCCCGGTCGCCGCCCGTCGTAGCCGCGCCCAAGGCGTCCGGGACCCGCGCCCCGTCCTTCGCCGTCGGCGCACCCGGTGCTCAGCGCACCCGGTGCGCGCCGCCGGACGGGACGGCCGGGAAGACGCGCGGGGCCGTGAGGCCCGCCGCGGCGAAGGCCTCCTCGACCGACTTCGTGACCGCCTCCGCGTCGGACTCCTCGACCAGGACGATCGCGGAACCGCCGAAGCCGCCGCCGGTCATACGGGCGCCCAGCGCGCCGGACGCCATGGCCGTGGAGACCACCAGGTCGAGTTCCGGGCAGGAGACCCGCAGATCGTCGCGGAGCGAGGCATGGCCCTCGACCAGGACGGGCCCGACCGCGCGGAGGTCACCCGCGTCCAGCAGCGCGATGGTCCGCTCGACACGGTGGTCGTCGCTCACCACATGCCGGACATAGCGGCGGACCTCCTCCCCCTGTCCGGCCAGCCGGCCGAGCGCCGCGGGCAGTTCCCCGTACGGGATGTCGCGCAGCGCGCGCACCCCGAGCGCCCGCGCGCCCGTCTCGCACCCGGCGCGCCGCTCGGCGTACGCGCCGTCGCCGAGCGCGTGCTTGACCCGGGTGTCGACGACCAGCAGCCGCAGTCCCTGGGCCGCGAGATCGAACGGCACCTGGCGCTGGGAGAGATCGCGGGTGTCCAGATACAGCGCGTGCCCCTCGGTGCAGCACGCCGAGGCCATCTGGTCCATGATCCCGCAGGGCACCCCCACGAAGGCGTTCTCGGCGCGCTGCGCGAGGACCGCCAGTTCGGGTGGTGTCAGGCCGAGGCCGTGGAGATCGTTCAGGGCGAGCGCGACCACGACCTCCAGCGCGGCCGAGGACGACAGCCCCGCTCCGGTCGGCACGGTCGAGGAGAGATGGACATCGGCGCCGGTCACCGGGTGGCCGGCCGCCCGCAGGGCCCAGACGACACCGGCGGGGTAGGCGGCCCAGCCGGTGCCCGAGCCCGGTTCGAGAGCGGTGATGTCGAGCTGGACCACGCCCTCGGGGACCTCCGCGGAGTGCAGCCGCAGGACCTGGTCGGTACGGCGGGACACCGCCGCCACCGCGCGGTGCGGCAGGGCCAGCGGCATCACGAAACCGTCGTTGAAGTCGGTGTACTCACCGATCAGATTCACCCGGCCCGGGGCCGCCCACACACCCTCGGGGCCGGCTCCGTAGAGCTGCCGGAACTCCTCGGCGACGGTGCCGCTCTCGCTCACTGCTGGGTCTCCCTCACTGCCGGGTCCCTCACTCGTGGGACCGCTCATGGAACGGACGGCGGGCGGGCCCGGGACGGGCGCGGGGCGCGCGCTCGGCACGCGCTCCCGCGCCCGTCCCGGGCCCGGTCACCTCCCGGTGTCGCTCACTCCTGGGGCTCTCCGCGGCGCGCGAACGCCCACGCGTCCGCGACGATGCCCGCCAGATCGGCGCGGCTCGGGGTCCAGCCCAGCCGGTCGTGCGCCGCCTCGGCGGAGGCGACCAGGACGGCGGGGTCGCCGCCCCGGCGCGCGGCCACGACCTCGGGGATCGGGTGCCCGGTGACCTTGCGCACGGTCTCGATGACCTCGCGGACCGAGAACCCGTTGCCGTTGCCGAGGTTGCAGATCAGATGCTCGCCCTCGACGGCCGCGTCGAGCGCGCGCAGATGGGCCTCGGCGAGGTCCGCGACATGGATGTAGTCGCGTACGCAGGTGCCGTCCGGCGTCGGATAGTCCTCACCGAAGACGGAGATCGCCGCACGCCGGCCCAGCGCGACCTGGAGGACGAGCGGGATGAGGTGCGACTCGGGGTCGTGGCGCTCACCGCAGTCGCCGTAGGCGCCCGCGACATTGAAGTAGCGCAGGGAGACGGCCGCGAGACCGTGCGCCGCGCACTCCCCGCCGATCATATGGTCGACGGCGAGCTTCGTCGCGCCGTAGGGGCTGGTCGGGGCGGTCGGGTCGGACTCGGTGATGGGGGTGGAGACCGGCTCCCCGTAGGTCGCGGCGGTGGAGGAGAAGACCAGCTTGCGTACCCCGGCGGAGCGCATCGCGGCGAGCAGCGCCATGGAGCCGCCGACGTTGTTGTCCCAGTACTTCTCGGGCTTGGCGACCGACTCGCCGACCTGCGAGGACGCGGCGAAGTGCAGCACCGCGTCGTACGAGGAGTCCAGCCACCTGGCCGAGTCCTGGATCCGGCCCTCGATGAACGAGGCACCGGCCGGGACCCCTTCCCGGAAGCCGGTGGAGAGGTCGTCCAGCACGGTCACCTCGTGCCCGGCCGCCAGCAGATGTGCGGCGACCACGCTGCCCACATATCCCGCACCGCCCGTGACCAGGTACTTCTTGTTCACTCGCTCGCTACCTCTCGCAGTCGCTCGGCCGCGGCCTCCGGCGGCACGTCGTTGATGAACACACTCATGCCGGATTCGGAACCCGCGAGGAACTTCAGCTTGCCGGAAGTGCGGCGAACGGTGAAAAGCTCGAGGTGGAGCGCGAAGTCGTCCCGCCCGTCGGCCCGGAACGGCGCCTGGTGCCAGGCGGCGACATAGGGCGTCGGCGGTTCCCCCTCACCGAAGATCCGGTCGAAGCGCTTCAGGAGTTCCAGATAGATCTGGGGGAACTCCGCGCGCGCGGCGTCGTCGAGCGCCCGCAGATCGGGGACCCTGCGGGTGGGATAGAGGTGCACCTCGTACGGCCAGTGCGCGGCGTAGGGCACGAACGCGACCCAGTGCTCGCCCGTCAGGACGACCCGGCCGCCGTCGGTCCGCTCGCGCTCGACGAGATCGTCGAAGAGGTTGCGGCCGGTGGCGGCCCGGTGCTCGCGCGCCGAGCGGAGCATCAGCGTGGAGCGCGGGGTGACGAACGGGTACGCGTAGATCTGTCCGTGCGGATGGCCGAGCGTCACCCCGATCTCCACGCCCCGGTTCTCGAACGCGAAGACCTGCTCGACCTGCGGCAGCGCGGCCAGCTCCGCGGTGCGGTCGGTCCAGGCCGCCAGCACCAGGGCGGCCCGCTCCACGGTCAGACCGGCGAACGAGGTGTCGTGGTCGGCGGTGAAGCAGACGACCTCGCAGCGGCCGGAGTCCCCCGCGAGGGAGGGGAAGCGGTTCTCGAAGACGGCGACCTCGTAGTCGGAGTCCGGGATCTCGCTGAGCCTGCCCTCCCGCGAGGGGCACAGCGGGCACTCGTCGGCCGGCGGGTGGTACGTACGGGCCTGGCGGTGCGAGGCGATGGCGACCGAGTCACCGAGCAGCGGATCGTGACGGATCTCGGAGGCGGTGGCGACAGGGCCGAGGGGGCGCCGGTCGACAGCGTCGCGTACGACGTCGTCCCGGGAGTCGTAGTAGACCAGCTCACGGCCGTCGGCGAGCCGCGTCACCGTCTTCTTCATCGGTTGCCTCTCACCCACGCCATCCACATCACCCAACAGAAGCAAACATAATTAATCATAAACAAACAGCAGCGTCAATGCGGAAAGCGGTGGCTGCTAGGGTTGACGGCGACCAAGTGGAGACGAGGGAGACCGATATGGCGGGTGACGACGACATCTCCGGGTGATACCCGGAAGTGACGGCCACCGGCACAGACGCGGAGAGCGTCGCCGTGGCTCGTTTTGTCGTTCCCCGACCCCCTTCCTCCCCCGGGCGGCGCCTTCGGCGTTCCCGTGTCACACACGAGGTCTCTCGCATGTCCGACGCGTTCATTGTCTGCTCGAACCTCTCCTTCTCCTGGCCCGACGACGTTCCGGTCTTCGAGGATCTGTCCTTCACCGTCGGCGGCGGCCGCACCGGGCTGGTCGCGCCGAACGGAGCCGGGAAGAGCACCCTGCTGAAGCTGATCGCGGGCCTGAGCCGGCCCCGGCACGGAAGCGTGTCGGTCCAGGGGGTGCTCGGCCATCTCCCGCAGAACCTCCCCCTGACCGGCGAACTGTCCGTGGCCGAGGTCCTGGGCATCGCGCCCGTCATCCGGGCCCTGG
The DNA here is from genome assembly GCF_042890865.1 of Streptomyces sp. NPDC002018. NCBI lineage: Bacteria > Bacillati > Actinomycetota > Actinomycetes > Kitasatosporales > Streptomycetaceae > Streptomyces > Streptomyces sp. NPDC002018. Next base: position 147,812 of record NZ_JBIASO010000012.1, read on the forward strand.
ACGCGATCGAGTCCGGGGACACCGGCGAGGAGCACTTCACCACGGTCGGCGACGACTGGGACATCGAGGAGCGCACCCGTGCCCAGCTCGACCGGCTCGGCCTGGGGGACATCTCCCTCACCCGGCCCCTGCACACCCTCAGCGGGGGACAGATCGTCTCCCTCGGCCTCGCGGCACAGCTCCTGAAGCGGCCCGACGTCCTGCTCCTCGACGAACCGACCAACAACCTCGACCTCGACGCGCGGCACCGGCTGTACGACGTACTGGACGACTGGCGCGGCTGTCTGCTGCTGGTCAGCCATGACCGCGCGCTGCTCGACCGCATGGACCGCATCGCCGAACTCGACCGGGACCAGATGCGCTTCCACGGCGGGAACTTCACGGAGTACCAGGAGGCCGTACGCGCCGCGCGGGAGGTCGCGGAGAGGAATGTCCGCAACGCCGAGCAGGAGCTCAGGCGGGAGAAGCGGGAGATGCAGCAGGCCCGTGAGCGGGCCGAGCGCAGGGCGGGCAACGCCGCCCGCAATCTCAAGGACGCCGGCCTGCCGAAGATCTTCGCCGGGACGATGAAACGCGGTGCCCAGGAGGCGGCGGGCAAGGCGCGTCAGACACACACGGCCCGGGTCGACGAGGCCAGGGACCGGCTCGACGAGGCGGGCCGCGCTCTGCGCGAGGAGCAGAGCATCACCCTGGAACTGCCGAGCACCAACGTCCCGGCCGGGCGCACGGTCTTCCTCGGCGAGCGGATGCAGATCCACTACGGCGAGCGGCCCCTCTTCGCGGGCGAGGGCGTGGACCTGACGGTCCAGGGACCCGAGCGGATCGCCCTGACCGGTCCCAACGGCGCCGGAAAGTCCAGCCTGCTCCGTATGGTCAACGGCGATCCGGAGCCGGGGGGCGACTCCACGAGGCGGGCCGCCGGCCGCGTCGCCTATCTCTCCCAGCGCCTGGACCTGCTGGACCTCGACCGCACCGTGGCGGAGAACCTGGCCGCGTTCGCGCCCGGGATGCCGCAGGCGCAGCGGATGAACCTGCTCGCCCGTTTCCTCTTCCGCGGGGCCCGTGTCCATCTGCCGGTCGGTGCGCTGTCCGGGGGCGAGCGCCTGCGGGCCACGCTGGCCTGCGTGCTGTACGCGGAACCGGCGCCCCAGCTCCTGCTGCTGGACGAACCGACCAACAACCTCGACCTCGTCGGCGTCGGGCAGTTGGAGAGCGCGCTCAACGCCTTCGAAGGAGCCTTCGTGGTGGTCAGCCACGACGAACGGTTCCTCGCGGAGATCAAGGTGGAGCGCTGGCTGCGGCTCGCCGGGGGGCGGCTGACCGAGACGGCCGCCCCGGCGACGGTCTCCGCACCGGCGACGGCACGGGCCGGTGACGCGAGCCGGTAGCGCGGGCCGGTGGGACGGCTTCACGGCTGTGTCCCGGGCGGGACCGGCACGCCCGGAACCGGCGCACGCCCAGGACCGGCACGCCCGGGACCGGCGCCTCCTCCGCCCGCCGCGCTGCCCGGCGCCTCCCCGGTGCGGCGGGCTCCGGGTGGGGTCAGCGGTCGCGGAGGTCGGGCCTCGGGGAGTCCATCGGCGCCGCACGCTCCAGCAGCCCCGTACGCGCCGCCAGCGCCGCCGCCTCCAGCCGGGACCCCACGCCCAGCTTCATCAGCACCCGCTGCACATGCGTCCTGGCGGTGCTGGGCGCGATCCCCATCCCGGCGGCGATCAGCCGGGTGTCCTCACCCTCCGCGACCCGCACCAGGACCTCGATCTCACGCGGGGTCAGCATCCGCAGCAGCCGCTGCCCCTCGTCGTCCGGCTGGGCCGCCGGGTTGAGCAGCTCGGTGAAGGCTCCCTGGAGCAACTGCGGCGCCACCGCCGCCTCGCCCGCCCGTGCCTTGATCATGGCGCGTTCCACGCCCTCGATACGCTCGTCATGGCGCACATAGCCGGAGGCACCGGCCGCGAAGGCCGCGGCGATCCCGCGAGGGTTCGGTACGGGTCCGAGCACCACCACGGCGACCTGCGGCCGGTCCCGCTTGATCCGTACGATCGGGTCGAAGGCGCCCGGCTCGGCCGGCGCCGCCGTGCCCAGCAGGCACACCTCCGGCGCCCTGCTCACCACCAGATCGGCGACGCCCGCCGTGGGCGCCGCCGCCGCGAGCACCCGGTGCCCGCGCAGTTTCAGTGCCGAGGCGAGCGCCTCGGCGAGCAGTCGGTGGTCGTCGACCACCATGAGCCGAACGCCCATAGAGAAAGCCCCCATCCCCGCAGAAAACTGGCCCCCCGGCCTCCTGACCCGGCAAGCTACACGCTTGTTCGAGATCGCGCGCCCCCTACCGTTCAGAAGCCCCCCGGATTGCCGAATTCCCTGCCATTCAGGACTAGTCGACGTCCGGGGGCGCTATGGGGCGGGGGACGGCGGGGAACGACTGTACGGAACGGGCCCCGGCCCGTGGGGTGTCGTACCGCCCACGGGCCGGGGCCCACCGCGCGACGCGTCGGCCGCCGCGCTACTTCGTGCTGAACGAGGCCGCGAGATACGACTTGTCGTCCAGCGACGACGTCGACGGCTTGCTCAGCATCGTCTCGGAGATGAACATCCGGCCGTCCCCGTAGAGGATCTCGGCGTAGTCCGCGGAGAAGCTGGTCTCCGTGTCCCTGACGGCCTCGTCCGCCGGATTGTCCATCAGCACCGTCTCCTTGAAGGTGGCGCCGTCGATGGAGACGATCTGGCCGCCCTTGTCGTACGGGGGCTCCTTGTAGGCGATGATGTTGCCGCCGTCCATGCGCAGCGGGAACATCGTGTAGCGGTCGCCCGCGTCGGCGCGGTCCGAGGTGCTCTTACCGGTGGCGAGGTCGAAGGAGACGATCTCGTTGGTGTCGCCGTACTCCCCGCCGCCCTCGTGCCCCTCGGTCGGCAGATAGAGCCTGCCGTTGCCCACCACGAGCTGCTGGCAGGACTCGACCTCCGTGGAGCCGCACCGCGCCGCGTACCGGTCGGCGTCGGCCGGGATCTTCGCGAGCAGCTTGCCGGTCTTCTCGTCGATCGAGAAGAAGTCCGAGATACCGCTGCCGTCACCCGCCGTGTCACCGACGTCGGCGGCCACCACCAGCGGCTCGGTGGAGACGACACTCGCGTAGGCGACACCGGCCGGCATCTTGTACGAGGACACCGGGGCGCCCGTGACCGGGTTCAGGGTCTCGATGGAGATCTGCGGATCGTCGTAGGAACCGCACTTGCGGGCGGCGACCAGGCCGGGCCCGCCGCCGTACCCCATGTCGTAGCAGCCCTCGGCGCTGACCTCGGGCTTCCAGCGGACCGCGCCGTCGGCGAGGGCGAAGGCCGCGCCGCCGTCCGTACCGCCGGCCGCGACCGTCGTACCGCTGAGCGTGATCTCGTCGAACCGGACCTTCTCGTCACCCGCGCTGGAACCGGTGATCGACTTGGTCCAGAGCAGTTTTCCGGCCGTCAGGTCGATCGCGCCGACCTCCGTGCACTTCTGGTACTTCTCGGCGGCGGTGCGCTTGGCGGGCTCGAAGGCGATCGCCGTCCTGTTGTCCTCGCTGATGTGCCTGGTCGCCGCGCACACCTGGCCGGGCAGGGGTATCGCCCAGAGCTGGGTGCCCTTGTCGAGGTCGTAGCCGACGATCTGGTTGATGCCCGTCTTCACATAGGCGGTGTCGGTGATCCAGGACCCGCTGACCCCCGTGACATCGGTGACCTTGGGCGTCGGGAGCTGGAAGCCGGGCTTGGACCGGGTGTTGTCGGGCACCCGCTCCTTGCCGCCGCCGATGGCCCGGCCGCCCTTGCCGTCCTTGCCGTCCTCGCCGCCCGTGGCGCCGGACGACGTGCCCTTGGACTCGTTCTCCTTGCCGTCACCCCCGGACGAGGCGACCCAGATACCGCCGCCGATGATCAGCACCACGGCGACGGCCGCGGCGATGATGATCTGCGTCTGGGTGGAGAGCTTCCTGCCGCCGCCGGGACCACCGGGACCGCCGCCCGGCGGGGTGGGCGCGTAGGGGCCCTGCGGTCCCATGGGCTGGGTCGGATAGCCGTAGGACGGCTGACCGGGCTGACCGGGCTGGCCCGGCTGGCCGGGATATCCGTATCCGTATCCGGGCGGCGCGGGGTAGCCGTACCCGGGCGGCGTGCCCGGCGCACCGGGAGCCCCAGGGGCCCCAGGGGCGCCCGGAGCGCCTTGCGGCGGCTGCTGCTGCTGCGGATATCCGTACGGGACGTTCTGCGGGGGCTGCGTGGGAGCGCCGTACCCGTACCCCCCGGGCGGCGGGTCCTGCGGAGCGCCGAAGCCTCCGGCCGGGGGCTCCTGCGGGGCTCCGAACCCGCCCGATGGTGGTTCCTGCGGGGCTCCGAACTCTCCCCGCGGGGGCTCGTTGGGCGGCTGGGGCGGCTGCGTCATGGCGTACGTACCTCGGAAGGAAGCTCGGGGGTCGGGACGTCGGGAGCGGAGTACGGAGCGGAGCACACGGAACGAGCGGAACACGCGGAGAGCGGCGCCACGGCCGGGGCCGGGCGCGCCCGGTCACTCACCGAACACCATCATGGTCGACTTCTTCATTTCCTCTTCGTCGTTGCTCGCGCTGACCCGGCCGCTGGTCACGAAGAACCGGCCGTCCACATAGGCCAGCTTCGCCGAGTAGAAGGAGCTCTCGATCTGGGCCGTCGACGCCGGGTGCCGCTGGAGCACCGTGGGTGCGCCGCCGGTCGCGGCGACGGTCGCGACCGCGCCGCCCTGGTCGTACGTGGGGTCCAGATAGACCAGGACCTTGCCGCCCTCCGTGCGCAGCGGCGTCATCTGCCGCCCGGCGGGCGCCTTGGAGCGCCAGACGGCCTTGCCGGTGTCGAGGCTGAAGGCGACGACCTCGTTGGTGCGTTCCGTACCGCTCGTCTCGGGCGCGGTCGACATGTAGAGGGTGTTCGCGTCGGCGGCGACTCCGACACAGCCCTCCAGATTGCTGCCGAAGACGACGAAGCCGCCGCCGCAGCGCGGTGCGAACTTGTCCTTGCCGCCGTCGATCTGTGAGCGCAGGGTGCCGTTCGCGTTGAGCGCGACGACGCTCCAGGACTTCTCGTCGGCGTTCTTCGCCGACAGGACCAGGGGGTCGACCGAGTAGACCTTGTCGACCTCCCAGTTCTTGGCGAGCTTGTAGGTCCATCTGGCCGCGCCGGTGGCCGGGTCCAGCTCCTGCACCTGGTTCTGCGTGGTCTCGTAGTCGGCGGTCGGGCAGCTCTCGGCGGCTATCAGCCTGGCGCCTCCGGCGAACGCGTACGGCTGGCACTCGCCCGGCAGCTTGCCGAACAGGTCCTTGCCGTCGCTCACCCGGTAGGCGTTGGAGTTGCCCGTACGTCCGGCCGTGACGGTGTTGCCGCTGATCGCCAGCGTGATGTCGGTCAGCATGTCGAACACGCCCGCCTCGACGACCTCCTTCTTCCAGCCGCCCTTGCCGGTCGTCAGATCGACCATCTGGAGCTGGTTGCAGAGGCTCTTCTCGGTGGTGCCGTTCTTGACGCCGATGACGATCTTGCCGTCGGCCGTGGGCGCGACCGGCGCGGAGCACACCTCGGCGGGCAGCGGAAGCGTCCACTTCTTCTTGCCGTCGACGGCTGAGTAGCCGACGACCTGGCGGTACATGGCCTTGACGACGGTGTCGCCGACGAACCAGGGGCCGTACACGTCGGAGCCGTTGCGGGGCAGGTCCACATCGTTGGTCTGGAGCCAGAGCACCTTGGACTCGCCGTCCTTGCGCCCGGCGTTGAGGTCGTCCCGCGCCTCACGGCCCCCGCCGCTGCCGTCGCCCTGGTCGACGCTCCCCGAAGCGTTCGGCCGGGGGTCCTCGCTCCTGCCCGCCGTCGGCTTGCCGTCACTGTCACCGTCGCCGCTGCCGAGGGCGAACCACGCGCCGCCGCCTATCAGCAGCAGCGCGACAGCGGCGGCGGTGACGATGCCGGGCGTGCTCCTGAAGAAGTTCCCGCCGCCGGCGCCACCGGGCGGCGGGGTGGGGGCTCCGGGGAACTGCTGGGGCGGGTAGCCGCCGTAGGGCCCCGGCGGGGTGGGGTACGGGCCGGGCTGCTGACCGTAGGGACCGGCCTGCTGCTGACCGTACGGTCCTGGCTGCTGCTGACCGTAGGGACCGGCCTGCTGACCGTACGGTCCGGGCTGGGAGCCGTACGGTCCGGGCTGGGGGTACGCGCCGGGCGGGGAGTTGTACGGTCCGGGCTGCTGACCGTAGGGCCCCGGCGGGGAGTTGTAAGGACCCGGCTGCTGACCCGGTGCCTGCGGATAGCCGTAACCGGGCTGGGCGGACGGCGGCGCTGGTGGCGGCGCGGACGGCTGCGGGGCTTCCTGCGGCGGAACTCCCCGCTCCGGCTGCGGCGGGGCTCCCCGCTCCGGGTCCTGGCGCTGCTCCGGGTCCTGGCGCTGCGGCGGGTCCTGGCGCTGCGGGTCCTGCGGAGCGCCGAAGCCCTCCTGCGGCGGCTGCTGGCCGGGTGGCTGGCTCATCAGCGCTTTTCCCCCTATTCCATGCGGTCCGCTACCCGGTCGGTCTCCCCCGCGATTCTGGTGGCCGGCCCCGGCGACGGAGCGGTTCGGGCATGGGTTCCGCATCGTCACATCGGTCGAGCGGGGCTTCTTTCTATCACTCGGACGGCCGTACGGGACGGGCCGGTCCCGCCCCTGTTCCCAAGGGAGAACCGGCCCGTGATGCGCCTGTTACGCGGTCCGCGCACCGTTTCTACGCGTCCTCCGCCAGCTCCAGCCACCGCATCTCCAACTCATCACGTTCGCCGACGAGTTCACGCAGCTCAGCGTCGAGTTTCGCGACCTTCTCGAAGTCCGTGGCGTTGTCCGCGATCTGCTGATGGAGCGTGGTCTCCCGGCTGGAGATCTTGTCGAGCTGCCGCTCGATCTTCTGGAGCTCCTTCTTCGCCGCGCGGCCGTCCTTGGCCGACACGGCTCCGGCGGAACGCTCCTCGGTGACCCCGGAAGCGGAGCCGGAGGCGGCGGAGCCGGAGCCGCCGCCCGCCGCGGACTTCGACACGGCAGGCTTCGACACGGTCGTCGACTCGACCAGCCTGCGCCGCCGTTCGAGATACTCGTCGATCCCGCGCGGCAGCATTCGCAGCGCCGCGTCACCGAGCAGCGCCATCACCTTGTCGGTGGTGCGCTCGATGAAGAACCGGTCGTGGGAGATGACGACCATCGACCCGGGCCAGCCGTCGAGCAGGTCCTCCAACTGGTTGAGCGTCTCGATGTCGAGGTCGTTGGTGGGCTCGTCGAGGAAGAGGACGTTCGGCTCGTCCATCAGCAGCCGCAGAAGCTGGAGCCGGCGCCGCTCACCGCCGGAGAGATCACCGACCGGGGTCCACTGCTTCTCCTTGGTGAAGCCGAACTGCTCGCAGAGCTGACCCGCCGTCATCTCCCGGCCCTTGCCGAGGTCGACCCGGTCCCGTACCTGCTGCACCGCCTCCAGAACCCGCAGCGACGGCTTCAGCTCGGTGACCTCCTGGGAGAGGTACGCGAGCCTGACGGTCCTGCCGACCGCGATCTTCCCGCCGACGGGCTGGACATCGCCCTGGCTGCGGGCGGCCTCGGCGAGCGCGCGCAGCAGCGAGGTCTTGCCCGCGCCGTTCACCCCGACCAGTCCGATCCGGTCACCGGGGCCGAGCTGCCAGGTGAGATGCGCGAGCAGCACCTTCGGGCCCGCCTGGACCGTCACGTCCTCCAGGTCGAAGACGGTCTTGCCGAGCCGGGCGTTGGCGAACTTCATCAGCTCCGAGGTGTCCCGGGGCGGCGGCACGTCCGCGATCAGCTCGTTGGCCGCCTCCACGCGGAAGCGCGGCTTGGACGTACGGGCGGGGGCGCCGCGGCGCAGCCAGGCCAGCTCCTTGCGGACCAGGTTCTGCCGCTTGGCCTCCTCCGTCGCGGCGATGCGCTCGCGCTCGGCGCGGGCGAAGACATAGTCGGAGTAGCCGCCCTCGTACTCGTGCACCGCGCCGCGCTGGACGTCCCACATCCGCGTACAGACCTGGTCCAGGAACCACCGGTCGTGGGTGACACAGACGAGCGCGGAGCGCCGGGTCCGCAGATGCTGCGCGAGCCAGGCGATGCCCTCGACGTCGAGATGGTTGGTGGGCTCGTCGAGCACGATCAGATCGGGTTCGCCGATGAGCAGCTTGGCGAGCGCGATCCGGCGCCGCTCACCGCCGGAGAGCGGCGCGATGACGGTGTCGAGCCCCTGCGGGAAACCGGGCAGGTCGAGGCCGCCGAAGAGGCCGGTGAGCACATCCCGGATCTTCGCGTTGCCCGCCCACTCGTGGTCGGCGAGATCACCGATCACCTCGTGCCGGACTGTGGCCTCGGGATCGAGCGAGTCGTGCTGGGTGAGCACCCCGAGCCGCAGCCCGCCGCTGTGCGTGACCCGGCCGGTGTCCGTCTCCTCCAGCCGGCTCAGCACCCGGATGAGGGTCGTCTTGCCGTCACCGTTGCGTCCCACGACGCCGATCCGGTCTCCCTCGGAGACGCCGAGAGAGACACCGTCGAGCAGCGCACGGGTGCCGTACACCTTGGTGACTGCCTCGACATTGACCAGATTGACGGCCATTTTTCTCCTGTTACAGCGGGGACCGGTCGACGTCCCAGCGTAGTCGCCACCACGAACCCCCCGACGAGCCGCCCAGAACCCGGGCATCCCGCCCGCCCCCGGCCCCGCGACCGCGCCCGGCACGGGGCGCCGGGCCGCCTCGCGGTCGGCGCCGGGCCGGGTACGGTGCGGACGCGCGCGGGCGTACGCGACGTGAACCGCGCGGGCGGGTGCGGTCCGGCGGGCGCGGTCCGGCGGGCGCGGTCCGGGTCAGAGCGCGGGGCTCACCACGGTCGCGCCCGGGGCCGGGGCGGTGGTGGTCCGGGTGGTGCGGCAGGTGCCCGAGGTGCGCAGTGCCTCCGCGATCCGGGCCGCCCCTTCCGCGTCCTTCGCCAGGAACGCCGTGGTCGGGCCCGAGCCCGAGACCAGCGCGGCCAGGGCGCCGGCCGTCGTGCCCGCCGCCAGGGTGTCCGCCAGGGACGGGCGCAGGGCGAGGGCCGCGGGCTGGAGGTCGTTGGCCAGCGCGCCCGCGAGCGCGACGGCGTCGCCCGTCCGCAGGGCGTCGAGCAGCGCGGGGTCGGCGACCGGCTCCGGTACGTCCGTGCCCTCGGCCAGCCGGTCGAACTCCCGGAACACCGTGGGGGTGGACAGTCCGCCGTCGGCCATCGCGAACACCCAGTGGAAGACACCGCCGACGGTGAGCGGTGTGAGCCGCTCGCCCCGGCCGGTGCCGAGCGCCGCGCCGCCGATCAGGCTGAACGGCACATCGCTGCCCAGCTCGGCGCAGATGGCCAGAAGCTCCTCCTGCGAGGAACCGAGCGACCAGAGCGCGTCACAGGCCAGCAGGGCGCCCGCGCCGTCCGCGCTGCCGCCCGCCATGCCGCCCGCGACCGGGATGTCCTTGTCGATATGGATGTGGACGCGCGGATCGATGCCGTGCCGCCGGGCCAGCGCGAGCGCGGCCCGTGCCGCGAGGTTCGTGGTGTCCAGGGGGACCTGGCCGGCGTCGGAGCCCGAGCAGGTGACGCGCAGTTCGTCCGCGTGCGACACCGTGATCTCGTCGTAGAGGTCCACGGCCAGAAAGACGTTCGCCAGGTCGTGGAAGCCGTCGGGGCGGGCGGCGCCCACCGCGAGCTGCGCGTTGACCTTGGCCGGCACCCGTACCCGTACCCGTCCGCCGGTCGATGCGTCGGCCCCCGCGTGCGAGGACGGCGCTCCGACCGCCACCCGTTCCTGCGGCTCCGCCTGCGTCTGTGCCTGTGCCTGTGCCTGAGTCTGAGTCTGTGCCTGAGTCTGAGTCTGTCCCTCGACGCTCACGCGCCCGCCCCCTTCGACTCCGCGATCCGCGCGAACTCTTCCACTGTCAGTGCCTCACCGCGCGCCTGCGGCGAGATCCCGGCCGCGACCAGGGCCGCTTCCGCCGCCGGGGCCGATCCCGCCCATCCGGCGAGGGCCGCCCGCAGGGTCTTGCGGCGCTGCGCGAAAGCCGCGTCGACGACCGCGAAGACCTCGGCCCGGGAGGCCGTCGTCCTCACCGGTTCCGCCCGGCGCACCAGCGAGACCAGACCGGAGTCCACATTGGGCGCGGGCCAGAAGACCGTACGGCCGATCGCCCCGGCCCGCTTGACCTCCGCGTACCAGTTGGCCTTGACCGACGGCACTCCGTACACCTTGTTCCCCGGCACGGCGGCCAGCCGGTCGGCGACCTCGGCCTGGACCATCACCAGCGTCCGCTCGATGCTGGGGAAGCGCTCCAGCATGTGCAGCAGGACCGGCACGGCGACGTTGTACGGGAGGTTCGCGACCAGCGCGGTCGGCGCGGGGCCCGGCAGCTCCACCACCCGCATCGCGTCGGAGTGCACCAGCGAGAAGCGCCCGGCGCGCGCGGGCATCCTGGCCTCGATCGTCGCGGGCAGCGCGGCGGCCAGGACATCGTCGATCTCCACGGCGGTCACCCGGTCCGCCGCCTCCAGCAGCGCCAGCGTCAGCGAGCCGAGCCCGGGGCCGACCTCCACGACGGTGTCGTCGGGGCGGACCCCGGCGGTACGGACGATCCTGCGCACGGTGTTGGCGTCGATGACGAAGTTCTGCCCGCGCTGTTTCGTGGGGCGTACGCCCAGGGCCGCGGCCAGCTCGCGGATGTCCGCGGGCCCCAGGAGGGCGTCGGAGGCACCGGAGGCCACCGTCCCCGGGGCGTCGTCCGGGGCGGCGTCCGGGGCACCCGTGTCCGGAGTATCCGTGTCCGGAGTGTCCGCTGTGGCGGCCGGGGTCTCCGCGGCGTCCGGGGCGACCGGGGCTTCCAGGATGTCTGGTGCCTCTGGGGCGTCTGGTGCCTCTGGGGCGTCGGGCTCAGTGGTGCTCACCTGGTCAGCCTACGGCCGCAGTACGGCCACGGACTCGCCCCCCGCTGCATGTACAGCTTCTTCGCGCGGAGCGTCTGCTCCTCGGCCGTGGCGTCCTGCGGGCGTCCTCGGCCGCCGACGGAGCGCCAGGTCGCGAGGTCGAACTGGTAGAGCCCCCCGTACTTGCCGGACGGGTCGACCGCGTTGACCCGTCCGCTCGACTCACAGGCGGCGAGCCCCTTCCAGTTCAGGTGGTCCACCCCGGCCATGGAGGTCGGCAGCGCCTTCGTACCGACCCTGACCCGCTGGGTGACCGGCGCGCGCACCATCTCTTCGTGGAGGACGCGTGGCTGCTGGTCGATCCCGTCGATCGTGCGCAGACCGTAGACGACCCGGCGCACTCCCGGGCTGCCCGGCTGGTCGATGACCTCGGTGCCCCGGAAGAGCGCGGGGTCGTCGGTGCGCACGGTGTCGTACGGGACGGCCTCCTCGCTCGTCTGCTCACGGGACACCACGCCCGGGGCCCGGCCGTCGAGCGGCAAGCCGTCGCGCGGTACGGACTTGCTGTCCTCGTCGTGCGGCGTGGGGCCGGCCTGCGCCGTGAGCGCGCCACGGGAGACCGTCGAGGAGCGCGAGACGGAGAGCGACGCGTGGTCGGCGCGCACGCCGAGCGCGTGTACGCCGAGCGCACGCGCCTCGATGGCCCGCGCCCCGAGCGCGCGGGGCGCGGGAGCGGCGGTGTGCGGGGCACGCGGCTCGCCACCGCCGTCGCTCGGCCCGACGGACCGGTCACCGACGACGAGGGCCGAGGTGCCCCCGGCGAGCAGGGCGACAACGAGCGCCTGCGGCAGGAGTCCGCGCGGTGCCCGCCACAGGAGCAGACGCGGTGCCCGCGGCAGGAGCCGGCGCGGTGCCTGCCGTAGGAACCGGCGCGGTTCCGTCCGGTGCGGCGCCCGGACACCGCGCCGGACAGAGCGTCGTTCCTTGCCAAGCCGATCCAGGTGACTGCCCTGCGTAGTGCTCACGACGCTCCACGAGATCCGGTCCGGTCGCTGCGCGACGATGGCGGGTGGTGGCCGGACACTACAGAGCGGTGGTCACTCTCCCAAGCGACGCGACTACGTGGCGTCGCGGCGCCGAGGCAGACCGCTCCCCCGGACGCGCCCCGGTTGCGGGGGCCGCCGTATGCCGGTAGACGGGCGGTAGTCGGCCGTATGCCTGTAGGCGGACGCGCGCGCGTCCGCCTGCCGGTCAGTAGGCGAACGCGCGCGCCGTATTGCCGGAGATCGCTTCGGCCATGGCGTCCTCGCCGATCCCCCGCACAGCGGCCATCGCCCGCAAGGTGACCGGAATGAGATACGGCGCGTTGGGCCGCCCACGGTAGGGCGCCGGAGTGAGAAAGGGCGCGTCCGTCTCGACGAGGACGAGTTCGAGCGGCGCTACGGTGAGCGCGTCACGCAACGGCTGAGCGTTTTTGAAAGTCACGTTGCCGGCGAAAGACATGTAGTAACCGGCGGAGGCGCATACTTCGGCCATTTCCGCGTCGCCGGAATAGCAATGGAACACCGTACGTTCCGGAGCGCCTTCCTCCGCGAGGATGCGCAGCACATCGGCGTGCGCTTCCCGGTCATGGATGACCAGTGTCTTTCCATGGCGCTTGGCGATTTCGATATGCGCGCGGAACGAACGCTCCTGCGCGGCGATGCCCTCGGGCCCTGTCCGGAAATGGTCGAGCCCCGTCTCGCCGACGGCGCGCACCCATGGCAGGGCGGCCAGCCGGTCGATCTCGGCGAGGGCATCGTCCAGCGCCGCGTCGCCACCGCCCTCGCGCGTCCCCTGCCGCGACCAGCCGTCGGGGTCGCCGTGCACGATCCGGGGCGCCTCGTTGGGGTGCAGGGCGACCGCCGCGTGGACGTTCTCGTACGCCGCGGCCGTCTCGGCGGCCCAGCGGGAGCCCTTCAGATCGCACCCCACCTGGATCACCGTCGTCACACCGACCGAGGCGGCCTTGCGCAGGCTCTCCTCGACCGTGCCGTCCTGCATGTCCAGGTGGGTGTGCGAATCCGCGACCGGCACCCGGAGGGGTTCGGGCAGCGGGGGCGGAGCGTGCTTCGAACTCATGGGCGCGATCCTACGAGGCGCGCGCCCCTCGTCTCACCCTTGCGCCCGTGACCAGGCGAAACGGTCCGAACGGGTCGAACGGGCGGAACAGGCGAAACGGTGGAACGGGTGGAACCGGTGGAACGGGTCGCTCACTTGCGGTGGTGAAACGGGTGGCTCACCTGCGGTGGTGGAACGGGTGCAGCAGGTCCGAGAGATGCCAGTGGTGATGGCCCGCCGCGGCGCGGTCCGGCGTGGATCCGGCGGGTATCCCCACCGCGACCGGGCCGGATATCCCCTCGGCGGTTCCCGCCGCTCCCGGCGTTCCCGCCCTTCCTGCCGTTCCCGCGTTTCCCGCGGCCCCGGCGGATATCTCCTCGGCGCTTGCGGCGGGTGCCTCCCCGGCCCCCGTCCTCCCCGCTGCCGCTGCTGCCGCCGCAGCCGCGGCCGCAGCCGCCGTCGCCGCGGCCCGCTCGGCCTTCGACGGATGGTGCTGCCGCGTCATCAGCGCCCGCACCGACGAGACCTGTCCCGAACGCATGATGCGCACGACATGCCCGCCGCAGTTGGCGCAGGACGGGCTGGACAACGGGGAAGGAACCCGTGTCCCGTCCGCCTTGTAAATGACGTAATTCTGACCCGAGCCGTCGACGTGATGCTCTATGTCGTACGCCTGCTCCCAGCCGTGTCCACAGCGCATACAGCAAAAGGCATATGCCTCGTGTGCGACGGCGGTGCCCGTGATCTCACTCATGCCAGCTCCTCTCCACTGACCCAGTGGACGCCTGTGCCGGCGGGAGCGCATCAGCCCCTGTCGATTAATGGACCGGTCTTGGCCTTCTCATGCCCAAAAGGCCCGACTCCCGGTCTGCGCTTTACATTTCACGATAGTCCTTTGCCCTCCGGAGGGGACATTCTGGCCGCGTTCTTGGCCGCCACGACCGCGTCGAACACCTCGCGCTTGGGCACCCCCGCCTCGGCGGCGACGGCGGCGATCGCCTCCTTGCGCCGCTCCCCCGCCTCCTCCCTCATCCGTACCCGCAGCACCAGCTCGGCGGGGTCGAGATCCCCGGGGCCCGGTTCCGGCGCGCCCTCCACCACGACGGTGATCTCACCCCGTACGCCCTCGGCCGCCCAGGCCGCCAGCTCACCGAGACCGCCGCGCCGCACCTCCTCGTACGTCTTGGTCAGCTCGCGGCACACGGCGGCCCTGCGCCCGGCGCCGAAGACCTCGGCCATCGCGGCGAGGGTGTCGTCCAGCCGGTGCGGTGCCTCGAAGTAGACGAGCGTGCGCCGCTCGTCGGCGGACTCGCGCAGCCGGCCGAGCCGCTCGCCCGCCTTGCGCGGCAGGAAGCCCTCGAAGCAGAACCGGTCCACGGGCAGCCCGGAGAGCGCCAGCGCGGTCAGCACGGCGGAGGGGCCCGGCACGGCCGTGACCCTGATCCCGCCCTCGACGGCCGCCGCCACCAGCCGGTAGCCGGGATCGGAGACGGACGGCATGCCCGCGTCGGTGACGAGAAGCACCCGCGCCCCGCCCGTCAGCGCCTCCACCAGTTCGGGGGTCCGCGCGGTCTCGTTGCCCTCGAAGTACGAGACGACCCTGCCCCGGGTCTGCACCCCGAGCGCCTGGGTGAGCCTGCGCAGCCGCCGGGTGTCCTCGGCGGCGATCACATCCGCGGTCTCCAGCTCGGCCGCGAGCCGTGGCGGCGCGTCCGTCACCTCACCGATGGGCGTTCCCGCGAGTACGAGCGTTCCATTCACATCCGCCATCCCGCCATCCTCGCAGGGCGCGGAGCACCCCTCGCACAGCGGCGTTCCCTACGATGGCGCGGTGACCAGTACTGCGCCTGAAGCCCTCCAGGGGCACGACGCCGGCGGAACGCCGCCCTCATGGCCTCAGCGGCTGCGCCGATTCGGCCATGTGCCGCGGCCGGTGACCGGGCTGCGCGAGCGGCTGGTGCCGCCGTACACCCGGCCCTCGGAGCGGCTGTGGGCCGTGCTCGCGGTGCCGCCCGCGACGGCGGAGCGGCTGGTCCGCTGGTCGGCCTGGGGCGGGCCGCTGCTGGTGGCCGCGGTGGCGGGCGTGCTGCGCTTCTGGAACCTGGGCAACCCCAAGGCGGTGATATTCGACGAGACGTACTACGCCAAGGACGCCTGGGCCCTGGTGAACCAGGGGTACGAGGGAAGCTGGCCCAAGGACGTCGACAAGCAGATCCTGGCGGATCCGTCCAAGGTCCCGCTGCCGACCGACCCGGGCTATGTGGTCCATCCGCCGGTGGGCAAGTGGGTCATCGGCCTCGGCGAGCAGCTCTTCGGATTCACGCCCTTCGGCTGGCGCTTCATGGTGGCGGTGCTCGGCACGCTCTCGGTGCTGATGCTCTGCCGGATCGGGCGGCGGCTGTTCCGTTCCACGTTCCTGGGGTGTCTGGCGGGCGGACTGCTCGCCGTCGACGGTCTGCACTTCGTGATGAGCCGCACCGCGCTGCTCGATCTGGTGCTGATGTTCTTCGTGCTGGCCGCCTTCGGGTGTCTGGTGATCGACCGCGACTGGGCGCGCGGGAGACTGGCCGCGGCGCTCCCGGTGGACGAGGAGGGCCTGCTGCGCCCGGACGTCACGGTCGCCGAGCGGCTGGGGCTGGGGTGGCGGCCGTGGCGGATCGCGGCCGGGCTGATGCTGGGGCTGGCCTTCGCGACCAAGTGGAACGGGCTCTACATCCTGGCCGCCTTCGCGGTCATGGCCGTCCTGTGGGACGTGGGCGCACGGCGCACGGCGGGCGCGGTCCGGCCGTACGCGGCGGTGCTCCGCCGGGACATCGTGCCGGCGTTCGTCTCGACGGTGCCGGTCGCGATCGTCACGTACATCGCCTCCTGGACCGGCTGGATCGTCACCGACAAGGGGTACTTCAGGGACTGGGCCGCGACGCGGGGCAAGGGCGGCCACTTCACCTGGCTCCCGGACTGGCTGCGCAGCCTGTGGCACTACGAGAACGAGGTCTACCAGTTCCACGTCAATCTGACCTCCGGCCACACCTACCAGTCGAACCCCTGGAGCTGGATCGTCCTGGGCCGCCCGGTCTCGTACTTCTACGAGGACCCGAAGGCCGGCGCCGACGGCTGCCCGGCGGGCACGGCCGGCAACTGCGCCCGTGAGGTGCTGGCGATCGGCACCCCCCTGCTCTGGTGGGCGGGCGGCCTGGCGCTCTGCTACGTGCTGTGGCGCTGGTTCTTCCGCCGCGACTGGCGCGCGGGCGCGATCGCCTGCGCGGTGGCGGCGGGCTGGGTGCCCTGGTTCTTCTACCAGGAGCGCACGATCTTCCTCTTCTACGCGGTCGTCTTCGTGCCGTACCTCTGCCTCGCGGTGACGATGCTCGCGGGCGCCCTCATCGGCCCCGCGGGCTCCGACGAACGCCGCAGAACGATCGGCGCGGTCGGCGCGGGCGTCCTGGTCCTGCTGATCATCTGGAACTTCATCTACTTCTGGCCCCTGTACACCGGCACCCCGATCCCGATCGACGCCTGGCGCGGCCGGATGTGGTTCGACACCTGGGTCTAGGTGTATCGACCCGGAGGGTTGTCGACTCGGGTGATGGGTGGCCGGCCTGTGGGTGCGGATCGGGCGCAAGCCCCGTCTCCCGAAATCAGCGACAGACCGAACGACTATGCACGGGGAGAGGCTTCAGTGGCTGATGGAAGCAAAGAGGAAATCAATGTCTCCGCCCCTTGGAGCTGGCTGAATTGGGAGCAGATGAACCAAGGGCGGCCGTCCGGCCGAGCAGCCGAGTATCTCATCTACAGCGACGCCTGGGTGATCCGGAAGGAAATCTCTGCCGGACCTCTCCACCTCACCTTAGGCACGGCCTTTCCAGACCAGGGGAACATCGCGCCAGTTGTCACGCTCCGCATCGATGACCATCTCCCGGAGTTCGATGTGCAGCCAATGAGCAAAACGGACACCGCCGGCTGGCTCAACCTGACCATCGACGATGAGCTGGCTTGCCTGCTGTCGCTCATAACCGGTGCTCGAATGCGCGCCGGCGGGATGTCGAGAGAGTTCAGGGAGGGCGAGGATCCGCGAGGGTCCGCCCACTACCACTTCCACCAGGCACCTACCTGGACGCCGCTGCCCCTACGGAAGCGCATATACCCCGGAGCGGATTCTGCGGACACGCAAGACATCGAGACCTGGCTCAGTGGGTACCACGCCCTGACTCGCGAGGACAGTGTCGCTCTGGTTCGAGCGGCGCGGCAGTTCCGAGATGCACTCTGGATCGCCGAGTCCGATCCAGAGTTGTCCTGGCTGTTCCTTGTCTCCGCATTGGAGGGTCCCGCAGGCCGGTCGGCCGTCACCGCGGACGAGGACCCAGTGAAAATATTCACCACGGAGATGACCAGCCTGGCCGAAGAAGTGCGAGCGGGAGGGGGTGACGAACTCTTGCGCTCTGTCTCCCAGCAGCTCCTGCCGATAGTCAAGGCAACCAACAGGTTCCTGAATTTTGTCACGCGATACGCACCGGAGCCCCCTTCGAGCAGACCTCCGGAACACGCTCAAGTTCCGTGGAGCAAGCTGCGCAAGAAGGTAGGCCAGGTGTACTCGTACAGATCGAAGAGACTCCACGAAGGGGTCCCCTTCCCTCACCCCATGTGCGAACGACCGCTTGAATCGATCCCCGTGCCCGACGAAATTCCCGCAGGCCTGGCAGCCGCAAAGGGGAACGCCGCCTGGGTGGCCAAAGACCTTCCGATGCATTTGCACATGTTCGGCCATGTCGTGCGCGGCTGCCTGCTCAACTGGTGGGCCGAGAGGGCACGTGGGTGAATCACTGAGGGTTGTCCCGTCACCCCTGGTGGATCAGCGAGCGGCGTCGGACGCGGTGCGTCGCACGGCGGAGGGCGGGGGCGGACGGCTGGGGGCGGGGGGTGCAGGGACGGACGGCCGGGGGGTGCGTACGGCCGGGAGGGGTGCGTACGGCCGGGGGGGTGCGTACGGCCATGGGGTGCGGACGGCCGGGGGGTGCGTGCGCCCGGTCGAAGAGCGGCCGGAATGTGCCGGTCTGTGATCGTTCCAGTCCGATAACGCTCTCCTCCTGTGACGCACCCGTCCCGTAGAGTGCCGTTCGACACTTCCTTGAACACGTTCAGATGTTCCGGGAGGCTCCTGGGGAGGGGGACTGCACAGATGCGCAGTGGAGCGAAGGTCGCCGTGGTCGGCGGTGTGTTCGCCGTGGTCGCCGGCGGGGTGGGGTACGGCGCGTACAACGTCTACAGCGGGATCACCGGCGGGGGTTCTGGCACCACCACCACCTCCGCGACGCGGGAGGTCAAGACCGGACCTCTGAGCGCCGGGGAGATCGACAAGGCCGCGAAGGACTTCCTCGCGGGGTGGGCGAGCGGGGCCGACGGCGCGGAGGTCGCGCAGCTCACCAACAACCCGACCGCCGCCGCACCCGTCATCACGGGCTACCGCGACCAGGCCCATGTCACCGACGCGGTGATCACCCCGGGCCCGGCGGTGGGCGCGAAGGTGCCGTTCACCGTCAAGGCCACGGTGACGTCAGGCGGCGAGAGCAAGCCGTGGTCGTACAGCTCCGAGCTGACCGTGGTGCGCGGACTGACCACCGGGCGCCCGCTGGTGGACTGGGCGCCGTCCGTGATCCATCCCGAGCTGACGGAGACCACCCGTCTGGAGACCTCCGAGGCGAAGGTGCCGCCGATCAAGGCGGTGGACCGCGACGGCACGGAGCTGACGAAGGAGAAGTACCCCTCGCTCTCGTCCGTCCTGGACCAGCTCCGGGAGCGGTACGGCGCGGACGCGGGCGGGACGCCCGGCATCGAGCTGTCGCTGAAGAGCGACGGCGACAGCGTCCCGGGGAAGACCCTGCTCACCCTCGCCAAGGGCAAGGAGGGCACGCTGCGGACCACGCTCGACGCCCAGGTGCAGGCCGCCGCCGAGGAGGCGGTGAAGAAGTTCAGCGAGGCGTCGGTCGCGGCGGTCAAGCCCAGTACGGGCGAGATCCTGGCGGTCGCCAACAACCGCCAGGACGGCTTCAACGCGGCCATGCTCGGCAAGCAGGCGCCCGGCTCCACGATGAAGATCGTGACCGCGGCGATGCTGCTGGAGAAGGGCCTGGCCGGCGCCGACCGTCCCGCCGAGTGTCCGCAGACCGCGATGTACCAGGGCCGTACGTTCCAGAACCTGGACGGGTTCTCGATCCCGGACGGCACCTTCGCGCAGAGCTTCGCCCGCTCCTGCAACACCGCCTTCATCAAGCTGATCGACGACGCGGGCGACGACGCGGCGCTGAAGAGCGAGGCCGAGGAGGTCTTCGGCATCGGCCTCGACAACTGGAAGACCGGTGTCCCGTCCTTCGACGGAAGCGTGCCGGCCGCGGCCGGCGGTGAGGCGGCGGCGCAGTACATCGGGCAGGGCACGGTCCAGATGAACGTGCTCAACATGGCGTCCATCACCGCCACCGCGAAGAACGGCACGTTCAAGCAGCCCGTCATCGTGCCGCGTTCGCTGGACGACCGCACCCTGGCCACCGCCGCGCGCTCGCTCCCGTACTCCGTGGCGCAGCAGCTCCGCGACATGATGCGGCTCACGGCGACGAGCGGTACGGGGGCCGACGCGATGTCCGGCCTCGGCGGCGACAAGGGCGCGAAGACGGGCTCGGCGGAGGTCGACGGCCAGGCCACGTCGAACAGTTGGTTCACCGGCTTCCAGAACGACGTGGCCGCGGCGGCGGTCGTCCAGTCGGGCGGCCACGGCGGAGACGCGGCGGGCCCGGTGGTGGCAGCGGTACTCCGCGCGGGCTGACCACACCCCGGCCAGGGGGCGGCGGACACGGGGCGGCCTGGCGAGCAGGACCATGCCCCCGACCGCCGCCCCGCCGCCCGCCACCCCGTCGGCGTCATGTGCCGGCGCACTCCTCCGCCGGACCCACGACAGCGAAGTGACGCAGCTCCATCGGGGGGGGTATACCGGGCGGGATCGCCGGGCGTCAGATTGGCAGGTCCCAGCCTGGCCCGTCCTCGGTGCCGATCCACACTCGCTGACCGGCGGCCGACACCGTGATGCCGAATCCCTCCTGGTGAGGTTCGTCAGCGGCCTGCCAGTGCTGCACGGCCCGCTCGACCCGATCCCACAGACGGACGGAACCACGCTGTACGACGGTCCATCCACCATGGGGGTTGAGGGCCGTCCGGGCCTGCGAACCGGTGGACACGTCCCAGAGGATCTGTTCCGCTCCCGCCCCCATGCGTTCGGCCGAGGGTGCCGCGAGCTGCGCGACCCAAGCGCCGGTCCAGCCGTCGAGCTTGGCGGGGTCGATCCGGCTCGGTCGCTCGTCCCCGGGCAGCAGGGCCGGCGTCGGGCGGGGCGGGCGGTCGTGCGGCCGGGCGATCATGAAGCTGGTGTAACCGGGCAGGAACCGGCCCGTGGCCTCCCCGGGACCGGTCACGTCGAGCAGCGCGAGGGCGTTGGCGTAGCTCCACCCGGAGAAGGTGACCAGGATCTTTCCGCCCGGCCTCACCTGGTGCAGCCACGGCGGCGGGATGTACCGGACCGAACACGTGGCGATCAGGCGGTCGTACCGGCCCCCGTCCGGGTCGCCACGCAGCCCGTCACCGATGATCAGCCTGGGCGCGAACCCGGCCGTCTTGAGCGCCGTGGCCGCAGCCTCGCCTACCACCGGGTCGTACTCGATGCTGGTCAGGTTGGTGTCTCCGAGACGGTGCGCGCCAAGGGCGGTCGAGTACCCGGTTCCGGTGCCGATCTCCAGCACCCGGTGCCCGGTCTGGGCATCGAGCTGCTGCCACATGCGCAGCACCAGCGACGGCAGGGTGGACGACGACGACGGGGAGCCGGTCACGGCCCCCTCGGTGACGTCGTCGGGCCTGATCCGGCCGTCCAGTTGGGTGATCAGCGTCTCGTCGGAGTAGACACCCTTCAGCCATCCGGGCTCGCCGTCCCGGACTGGTCGGTAGCTGGTCGGAACACTTCCCGGCACTGGCCTGAAGTAGGACCCCGTGAACAGCTCGCGGGGAACCGTCTTGGCGGCGCTGCGCCACTCGGGTTCCGTCAGGGTGCCCTCCTCGGCGAGTCTGTCCGTCAAGGTGTTGCGGAGCTGAGCCGATGTGCTCACGCGTCGGGACCTTTCTCCAGCTGGTCGGTAAGAGCATGGGCGATTGCTGCGGCGGTCTCCGCCGGCTGCCACGCCCATTGGCCGTTCGGGTTGCACTCAAGGAAGTACCAGTCGCCCGCGGCGGTGACGGCGAAGTCGAACGCGCCGTAGAGCAAACGGAGTTCGGCGAGATAGGCAATGACCGCATGCGCGACCGACTCGGGCACCTCGATCGGTGTGCACGTCATCAGGTCCTGACGGCGGCGCCAGTCGAGATCGGGGCTGTCGATCCGGACCCCGAACAGCCGGTCGCCCACGGCGGTCACCCGCGCATCGAACGCCTTGTCAACCTTGGCTTGGAACATGTGCGGACAAACGGACACGGCGTCCGTGATCTCGGCCCCGTGCACCTCCCGGACCCACACGCCGTGTGGCCGGCCGTCCACGCGGTAGGGCGTGTTCCACACGGGCTTGTACACCACTCCGGCGGGCTGGTGGGAGGCGAACGTCCGTGCCTCGTGCGGATCGTTGGTGATCACCGTGCTGGGCATCCGGAACCCACAGCGTTGCGCGGTCGAGAGCTGCGCGGGCTTGAACTCGGCAGCTCGGTTGTTCCACGGGTGATTGACGTAGCGCGCGCCCGGCAGTGACGCGAGGACGCCCCCCGTGCCCCACAGCGCTTGTTCCGCGGCGAACCGGCGGTCCTGGTCGCTCAGCCCCCGCGGCCCCTCGTAGGGCGAGGGCCTGCGGACCCAGACGGACCGAATCCGCGTGGTGTCGAGTTCCCGGCTTGCCGTGCGCAGGGTGCCCCGCTGGTCGCCCGTACGGTACTTGGCGGTCAGCGAGGCACCCGTGTGCAGGTCGGTACCGGGGTCGAGACGGACCACGGGAACCCGGCGCTCGGCGAGAAGCCGCAGCACCATGTCCGCCGTCACGTCGTAGGGGTTGGTCAGCACCAGTACCGACCTGCTGTCAGTCATCAGCCGGAACTCTGGTCCTGGTCGTACGACTCGGTGCTGTCCGCGTCGGTCGCGCTGCCCGGACCGGACCCGTCACCGGGGGTGGTCGTGGTGGGCGTCAGTCCGCTCGTGCTGGTGCCGTGGTTACCCAGCTCGACCGTCCGGCCGTGCTCGTCCACGATGACAGCGATCTGCGTTTCGGCATCGATCACGGGCGTGTACTGCGGCACCGTGATGGTGGCCGCGTACGGCCCCATTCGTTGCGTGCCCCACGGTGCGGGCGTCTGCGTCATCTGTGCCGTACCTCCGTCTTCAGATGGTGTCGAGGGTTCAACCCCTGGCCATGAAGCCGAGTTGTCGGCCCCACCCCGGTCGAATCGGCCTGTCCGGGGTTTCCACCACCGGGGAGGGGTCTTTGGCCCACCCCCGATGGCTGACCGTCCATTGAGGAATCACCGGGGGGGGAGTCGGAGCCCGCCCTCTCGGGGGTGCCACTCGCTCATGCCGACCCCTTCACGTCGCCTGGATCACGACAACGCTAGGAACGCCAGGGCCTCACCTCACAGCGGATTGCACGTGATTGCAGACGAGTCAGACAAGCGAGTCCCGCGCCTTGTAGATCAAGGCACGCGCCCGCGCACCGTGGACAGCCATGCCGGAGAGCTTGGTGTAGGTATCCGAATATGCCGTGACCTCGCTGGGCTGAGTCAGCATCAAGTAACCCGACACCAACTCCACGTTGACTTGTGCGTTGTCATAGATCCAGAAGTTCTCAACCGGAAGTTGAGGGCGTTGCTGAGCGACAGGAATGACACCGAGACTGACATTGGGCAAGGCACTTACAGTGAGCAGATGCTCCAGCTGTTCTTCCTGTGCCGCCCCAGTGCTGAGTGTGTTTCTCAGAACGGGTTCTTCGATCAGGAAAGCGAACACCCGCCGTCCCTCACGCAGCACTCGCTGTCTCTCCATACGGGCAGCCACCGCGTCGGCCACATCATCCATTGGCACCCGCTGTTGCTGAATCGTCCGAAGCACGTCCTCGGTGTACTGGTAGGTCTGGAGGAGTCCGGGAAGTGCCCACACGCTGTACGAGCGGAAACGTCGCGTGCGCTGGTACAGCGGTAGCCGTTCCTCTTGGGACCGTTTGAGCCCCGCGCGCTCCAACCGACGCCACGTCAGCCAGGTACCCTCAGTGGCCCGAAGCGACGCGATCAAGTCGCCTATCTGATCCTCGGCGTCGCACGCCTGGCACCACGACCGAATATCGTCCTCACTCGGTTGCGTCTTTGCTGTCGAGATCCGAGAAACCTTTGAAGGGTGCCAGCCGCACAAGGCCGCGAGATCCTTGCCGTCCAGTCCGGCATCCTTGACCAACTCGCGAAGACGACCGGCCAAGGCTTGCCGGGCCTCTTGGACGCTAGACGATGCTGATCGCACTAGACCGGCTTGTACTCCTCGTGAGGCGTGGCCCGCTCCCAGACGGAATCGAATGCAGAATTGCACCACGCAGCCAAGGTCGCGTCGTTGACGTACTCGCGTTCCGTCAGAACGCCGTCCCCGCTGAAGTGATGGAAAAGCACCAACTCACCGTCGAACACCCAGAAATCCACAGCGGGCACCGCGAGGTCTTTGGCTTGGCGTCGCGGAAGCCAACGAACATCCTCACCGGCGGCGATATTGGTCACCGCATAGTCGTATTCCCACCGAACGTACTCGGTCAGAGGTTCGGAGACCACGCGGGCACGACGAACCGCGACCCCACGCGAAACAGCAGCCTGTACCGCGTCGTGCCAGCCCTCCCACCAGTCCGCACGGTTGTCCGGCGTGAACGTGCGGCGGCCCTCGCGCCATTCGAGGAAGTCGGGATCAGTGCTCGCGTACTGATCACGAACCTCCAGATGGATGGCGGTTCGTCGCGCACGGGACAACGGCTCACGCGCCGGAGGCTTCATCGGCGATGCCTCCATCCGGTCGGGGGATGTACTGGATCATGACCTTCGGCAACCGAATGATCGCTTCATGGTCCGGGACGTCCGTGCCATGGCCGGGAATCGAACCGATCTCCTGGCACGCCTTCACCTCCTCCTCGGTGGCCCGGTAGGACTGGATCAGCAGGTCTCCACTGTCCTCGTCCAGCCAGATGGTGGGCGAGTCATCCTTGCCGGTGTTCGGGATGATCCCCAGGAAACGCAGGCGCATGACCTCTCCCCGTGACGATCCGATTGCAGCGGATTGCTTGAGCGTCACCCGCCCGGCCCACGCCGTCAAGAGCCGGTGCCGAGCCGCTCGGCTGTTCGAGTGGGGCCGGGGGGCTGCTCGTCGGTGTCGGTGTCCGCGTCCGCGCTTGCGTTCCGCGTTCCCGGTCCGGTCCGCGAGGTCCCGCCCGGGGCCCGGGGAAGGGTTTGGGAAAGGGTCCGGGAAGGGGCCCCGGGGTAAAGGCGGTGGTACCGGTCGTGCCGTGAGCGCTAGCGTGCGGCCCATGAGCACTCCCCACACCACCGCTTCCGCCGCCCACCCCCGGTTCGCCAAGGCCCTGCGCGAGCTCGGCCTCGACGAGGTCAAGGAGCGGATCCGCCGTTTCCCCGACGCCACCCGCACCGCCGCGGAGGCCGCCGCCGCGATCGGCTGCGGCCTCGGCGAGATCGTCAAGTCGCTGGTCTTCGAGGCCGACGGGGTGCCCGTACTGGTCCTGATGGACGGCGCCTCACGGGTCGATGTGGAGCGGGTGCGGCAGGAGTTGGGCGCGGCGGCCGTGACGCGGGCCGACGCCGAGGCCGTACGGGAGACCACCGGATACGCCATCGGCGGCGTCCCGCCCTTCGGACACCGCACGAAGACCCGTGTGCTCGCCGACCGGGGGCTGCTCGCACACGCCGTGGTGTGGGCCGCGGCGGGCACCCCGCACACGGTGTTCCCCATGGACCCGGCGTCCCTGGTCAAGCACGCGGGCGGCACTCTGGTGGACGTGCGCGAGCGCAAGGCGTGACACCGCTCGTCGCCGTCGCGGTCCTGGTCGCCGCCCTCACCCACGCGAGCTGGAACGCCATCGCCCACTCCATGAAGGACCAGCTCGTCGCCTCCACCCTGATCGCCGGGGGCGCGTCGGTGCTCGGCGCGGTCGTCGTGTGCTTCGCGCCGGTGCCGGACGCGGCGGCCTGGCCGTATCTGATCGTCTCGGCGCTGCTGCACGTCGGCTATCTGCTCCTGCTGATGCGCTCGTTCAGCCTCGGGGACTTCGGCCAGATGTATCCGATCGCGCGGGGCACGGCGCCCCTGGTGGTCACCGTGCTGGCGGCGGTGTTCGTGGGCGAGTCGCTGGACGTCTGGCAGGCGGCGGGGGTCGCGGTCGCCTCGGCGGGGCTGGTGGGCCTCGCGCTCTGGGGGATACGGGGGTCGTACGGGGGTCCCCGGGGCGGACCCGACTGGCCCGCGCTGCTGGCCGCGCTCGCGACGGGCCTGTTCATCGCCCTGTACACCGTCGTGGACGGCGTGGGCGTACGGAACTCGGGCTCACCGGTCGGCTACATCGCCTGGCTGATGATGCTGGAGGGCCTGCTGATCCCGGCGTACGCCGTGTACACCCGCCGCGCCCTGCTCCTCACCCAGCTCCGCCCCCACGCCCTGCTCGGCCTTCTGGGCGCGGCCCTCTCCATGGTGGCGTACGGGCTGGTCCTGTGGGCCCAGACCCGCGCGCCCCTCGCGCCGGTCGCGGCGCTGCGCGAGTCCTCCATCATCGTGGGCGCGGCCATCGGGGCGCTCTTCTTCAAGGAACGCTTCGGCACCCCCCGGATCGCGGCGGCGGGTCTGATGGTGGTCGGCATCGGCCTGATGCTGCACACCGCCTGACCGACCTGAACGCCGCGCGAGCCGAGCACCGGGCGACCCGAGCACCGGCGACCGGAGCACCGGGCGACCCGACCGCCCGCGACCCGAGCACCGGGCGACCCACCGCCGCGCCGCCCGAGACCCGCCTCGCGCCACGACGTCCCCCCACGGGACCGCACGGGACCGCGCCGGACGCGCGGCCCGCGGCCCAGGGCCCGCGCTCGGCAGTCGGCGCTCGGCAGTCGGCGGCCGGCAGTCGGCGCTCGGCGCTCGGCGTCACACCTCGCCGCCGAGCGCCCGCCTCAGTCCCACATTGCTCGTCAGGAGCCCGCCGTCCACCGGCAGCGTCACCCCCGTGATCCACGCGGCGTCCCGGGACGCCAGGAACGCGACCGCCGACGCCACATCGGCCGGCGTACCCACCCTGCCCATCGGGTAGTGGGGGGCCGCGCGGCCCAACTGCGTCTCCCTGCCCGCCCAGGCGTCCGTGGCGATCGTCCCCGGGGCGACGAGGTTGACCCGTACCCCCCTGGGCGCCGCGTGGCCCGCGAGGGTACGGGTGAGGCCGGCCAGGCCCGCCTTGGCCGCGCTGTACGCGTGATTGCCGAAGTCCTGCTCGCCGTTGACGGAACCGATCGTGACGATCGCGCCCCGGCCGGAGGCGACAAGATGCGGAAGTGCCGCGCGGGCGCAGCGGAAGGCGCCGGTGAGCGTGATGTCCAGATCCCTCGCCCAGACCTCGTCCGACTCGTCCTCGAAGAGCGGGGCGTCCGGGGTGCACGCGTAGGCGTTGTTGACCAGGACGTCCAACCGGCCGAAGCGCTCCACCGCGTACGCGACCGCCGCCTCCACCGACGCGCGGTCGGCCACATCGCAGCCGTACGCCAGCGCGCCCGGGATGGTCTCCGCCGCACGCGTCGCGCGCTTCTCGTCGAGGTCCGTGACCAGGACGCGCGCCCCCTCCCCCGCCAGCCGGCGCGCGGTCTCCGCGCCGATGCCCTGTCCCGCGCCGGTGATCAGTACGCCGTATCCCTCGAAACGTGTCATCGGGCGATCATGTCGCCGACCGCACCGGCCGCACCAGGGTCCCGGCACCCGTGCCCCGGATGACCCAACGGAACGGCTCGGCATCACGGCCCAGCACCGCTGCCCCCAGGGGCTGTTCGGCGACCGCCGGGCACCGTTCCGCGGATCGCGCGCTCCGGCGGATCATGTTTTGATCTCGTCACGGAGGTACAAATGTGATGAGCGGAGACTCGCAGCAGGAAAGCGACACACAGGACACAGCGGTCGCACGGCCCCGACGGCGGCTGGTGGTCGCGGCCGCGCTCGCCCCCGTGCTGGCCGGAGTGGGAACCGTGGCCACCCTGACCGAGCCCAGCAAGGCCGACGGAACCCCCCAGGTGAAGTCCGGCGGGGGCGACGACCACGGGCACGCCACACCGGTACCCACCACGGTGGCGGACTGGAAGCAGGTCGCGAAGGCGCTGGGCCGTTCGGGCAGCACCGTGCGCAACCTCTTCTACCACACCCGTTTCCCGCGCGACGACCTCAAGGTGATCTCTCACGGCGTCAAGGTGACCCCCGGGCTCGCCCTGGGTTCACACGCGGCCTTCGTCCGGTACAGCGACGACAGCGTCCTGGTCATGGGTGATCTGAATGTCGCCGAGGACGAACTCCAGCAGGTGATCGACGCGTTGACGGATCATGGCATCGCGGTGACCGCGCTCCACAAGCATCTGCTCGCCCACGAGCCGGACGTGTGGTGGACCCATATCCACGGGCACGGGCACGACGCGGTGGCACTGGCCCGTGGTCTGAAAGTCGCCATCGACCGGACCAAGAGCCCGCCCGCCAAGCCTGTGGGACGGCCGCCGCGCATCGCCCTGGACATCCCCGGGATCGAGGCGGTGATGGGGGTCAAGGGCTCCAACGACGGCGGGATCTACAAGTCCGTCTTCGCCCGCCGCGAGCCCATCATCGACGGGGGCCTGGTCCTGCCCCAGGGCCTGGGCGCGACCTCGGCCTTCAACTTCCAGCCCCTGGGCGGCGGACGGGCCGCGCTCAACGGCGACTTCGCCATGATCGCCGACGAGGTCCAGGACGTCCTCAAGACCCTGCGGCGCGGCGGGATCGAGCTCGTCGAGGTCCACAACCACGGTCTGACGGAGGAACCGCGGCTGTTCTTCACCCACTTGTGGGCGGTGGACGACGCCGTCAAGCTCGCCAGGGCGCTGCGTCCCGCGGTGGACCTCACCAATGTGGTGCCGGTCAACTCCGAGCGCGATCCCGGGTAGTACGGCGGCGGGAACACCCGACCGCCATGTGGCCCGGCCCCGGTGGCCCGGCCATCGGGCCACCCCGTCCCTGTCCTCAGAGCCTCAGAGCCTCAGAGCCTCAGAGCCTCAGAGCCTCAGGATCTCAAGCCTCACGGCCTCACGGCCTCAAGGCGCCGATCCCCCGGACGCCGCAGACCGTACCGCCCGTACCAGCGCCTGCGCGCGCGGATCCGCGGTGACTCCCTTCCGCATGCCGTTCGTCACATACCCGAACGCGATCCCCGACTCGGGGTCCGCGAAGCCCAGCGAGCCGCCGCGCCCCGGATGTCCGAACGAGCCGGGGCCGAGCAGCGGTGCCGCCGGGCCGTGCAGCATGAAGCCCAGGCCGAAACGGGTGGCGACGACCAGGACCCGGTCAGGGCCCGCCGACTCCTCCGTACGCGCCAGGGTCAGCGTGGCGGGCGCGAACAGCCGGTGGCCGTCGACCGGGCCGATCATCGCGGCGTAGCACCGGGCGAGGGCGCGCGCCGTCGAGATACCACCGGAGCCGGGCAGTTCGGCGGCCCGGTACGCCGGGTCGTTCTCGTCGGGCCGCGGGTCGATCACCCCGAAGGCGCGACGGGTGAGCGACTCCGTGTCCCGGTAGGCCTCGGAGACCGACCGTTTGGGGCGCAGCCGCAGTGCGCCGCCGACCGCCGACGGCTCGCTCAGCGATCCGATCCGCCCGACCCGGTGGGCCTCCTCGGCGGGCAGCCCCACCCAGAAGTCCAGCCCCAGCGGACGGGCGATCTCCTCGGCGATCCACCGGCCGACGCTCCGCCCGGTGACCCGTCTGACCAGTTCGGCGATCAGCCAGCTGTAGGTGTGCGCGTGGTAGCCGTGGTCCGTGCCCGGCTCCCAGACGGGCCGCTGGGCGGCCAGCGCGCGTGCCCCGGACTCCCCGTCGAGCGCCTCGGCCGGGGTGAGCGGCCGGTCGAGCACGGGCACGCCCGCGCGGTGCGAGAGGAGATGCCGTACCAGCACCCGCTCCTTGCCCGCGGCCTTGAACTCCGGCCAGTACGTGCCGACGGGGGCGTCGAGATCGATCTGCCCGCGCTGGTGCAGCAGAAGCGGTACGGCGGCGGCGACGCCCTTCGTCGCCGAGCGGACGACCTGCGCGGTGTCCACGGCCCACGGCGCGGCATCGGGAAGACGGTCCGACACCTGGCCCAAGCCCTGGTCCGGCACCTGGCCCAAGCCCTGGTCCGGCCCGTCCACATCGCGTGTCCCCGCCCACAGGTCCACGACCTTGCGCCCGTCCTGGAAGACGGCGACCGCCGCCCCCCGTTCACCGAGCCGCTCGAAGTTCCGTACGAAAGCGTCCCTGACCGGCTCGAAGCCCGCCGCCACCGTGCCCTGGACGTCCACGTCCGCCCCACCCGTCCGTCATCGCGCCACGCCCCGGCGGCGCGACCCCCTCTATGGTGCTACGTGTCCCGGCGACACGGAACGCGGGTCGAAACCGAACGGCAGCTCCAGCCGGTGCGCGGACATCAGTTCCTCGTCGCCCAGCAGCCGGTGCGTGGGCCCGTCGGCCACGATGACACCGTCACTGAGGATCACCGCGCGGGGGCAGAGTTCGAGCGCGTACGGCAGGTCGTGCGTGACTATCAGCACGGTGATGTCCAGGGACCGCAGGATGTCGGCGAGTTCACGCCGGGACGCGGGGTCCAGATTGGACGAGGGCTCGTCGAGGACGAGGATCTCCGGTTCCATCGCCAGGACGGTCGCCACCGCGACCCGGCGGCGCTGCCCGAACGAGAGATGGTGCGGCGGCCGGTCCGCGTACTCCGCCATCCCGACCCGGCCGAGCGCGGTGACGACCCGCGCCTCCAGCTCGGGGCCGCGCAGTCCGGCGGCGGCCGGGCCGAAGGCCACGTCCTCACGCACCGTCGGCATGAACAACTGGTCGTCCGGGTCCTGGAAGACGATGCCCACCCGGCGCCGGATCTCCGCGAGATGGGCCTTGGCCACCGGCAGCCCGGCGACCGCGACCGAACCGGCCCCCGCCGTGAGGATGCCGTTGAGATGCAGGACGAGCGTGGTCTTGCCGGCGCCGTTGGGGCCGAGCAGCGCCACCCGCTCACCGCGCCCGACGGTCAGCTCGACACCGAAGAGGGCCTGGTGGCCGTCCGGATAGGCGTACGCGAGCCCGCTGACCTCAAGAGAAGGAGCGGGGGGAACGCCCGGAGGGACTGCGGGGGGAACGGTCGGTGGCACGGTCATAGGGTCCAGCCAAGCAGACAGACGGCGAGCGCCGTCAGCGGGAGGGCCGCCGCACCGGTCCACTGCGCCCGGGACGCGGTCACCTCGTCGATGACGGGCATCGTGCCCGTGTATCCCCGGCTCACCATCGCCAGATGGACCCGCTCACCCCGCTCGTAGGAGCGGATGAAGAGCGCGCCGGCGGACTTGGCCAGCACCCCCCAGTGCCGTACGCCCCGTGCCTCGAAGCCGCGTGAGCGCCGGGCGATCGACATCCGGCGCATCTCGTCGGTGATGACATCGCCGTAACGGATCATGAAGGAGGCGATCTGCACGAGCAGCGGGGGGAGCCTCAGCCGCTGGAGGCCGAGCAGCAGGGACCGCAGCTCGGTGGTGGAGGCGAGGATCACGGACGCGGCGACGCCCAGCGTGCCCTTGGCGAGTACGTTCCAGGCCCCCCAGAGTCCGGGCACGCTCAGGGACACCCCCAGGAACCGGACCTCGTCACCGGGGACCACGAACGGCATGAGCACCGCGAACGCCACGAACGGGATCTCGATCAGCAGCCGGCGCAGCAGGAAGCCCGCGGGAATGCGGGCCACCGCCGCGACGGCCGCGAGCAGCACCCCGTACAGCGCGAACGCCCAGACCGCCTCGCGCGGGGTGGAGACCACCACGATCACGAAGCAGAAGACGGCGGCGAGCTTGCAGTGCGGCGGGAGCCGGTGGACCGGCGAGTGCCCGTGCCGGTAGAGCTTGTGGGCATGGCCCGCGCCCATGTCAGGCGTTCCCGCCGACGGCGGACCCGGTGGACGGGGAGGCGGCGGCGGTACGGCGGCGGCGCACCGCCCAGAAGATCCCGCTGCCCACGGCGACCGTCCCGCTCACACCGATCACTCCGGCGAGGCCTCCGGAGAGACGGGCGTCGGAGACGTCCTTGACCCCGTAGTCGGCGAGCGGGGAGTCGGCGGAGGCGTGCTCCTCGGTCTTCCGGTCGATGCCGTGGTCCGCGGCGACCTTCTCCAGACCGTCGGGGTTGGCGGAGGCGTAGAAGGAGACGAACCCCGCCAGGACGAGGGCGGTGACCAGGCCCGCGGCCCAGAGCCCGCGCGGCGAGCGGGCGGCCACGGGGACCGGCGCGGGCGTGGCGGCCGGAGCGGCGTCGACCAGTTCCCCGCCCACCCGCAGCTTCAGCGGCGCGGACAGTCCCCGGGCGCCGTGGACCAGGTCGGGGCGTACGGCGACGACCGCGCCGACCGTCAGCGCGGTGATCACGGCCTCGCCGATCCCGATGAGCACATGGACGCCGACCATCGCGGTCAGCACCTTGCCGATCGGGACGTCCGTGGTCCCTCCGAGGGCGTAGATACCGGTGAACGCGAGCGCCGCGGCCGGTACGGAGACCAGCGCGGCGACGAAGGCCGAGACGGTCACCGAGCGGCGGGTGCGGGGCAGGATCTTGGCCAGGCCGCGGAAGAGCGTGTACGACACGACGGTCGTCACCACGGCCATGACGGTGATGTTGACGCCGAGCGCGGTGAGCCCGCCGTCCGCGAAGAGGATGCCCTGCATCAGCAGGACGACGGAGACACAGAGGACACCGGTATAGGGGCCGACGAGTATGGCCGCCAGTGCCCCGCCCAGCAGATGGCCGCTCGTACCGGCCGCCACGGGGAAGTTGAGCATCTGCACGGCGAAGATGAAGGCGGCGACCAGGCCGGCGAGCGGCGCGGTGCGCTCGTCCAGCTCGCGGCGCGCGCCGCGGAGACTGACCGCCACGGCACCCGCGGCGACGACGCCGGCGGCGACCGAAACGGGTACATCGATGAATCCGTCGGGGACATGCATGAGCGGGCTCCGCTTCCTGCTGCTGATGCTGCGCACGGGCTGCGCCGGGGGGTGCGAGGGGGGTGCGGGGGGTGGCAAGCCGTTCGATGATAGAGCCCTGTTGCGAACAGTTCGCAAGAGCAGGTTGTACGCGGGTTGCCGCGCCCGTGATCGACGGATGTCCTCACTCGGAAGAATTAGTGCCAAACCGACATTCTTTGTATGATTAAGTATTAAATCGCTCCCAAACGGAGGGGATCTCATCCGTTCCCGAGCCGCAGTCGCAGCCGCACCCGCGCCCCCAGCCGTGTTCCGCAGCCACAGCAGTGCAGAGGAGCCAGCCGATGTCACCCGTCGTCGAGCAGCCCGCCAAATGCCGTCTCATCACCGACGCCCCCCATTCCAAGGCCGTCTCGGTCACCCTTCGCTACGACGGCGCTGATCCGCTCGCCATGCGGATCGTGTTTCCCCCCGAGGTCTCCCTCGACCACCGCGAGGTGGTCTGGGCCTTCGCCCGGGACCTTCTCGACGAGGGACTGCGGCTGCCCTCCGGCGACGGTGACGTACAGGTCTGGCCCTGCGGCAGGGCGCAGACGGTGCTGGAGTTCCACTCGCCGGAAGGCGTGGCGCTGGTGCAGTTCGACTCCATGCCGCTGCGCCGGTTCCTGAGGAGTTCGTACGCGATGATCCCCGCGGGTGAGGAACGCCACGACATCCAGGTCGAGAACGAGCTCGGCAGGCTGCTCCACCGGACCTGAGAGACAGGCCGCTCCACCGGATCTGAGGGACAGGCTGCCGCACCGGACCTGAGGATCGGGGAGCCCACCCGGGAGCCCCCCGCGGACAGCACGGCGGCCCGGTCCCACACCTTCCCAGGGGTGCGGGACCGGGCCGCGTGCACCGCTCCGGCTCCCGTCCCCACGGCTGCCGGTGCGTACCGGGACCACGCGCCGCTCGCGCCGAGGTCCCGGCGTTTCGGGTGGGACCGTCCCCCGGGATGTCCTGGGGGACCAGCCCCGGGTGTCCGGGGGCCCGGCCTCAGACGGCCGGGCGCCCCGGCCTCAGACGACCACCAGTTCCCGCTCGGGCCCCGGACCGCCGTCGGAACCCTCCGTGTCACCCAGCCGCTTGCGCAGCGCCTCGCCCTCCACGTCCACATTGGGCAGCGCCCGGTCCAGCCAGCGCGGCAGCCACCAGGCCTTCTTCCCGAGCAGCGCGAGCACCGCGGGCACGATCGCCATCCGGACCACGAACGCGTCGAAGAAGACGGCGATCGCGAGACCGAAACCGATCATCTTGATCATCGACTCGCTGGAGCCGATGAAGCCCGCGAAGACGGCGATCATGATCACCGCCGCGGCCGAGACCACCCGGGCGCCGTGCCGGAAGCCGGTGACGATCGCCTCGCCCGGCCGCTCCCCGTGGACATACGCCTCCCGCATCCGGGTGACCAGGAAGACCTCGTAGTCCATGGCCAGGCCGAACACCACGCCCACCATGAAGATCGGCATCATCGACATCACGGGACCGGTCTGCTCGACCCCGAGCAGACCGCCGAGCCAGCCCCACTGGAAGACCGCGACCACCGCGCCGAGCGCGGCGACGACGGAGAGCAGGAAGCCGAGGGCCGCCTTGAGCGGTACGAGCACGGACCGGAAGACCAGCATCAGCAGCAGGAACGCCAGACCGACGACCAGCGCGAGATAGGGCAGCAGCGCGTCGTTCATCTTCTGCGAGAAGTCGATGTTCATCGCCGTGGCGCCGGTGACCAGGACCTCGGCCCCGTTGTCCGCCGCGATCTCCCCGCCCGTGGCGCGGATGGAGTGCACCAGGTTCTCGGTCCCGACCGAGGACGGCCGGTCCTCGGGGATCACCGTGATGGTCGCGGTGTCGCCCGCCTTGTTGAGGGTGGACGGCGTGACGACGGCGACACCGTCCATCTTCTTCACGGTGTCGGCGACCTCGGTGGCCGTCGCCTTGGCGTTGTCGTCGGCCCTGCCGTCGACCACGACCATCAGCGGCCCGTTGAAGCCGGGACCGAAGCCGTCGGACAGCAGGTCGTACGCCTTGCGCTGGGTGGTGCTGACCGGCTGCGAACCGTCGTCCGGCAGGCCCAGCTCCAGCGAGGTCGCCGGAATGGCGATCGCCCCGAGCCCGACGACGGCGGTGATCAGGACGGCGACGGGCCTGCGCAGCACGAAACGCGCCCAGCGGGTGCCCAGATTGGGCTTGCGCCCGGCGTGGTGGTGGTGTCCCTCGGCGTCGCTCTCCAGCGCCTTGCGGTCCTTGCGTCCATGCACCCGCGCGCCGGCGAAGCCGAGCAGCGCCGGGATCAGGGTGAGCGCGATGAGGACGGCGATCACGACCGTACCGGCGGCGGCGAAGCCCATCTTGCTGAGCATCGGGATATTGACGACGGCGAGGCCGACCAGCGCGATGACGACCGTCAGACCGGCGAAGACCACGGCGGACCCGGCGGTGCCGACGGCCCGTCCCGCCGCCTCCTCACGGGCCCTGCCCTCGGCCAGCTCGGCGCGGTAGCGGGAGACGATGAACAGCGCGTAGTCGATCCCGACCGCGAGACCGATCATCATCGCCAGCGTGGAGGTGGTGGAGCCCAGGTCCAGGACATTGGCGAGCGCGGTGATGGTGGAGATGCCGACACCGACGCCGATGAGCGCGGTGAGCAGCGGCAGCCCGGCCGCGATCAGCGATCCGAAGGTGATGACGAGGACCACCGCGGCGATGGCCACACCGATGATCTCGGTGGCACCGGTCTCCGGGGCGGCCTGGAGCGCGTCACCGCCGATCTCCACCGCCAGCCCCTGCGCCCGCGCGTCGGCGCCGGTCTCCTCCAGCGCCGTACGGGTCTCGTCCGTCAGCTCCATCGAGGCGACCTTGTACGAGACCGAGACATACGCCGTCGACCCGTCCTTCGAGACGGCCTTCGCGGTGTACGGATCGGTCACCGAGGAGACCTGGTCGGAGCTGCCCGACAGCTCGTCCACGATCGCGCGGACCTCGGCCTTGTGGCCGGCGTCGGTCATCTTCTCGTTCGCGGGCGCCTTGAAGACGACCCGGGCGGTGGCGCCGTCGGCGCTGCCTCCGGGGAAGCGCTGTTCCAGCAGGTCGAAGGCCTTCTGGGCCTCCGTTCCCGGGATGGAGAAGGAGCTTGACGTGGGGGTGGACGCGGAGGCGGCACCGACCCCGGCGAGCGCCAGCAGCGCCACCCACACCAGGGCGACATAGTGGCGGCGCCGGAACGCGAGCCGTCCGAGCTTGTAGAGGAACGTGGCCACGAGGGCGTACTCCCGGTCTATCGAGGGATCAGGGCATGGGGAGCCGGCCCGACGGCGAGAGCGGCACGCGTCAGGTGAGAAGGGTCCTGCTGGGGACGGTCAGACGCCGAGGGAGGGGAGGACCACGGCGTCGAGGTACGAGGAGAGGAAGCTCCGGTCCGGCGACCGGTCCTCGATGAGCTGCCGGGCGACGACCGCGCCGACCAGCATGTGCATGACGTAGTTCAGCGCGGGGTTGTCCGCGGCGACCTCGCCACGGTCCACGGCGCGCCGCAGCAGCTCCTGGAGCCCGTTCAGCTCGGGCTCGATGAGCAGCTCGCGCAGCGCCTGACGGAGATCGGGGTTGTTGTGGACGGCTTGGAACAGGCCCCGCATCAGCGCGGAGTCCCGCTCCATCCGGCAGTCGTCGCCGGCCGCGATCAGCGCGTGGAAATCACCGCGCAGCGAACCGGTGTCGACCTGTTCCAGACTGACCGGCTTGTTGTGCCGCATGGCACGGACGACCAGCTCGGGCTTGCTCCCCCACTGGCGGTAGAGGGTGGCCTTGCTGGACCGGGTACGGGCGGCGATGGCGTCCATGGTGAGGGCGTCATAGCCGACCTCGCGCAGCAGTTCGAGCACGGCGGCGTACAGCTCGGCTTCGCGCTCGGGCGTAAGCCTGCTCCGCGCCATGATCGGTCCTTCCGAACGAAACGGTTTCGTACAGTACGAAGATAACCCCGGCCGCCAACGAAACGCCCCCGTTTCGCTTGTGGCCTGCGCCACTTTTTCTGAGGGCTCGGTTCGCCTCCGGGGCGCCTCATGTCGATGCCGACAGTCGACCGTGCTCGGTCCGCTCGTACCTCACGAACCTCCGCGCGCTCTCCTTTTCGGCACCGACGCGCCCCTTCGGCTCACACACCTTCTTTTTTGGGGCTCGGTTCGCCTCCGGGGCGCCTCATGTCGATGCCGACAGTCGACCGTGCTCGGTCCGCTCGTACCTCACGAACCTCCGCGCGCTCTCCTTTTCGGCACCGACGCGCCCCTTCGGCTCACTCGCCGGCGGCCGACAGCGGCCGGAGACATGTCCGCACCCGTAAGCCGGCCGCCGCCACAACGCACCCGGAACCACGGCCCCCCGCCGGGAGGCGGGAGGCGCGGCGCGCTCAAAAAGGGCAGCATTGGGGGGTGAGTGACGATGTCGCGTATCTTCGCTTCCCGCACCTTCACGACGACTTGCTGTGCTTCGCCGCCGAGGACGACCTCTGGATCGCCCCCCTCGCGCCGGCCGGGCACCGGCCCGAACGTGCCTGGCGGGTCACCGTCGACCGCACCAGAATCGGTCACCCCCGTTTCTCCCCCGACGGCCGCCACATCGCCTACACGACCTGGCGCAGCCTCGACCCCGAGATCCATCTCGCCCCGGTGGACGGCGGTCCCGCCCGCCGGCTCACCTACTGGGGCGCCACCGACACCCGTGTCTGCGGCTGGACACCCCCCGACGAGGACGGCGACTCCCAGATCCTCGCCGTCTCCTCGCACGGACAGCCGTTCTCCTACTTCGCCTGGGCCTACGGCCTCCCCACCGACGGCTCCCCCGGCGGCGCGCTGCCCTGGGGGCCGGTCAACGACATCGCCGTCGCGGACATCGACGGCGCGCACCGCACGCTCCTGCTCACCGGCAAACCACCGCACGAACCCGCCGCCTGGAAGCGGTACCGCGGCGGGGCGACGGGCCGGCTCTGGCTGCACGGCAAACGGCTGCTCGCGGACATCGGGGGCCATCTCGACTGCCCGATGTTCGTCGGCGGACGGATCGCGTTCCTCTCCGACCACGAGGGCGTCGGCAATCTCTACTCCTGCCGTCCCGACGGCACCGGGCTGCTCCGGCACACCGACCACGACGCCTTCTACGCACGCCACGCCTCGTCCGACGGACACCGGATCGTCTACCAGTGCGCGGGCGATCTCTGGCTGGTCGACTCGCTGGCCCCCGGCTCCGTGCCGCGCAAACTGGACGTACGGCTCGGCGGGCAGCGCGCGGGGCGCCGCGCCTACCAGGTCCCCGCCGCCGGTCATGTCAACGGGATCTCCGTGGACACGACGGGCCGGGCGAGCGCCGTCTCCGTACGCGGCAGCCTGTACTGGCTCACCCACCGCGACGGGCCGGCCCGGACGATCGCCGACACCCCCGGCGTACGGGTCAGGCTCCCCGAGATGCTGGGCAGCGGCGGCCAGGTCGCGTACATCACCGACGCGGACGGCGAGGACGCCGTGGAGATCGCGTATCTGCCGCGCGCGAGCGGCGACCGGCCGCCGCGCCGGCTGGCGTCCGGACAGCTCGGCCGGGTACTGGAGATGGTCGCCGACCCGGACGGCGAGCGAATAGCGATCGCCTCCCACGACGGCAGGCTGCTGCTCATCGATGTCACGGAGGAACCGGAGGAACCAGAGGAACAGGCGTCGGCGGAAGAACCACCCGAGGAGGCGCAAACGGCGGACACAGCAGACACAGCAGACACAGCGGAAACGGCCGACGCGTCCCCCGCACCCTCCGGCAACACCGGCCCGGCACCCTCCGACGACACCGGCCCCACCCCCTCCGACGACACCGCCCCCGCCCGCGTCACCGAGCTGATCCGGTCCATCAACGGCCCGGTCGCCGATCTCGCCTTCTCGCCCGACGGCGACTGGCTGACCTGGTCCCACCCCGGCATCGGCCGCTCGCTGCGCCAGATCAAGCTCGCCAAGATCGCCGGGAGTTTCGCCCGGACGGTCGTCGATGTCACCAACGGCCGCTTCGAGGACGAGAATCCGGTCTTCACCAGCGACGGCCGCTATCTCGCGTTCCTCTCCTGGCGCGGCTTCGACCCGGTGTACGACGTGCACACCGGCGATCTCTCCTTCCCGCTCGGCTGCCGCCCCTATCTCGTACCGCTGTCCTCCGCGACCCCGTCGCCGTTCGCGCTCTCCCCGGACGGCCGGCCCGCGGCCGGCGGGCTCGACCCGTCGGACGGCGAATCGGGCGACGGTACGGTCACGGTCGAGGTCGAGGGCCTCGCGGAGCGGGTCACACCGTTCCCCGTCACCGCGTCCAAGTACTCGGCCCTCCGTCCGGTCGGCGGCGGCGGTCTGGTCTGGCTGCGCTGGCCGATCTCCGGCGCGCTCGGTGAGACCTTCGCCAACCCCGCGGACATGTCGGGACGCCCCACCCTCGAACACTTCGACATCGTGAAGGCCCGTAAGAGCGAACTCGTGGGCCATCTGGACTGGTTCGCCACCAGCGGCGACGGCTCCAGGCTGGTGGTCGTGGACGACGGCGAGCTGCGGGCCGTGCCCGCCACCGAGCCGGGCGACGGGGACTCGACGGTCTTTCTCGATCTGCGCCGGATCCTGCACGACGTCGACCCCGGGTCGGAGTGGCGCCAGGCGTTCGACGAGGCGGGCCGCCTCATCCGCGCGTACTTCTGGGAGCCCGGGATGTGCGGCATCGACTGGGACGGCGTCCTCGACCAGTACCGTCCGCTGGTCGAACGGGTCGCCTCCCCCGACGAGTTCGCGGATCTGCTCCGCGAGGTCCTCGGCGAGCTGGGCACCTCCCACGCGTATGTCACCCCCGCCCGCCGCAACGAGGGCCCGCCGCACTACCAGCGCCCGATCGGACTGCTCGGCGCCAATCTGGTCCGCCGGGACGGCGCCTGGGTGATCAAGCGGATCCTGCCGGGCGACTCCTCCGACTCCAAGGCCCGCTCGCCGCTCGCCGGTACGGGGATCCGTGAGGGCGCGGTCCTCACCCATGTCGACGGGCGGCCCGTCGACCCCGTGACGGGTCCCTATCCGCTGCTGTCCGCCGCCGGAGGCACCACGGTCGAGCTGACCTTCCTGCCCGCCGAGCGCAAGGGTCCCGCCCGCCGGGTCGCGGTCGTCCCGCTGATCGACGAACGGCCGCTGCGCTACCAGGACTGGGTGGCCAAACGCCGTGCGGTGGTACGGGAGATCAGCGGCGGCAGATGCGGCTATCTGCACATCCCCGACATGGGCGGCTCGGGCTGGGCGCAGTTCAACCGCGATCTGCGGCTGGAGGTCTCGCGCCCCGCGCTGATCGTGGACGTACGGGGCAACGCGGGCGGCCACATCAGTGAGCTGGTGGTGGAGAAGCTCAGCCGCAAGATCATCGGCTGGGACCTGACCCGCGACGCCCAGCCCGTCTCGTACGCCTCCAACGCCCCGCGCGGCCCGGTCGTCGCGCTCGCCGACGAGGCGACCTCCTCCGACGGCGACATGATCACCGCCGCCTTCCGGCTGCTGAATCTGGGCCCGGTGGTGGGCCAGCGGACCTGGGGCGGGGTGGTCGGCATCACCGGACGCCACCGGCTCGCCGACGGCACGGTGATCACGGTGCCGATGAACGCGGCCTGGTTCGACGCGTACGGCTGGTCCGTCGAGAACCGCGGTGTGGAGCCCGACATCGAGGCCCTGCGCACCCCCCTCGACTGGGCGGAGGGCCGGCACGCCCAGCTCGACGACGCGGTGTGGGTGGCGCTGGATCTGCTGGCGGGGCATCCGGCCTCGGCCCCGCCGGGGTACGGAGCCGTGCCCGATCTGCGCCGTCCCCCGCTGCCGCCGCGCGAGACCGGCTGAGCGCCGCCCGAGGAGCGGAGAGAACACAACGGGAGAAACACAACGGGAGAAACACAGCGGGGAGAGCACAGACAGGAGGCGCACCCGGCGAACCGGATGCGCCTCTTGTCAGGCCCTCAGAACATGCGATCAGGCGTCGAAGTGGTCGTCGAACTCGTCACGTGTGTCCTGCGCCCTGCGGGGGGACTGGTTGTCGCGGTCCTGGACACGGTCATTGCCCTGCGGGTTGCGCTGACCCGGCTGACCGTGCTGCCCCGGCTGCCCCGGCTGCTGCCCGTGCCGGTTCGGCTGGCCCTGGCCCTGACCCTGGCCCTGACCCGGCTGGCCCTGGCCCGGCTGGCCCTGCCGGCCCTGCTGTCCACGCGGGGCCTGGTCGTCCCGCTGGTTGTCGGCCATCTGCGCGTTCGCCCGGTCTCCGAGCTCCTGCGCCTTGTCCTTGAACTGGTCGGAAATACCCATGGAATTTCAACTCCTGGAAGAGGTGGGGGGTGGGGGGTGGGGCCTCGACCAGACTTACATGTCCCGACATTCCGCGCATTTCGATCAGTCACGCTGTGTGCGCCCGCGCCCGTCCGCCGCTCCTCCCGCCCCCACAAGTCCCTTGTGCACCGCGGCCGTACGGGAGCGCCACCTTCGCGCCGCGTACCGTGCGCCGAGAGCCTGCGGGCCTGCGGGCCTGCGATCCACCGACACCGCGCGCCGCCCCGATGACCACCGCGCCCCGTCCTCCGAGACCCCGGCCCCGAGACCCCGCCCGGCTCCGGCCCCGGCTCATGCCGCGTCCTCCCCGGTGCCGAGATGGGCGGCGGCCAGCGCCCGGATCCCGGCCGTGACGGCCTCGGGGGCCTCCACCGGGGTCATATGTCCCGTCCCGGGGAGTTCGGTCAGTCCGGCGCAGTCGGGCAGCGCGGCGGCGAGCGCCCGCGACTGGACCGGCGGGGTCAGCCGGTCGGCGGTCCCCACGAGCACGGCGGTCGGCACCCTCAACTCCCTGACCCCCGCGTCGAGATCGAGCGAGCCGAGCACCCGCGACCAGGCCACCCGGGAGGCCCGCGGACAGGCGTGCACGATCCTCGCGCACCGGGTGATCCGCTCCGGCGCGGTCCCCGGGCCCATCGTCCCGTACCGCAGGATCCGCTCGGACAGCGGTGTGACGGGTCCCAGCGGGGCGCGGGCGCCCAGCACGAGCCCGGTGAGCCGGGTCCGCAGGCGCCCGGCGCGCAGCGGCACCACCAGCGCCTCGGCGACCAGCCGCGAACTGCCCGTGCTGCACAGCAGCACGGCGGCGGCGTGCTGCTGGAAGGCGGACCTGCGCGCGGCGGCCATCAGCGTCATCCCGCCCATGGAGTGCCCGGCGAACACGGCCTGTTCACCCGGCTCCAGGGTGGCGGCGAGCACCGCCTCCAGATCGTCGGCGAGGGCCTCGGTGGAGTAGCCGTCCCGCCCGGCTCCGCGGCCGGGCACGGCGGTACGGCCGTGACCGCGCTGGTCGTAGGCGATCACCCGGTGGTCCGCGGCGAGGTCCGCGATCTGCGCCGCCCAGAAGCGGATGGAGCAGGTCCAGCCATGGGCCAGCACGACGGCGGGCCGGCCCTCGGCGCCGAACACCTCGGCATGGATACGCGATCCGTCGGCGGAGACGGCGGTCAGTTCACGCCCCGGGGGCAGCCGGCCCGGCGGGGTCGCCGGAGGAGTCGGGGTCATCGGAGGGCCTCCCGCGCACCGGCGCCACCGCTGCGCCGCGCGGCGTCCTGATGCGCTCCCGCGGCGCGGATCACCTCGTACTCCGAGAGATCGACACGGCGCGTGGCCCGGCGGAACTCCGTTGTCGTACCGGGCCAGATGGTGGTGTTGCGGCCGTTGGCGTCCAGGTACCAGCTCGTGCAGCCGCCGGTGTTCCACACGGTCCGCCTCATCCGCTCCTGCACCCGGTGGTTCCAGGCGCGTACGGCCGCGGGCCTGGCCGCCAGCGCCGCGCGCCCGCCGACGGCGCCGAGGCCGTCGAGCTGCCGCAGATAGTCGGCCATATAGCTGAGCTGGGCCTCGATCATCAGGATCATCGAGGTGTTCCCCAGACCGGTGTTGGGGCCGATGATCGTCATCCAGTTGGGGAAACCCGCGGCGGTCGCGCCGCGCAGCGACTCCATGCCG
The DNA here is from genome assembly GCF_042890865.1 of Streptomyces sp. NPDC002018. NCBI lineage: Bacteria > Bacillati > Actinomycetota > Actinomycetes > Kitasatosporales > Streptomycetaceae > Streptomyces > Streptomyces sp. NPDC002018. The sequence continues at coordinate 190,172 of NZ_JBIASO010000012.1, forward strand.
CCCTGCCAGGCCTCGGCGAGTGTGCGCCCGTCGGCGCCGACGACCCGTTCGGCGATCGGCATGTCCGTCACATGGAAGCCGGTGCCGAAGACGATGGCGTCCGCCTCGCACTCCGTGCCGTCCGCGGCGACCAGCGTCGACCCGCGCACCTCGGCCAGCCCCGAGGCGACCACATCGACATTGGGCCGCGCGAGCGCCGGATAGTACGAGCTGGAGAGCAGGATGCGCTTGCACCCGATGCGGTACGAGGGCGTCAGCGCGGCCCGCAGCGCGGGGTCCTTGATGGCCCTGGCGATATTGGCCTTGGCGAGGGTTTCGACGAGCCCGAGTTCGTTCGGCCGCTTGGTGAACGCCTGGACCTGTAACTCCCTGATGCCCCAGAGCAGTTTGCGCCGCACGGCCCCGGTGAAGGGCAGTGCCCGGTGCAGCCGGCGCTCGGCCGTGGTTATCGCGCGGTCCGCGCGCGGCATCACCCAGGGCGGTGTCCGCTGGAAGAGCGTCAGCCTGGCGACGTCCGGCTGGATCGCGGGGACGATCTGGATCGCGGAGGCGCCGGTGCCGATCACGGCGACGCGCTTGCCGCGCAGTTCGTAGTCGTGGTCCCAGCGCGCCGAGTGGAAGACCTTGCCCGGGAATCCGGCGAGTCCGGGGATCTCCGGGATCCTGGGGTCGGAGAGCGGACCGGCCGCGGAGACCACCACCTCCGCGGTGAACGTCCCCCGCGAGGTCTCCAGCTCCCAGTGCAGGGCCTCGTTGTCCCAGCGCATCCGCAGGACCTCGTGGTGCAGCCGCAGATGCGGCCGGAGTCCGAAGGCGTCCGCGATCCGCTCCAGATAGGCCCGTATGTGCCGCTGTCCCGAGAAGGCGCGCGGCCAGTCGGGGTTGGGCGCGAACGAGAACGAGTAGAGGTGCGAGGGCACGTCGCAGGCGCACCCCGGATAGCTGTTGTCCCGCCAGGTCCCGCCGAGCGAACCGGCCCGTTCCAGGACCACGAAGTCGGTGATCCCCTCCCTGCGGAGCCGGACCGCCGCCCCGAGGCCACCGAATCCGGATCCGACCACTGCCACGCGCACGTGCTGGCCCATACCGCCTCCTGCCGCCGTACCTCCATGAACCGCGCCAGCGATCACTGGCGCAATCCGGAGCGTAGAGCAGCTCCGTACCCATGGGTAGGGGGCGGCCGAAAACAAGTTACCGGCGGTACGACATAAGCTGACCTGCATGGAGTACCGCATGGAGGAGCTGGCACGTGAGGCGGGCATCACGGTCCGCACCGTGCGCTTCTACCGTGAGCGGGGGCTGATACAGCCTCCGCGCCGGGAGGGCAGGATCGCCTGGTACGACGACCACCATCTGGCCCGGCTCCGTACGATCGCGGCGCTGCTGGAGCGCGGCCACACCCTGAACGGCATCGCCGACCTCGCCACCGCCTTCCAGAGCGGGCACGATGTCGGCGCGCTCCTCGGTCTCGGCGAATCCACCGACGAGACCCCGGTCCGGCTCTCCCCCGAGGAACTCGCGGACTACTTCGAGGGCGAGGTGACCGCGGAGAATCTGGCCGCCGCCCTCACCCTCGGCCATCCGGCCACCGACGGCGACGGGGTCGTCCACATCAGCCGGCGCCTGCTGGACATCTCCGCGGCCCTGGTCCGCGAGGGAGTGCCCCTCGCCACGATCCTGGAGACCGCACGCGAGGTCCGTGTCCACGCGGACGCCCTGGCGGCGCTCTTCGCCGCGGTCCTCGCCGGCCGCGCCACCGCGCCGGACACCACCGTCGCACTGCGCCCGTTGGTGAAGAGCCTCGTGGAAGCGGAGTTCTCCCTGGCCCTGGACCGCCGGCTGCGCACCGGAGCCGGCCGCGCCACCCCCGCCGGTACGGGCACCAGGTCCGGCGCGGGCACGGCGCCGGGCTCCGGGTCCGCCGGCGCCTGACCAGCCCCGGCACCGGCCTCGGCCCGCGACCCGGGACTCCGGGACTCCGGGACTCCGGGACTCCGGGACTCCGCCCCAGGATGCGGGGCACCGGGACTCAGCTCTCGTAGACCACCGTCACCGGAGCGTGGTCGCTCCACCGCTCCTCGTGCGCCGCCGCGCGTTCGACCCAGCCCTTGACGGCGCGCCCGGCCAGAGCGGGGGTCGCGACATGGAGGTCGATACGCCAGCCGCTGTCGTTGTCGAAGGCTCGGCCGCGGTAGGACCACCAGGAGTACGGGCCCTCCTGGCCGGGGTGGAGGGCGCGGATCACATCCGTACAGCCGGTCTCCTCGTAGAGCCGGGTCAGCCAGGCGCGCTCCTCGGGCAGGAACCCGGAGGACTTCCTGTTGGCGCGCCAGTTCTTGAGGTCGGCCTCCTGGTGGGCGATGTTCCAGTCGCCGCAGACCAGGACCTCGCGGCCGTCGTCCGCCGCCCGCTCGCGCAGCTCCGCCAGATACGGCAGGAACTCGTCCATGAACCGGACCTTCTCGTCCTGCCGTTCCGTGCCCACCTCGCCCGACGGCAGATAGAGGCTGGCCACCGTGATCCCCGGCAGATCGATCTCGGCGTACCGCCCGCTCGTGTCGAACTCCGCGCTGCCGAAGCCGGTCCTGGTGCGTTCCGGCTCCCGGCGGGAGAGGAGCGAGACACCGGCGCGGCCCTTGGCCGCCGCCGGGGCGTGCAGCACGTGCCAGCCCTCCGGCTCCCGTACGGCGGCGGGCAACTGCCCCGGCTCGGCCCGTACCTCCTGGAGACAGATCACATCGGCGGAGGTCTCCGCCAGCCACTCCACGAACCCCTTCTTGGCGGCGGCTCGGAGGCCATTCACATTCACGGATGTCACAGTGAGCATCCCGGCACACTATCCACCCGCCGGCCGGGCGCCCGCGGCCCCCGGGGTGACCCGGGCCGCACAGGGCGGAGGCCCCGCACATGGCGGAGGCCCGGCCCGCGCACCGCGGACCGGGCCTCCGGGGAGCGTCAGCCGTTGCCGACACCGTTCCCGGAGAGAACCGGGATGTCGTCCAGGATGTGCGACAGCGGCTCGTCGCCCTTCGCCTGCGTCGAGTTCTCGACACACTGCTGGTTCTGCGGGGAGGACAGGACGTTGATGTCCTGGAGGGCGATCGGCGTGGCACCCACGAGGGAGGCGACGTTCGCCTTCGCCGGCAGACCGATGCACGGCTTGTTCAGCGAGCCCTGGACCAGCCCGAGCTGCGGGCTCATGTCGCCCTTGGTCACGGAGTTGCCGAAGGCCTGCTTGGCACCGTTGCCGCTGAACGAGGTGGTGCCCTGGTCGTCCCCGATGGCGAGGGCCGGCGACACGGCCGCGGCGGAGGCGCCGACGATCGTGGCCGCTACAGCAGCGGTTGCCCACAGCTTCTTCATTTAGATGCCTTTCCGGAAAGTCGGACCCCACCGGTGGAGTCCGAGTTGTTCAACCCGCCGAAGGACGGAATGGTTGCGGCCGTTCCCCCGGATGGCGTACCGCATTAACTGAGAAACAGAGAAAAAGACCGGACCGCCACGGGAATCAGCGGCGGTCCGGTCGGTCATCCGATTTCTCAGCCGTTGGCCGTGCCATTACCGGACAGGATCGGAATGTCGTTCAGGATGTGCGAGAGGGGCTCGTCGCCCTTGGCCTGAGTCGAGTTCTCGACACACTGCTGGTTCTGCGGCGACGACAGGACATTCAGGTCCTGGATGGAAATCGGCGTAGCACCCGTCAGGGACGCGAGGTTGACCTTGGCGGGCAGCCCGATGCACGGCTTGTTCAGCGAACCCTGGATAAGCGCCATCTGGGGGCTCATGTTGCCGTATGTCGACGAGTTGCCGTAAGCCTGCCAGGCGCCGTTGCCACTGGCGGAGGTGGTGCCGGTGTCATTGCCGACGGCGAGAGCCTGCGGAGCGGTCGCGGCCGAAATACCGGCGACGGAAGCGGCGACAGCCGCGGCGGCCATAACCTTCTTGATCATCATGATGAGTCCCCTTCTGAAGGATGCCCCAAGTCCCCGGGGCCCCCTGAGCAACTTCCCATCGGGGGTTTGGTTCTGGACCTTCACCCCAACGGACCATTACCGGCAATCAACGGCCGATCGGGTGAAGCAGCGGAACCAAACTGCTCACACCGGGTTGTCCAGGTCGCTTGACCTGCATTCCTGAGAAAAGGGAACACAACGTGATCAAGAAGATTATGGCCGGCGCGGCCGTCGCAGCCTCCGTGGTCGGCTTTTCGGCTGCGGCGGCGCCCACCGCGCTCGCCATCGGCGATGACACCGGCACCACCTCCGCCAGTGGCAACGGCGCCGAGCAGGCCTTCGGCAACTCATCGACATACGGCAACCAGAGCCCGCAGTTGGAGCTGGTCCAGGGCTCGCTGAACAAGCTCTGCGTCGGCGCGCCGGTCAAGGCCAACGCCGGCACGCTCACCGGTACCACGCCGATTTCCATCCAGGACCTCAATGTCCTGTCGTCGCCGCAGAACCAGCAGTGCGCGGAGAACTCCACGCAGGCGAAGGGCGACGAGCCCCTCTCGCACATTCTCGACGACATCCCGGTCCTCTCCGGGAACGGCGCCGGCAACGGCTGATCCGCACGCGTTCCTCCGCCCGGACGGCGTTCCGGGCCGACGACGGGCCGGCCGGGGCAATGGGGCCCCGGCCGGCCCGTCCCCGTATTCACCCACGGCCGTGGTCATGCAGAAACGAACATCCCGCCTGCCCCGCACGCGGCAATCGAGTGAACCAGAGAAAGCCATAAAACAGCACAGTTTCCTCGCCAAGGGCCAACTCGTTGGAGTTCCAGCAGCGGACGTAGGAGCTGAGGTGTCGATGCTCGCGTGCCACGACAGTCGTGCGGACGGGATCGCCGCTGCGGAAAGGGCTCACGATGAAGTGCAAGAAGGCCGCAACGGTCGTCGCAGGTCTGCTCATGACGATGGGGGCCGCGGCCCCGGCCATGGCCGACGCCGAAGCCGAGGGCGCCGCTGTCGGTTCCCCCGGATTCCTCTCCGGAAATGTGCTCCAGGCCCCCACCCACGTACCCATCAATCTCTGCGGGAACAGCGTCGATGCCATCGGTGTGCTGAACCCCGCCTTCGGCAACGTCTGCGTCAACGCCTGACGTTGTCCCGCCCGGTCCCGGAGCATGGGATTCCCCGCTTCGGGACCGGGCGCAGTTGGACCCGATGTCACAGCAGGAGGAGAAGAAATCAGATGCGAGACCTCATCAGCAAAGGGCTGCTCACCGCCGCGGCGGCGTCGAGTGTGCTGTCCATGAGCGGTGGCTATGCCATCGCGGTGGAGAGCGACGGGGTGGCCGCCGGATCACCGGGGGTGCTGTCGGGCAACAGTGTCCAGGCACCCATTGAGGTCCCGGTCAATGTCTGCGGGAACACCGTGGACGTGGTCGGCGTGGGCAACCCCTCCTTCGGCAACGCCTGTGTCAACACGTCGGGCGCGTCGAAACAGTCGGCCGCTCACGAGGGGTCCTCGTCCCACACGTCCCACCCGGCGCACTCGGCTCCCGGGCAGCACGGAGACCGGCCGCCGTACGTTCCCCCGGCCGCGGACCACGGCCACGCCGCGGACCACACGCAGGGGGCCGCGGGCTCCAGTGCCAGTGCCGTCGCCAAGGGATCGCCCGGCGTGGGCTCGGGCAATGTCATCCAGGCGCCGCTCGACATCCCCGTGAACGCCTGCGGCAACTCCGTCGACGTGGTCGGCCTCCTGAACCCGGCGTTCGGCAACGGGTGCGCGAACAACTCGTCGCCCGCGGCGGCCCCCGAGGCCCCCGGGGAGCCGTGGGTACCCGAGACTCCCGAGGGTCCCGGAACTCCGGAGGGTCCCGGCACTCCCGACACCCCGCCCGGTGACAACTCCGAGCCGCCGGCCGTCCCCAGCCCGCCCCCGGGCGACGAGACGGTTCCGGACGCGCCCACGCTCCCGCCGGCCGAATCCCCCGCGCCCGTCCCGGAGCTGGCCACCACCGGCAGCGACAGCCGTCTTCTCGCCATGGCCGCGATGAGCGCGGGCCTGATGCTCGGCGGCGGGATCCTGTACCGGCGCAGCACGGCGCGCGCCCGCGCCTGACCGTTCCCGGTCACGGCTTACCACGGCCGACCACGACGGCCCACGACGGCCCACGACGGACTGTCGTACCCCACCGGCCGGGAGATTCGCGGCGGATTCTCCCGGCCGAAGGGGCGCCAGGCGTCAGGCACCAGGCACCAGGCGTCGAGCGTCAGGCATCGAGCGTCTGGCGTGGGGCCCGGCCGGTACGGGCGCCGGACCCGACGCGCCGTCAGGACAGCAGGGATTTCCCGGCCGTTGCCCGCATCGGTTCCGCCGCCGACGACGCGTGCCGCTGCCGGACCGTACCGAGCGACCCGCCGCGTGAGCCGAGCCGGCGCCGCACCCCCCGCACCAGCCGCTCGGCCGTGTAGGTCGCCCCGTACACGAACCGCATCGAAGGACCGAACGACGGGGCGCTCAGCAGTCCGGCGACGAAGAGCCCCGGGTGCGAGGACTCGAAGAGCGGGCTCGCCTCCGGCGCGGTGCTCGGAGAGACCGTCACCAGTCCCGCCCGCAGTTCGTCGTCGAGGAGCCCGAGCCGTTCCAGCCCCGGGGTGAATCCGGTGGCGGCGATGACATGGTCCGTCTCGACGGTGCGCACCCGGCCCTCGGTGGTGACCAGTTCGAGCCGTACGCCGCCGTCGCCCAACGGGTCCGCGCTCGCCAGGCTCTCGCCCAGTCTCACCTCCACCGCGGGCTCGAACCGTTCCCGCAGCCACCACGCGCCGGCCGGGCCCAGCGCGGAGGTGAAGACCCGCGCCCGGGTGGGGGCGGGAAGCCTGCGGAAGAGGCCCGGGGCCTCCGCGTAGAGCCAGTTCTTCCATCCGCAGCCCAGTCCGGTGTGGGGCAGCCGGACCGTCTCCGCGAGGGGACGCCGCAGTGGCGGCGGCAGGGTGTTCCAGGCGAGTTGCCCGGATCTCGCCACCACCCTGACGGTGGTGCCCTGTTCGGCGAGGAGCGCGGCCGTCTCCAGAGCCGCCTGGCCGGCGCCGATGACGGTCACGTCCCGCCCCACGAAGCGCGTCAGATCGGCGTGGTGACTGCTGTGCGTCACCTGTTCACGCGTCAGCGCGTGCAGGGGCGCGGGAATGTCGGTGAAGGGCATCACCCCGACCGCGAGCGCCACCGTACGGGCGAGCACGCTCTCGCCGTCCTCGGTCGAGAGCCGGAACCCGCCCAGGACGGGCTGTACGGCCGTGATCACGCGCTCGTCGACGGGCGGGACCGCCCGCTCCGCGAACCACATCCCGTACGAGGCGAAGAAGCCGACCGGCAGCGGAACACCGTGCTGGACCTCCATCCCCCGGGTGGCGGCGTAGTCGGCCAGGCCGAAGGCGCCCCGCGGATCGCAGAGATTCGACGCCCAGGGCTCCGATTTCAGATACATCCCGGGCGGCATGTGGTCCCGCCAGGAGGCCATCGTCCTGCCGAAGACCCGCAGATCGAGTCCGGCCGCCGCGGCGTGCGCGGCGATGGAGAGTCCGTAGGGGCCTGCGCCCACCACTACCAGGTCGTACATCAGTGTGTTCCGCTCTCTGTGCCGGGGTGGTCGGTCGGGGTGGTCGGTCGGGGTGGTCGGTCAAGGTGATCGTCCGAGGTGACCGGTCGTGTGCCGTGCGGTCGGTGAGGGAGCGTCGGGGCGCGCTCCCCGGGGTTCGCCGCCCTCCGCCGGGGAGTCGCGCGGGGGCCGCCAGGACCGGGTCATCCGGACCGGTGCGCCACGGGGACGCCCTGCGCGGTCCCGGCGGGGCTGCGCCCGCGCCGGAGTACCGGGGTCGTACGCGGCAGCGCGGGGTCATGGGGACCGAAGTCACCCCTGCGCCGGTCGGTCGCCATGCCCCCGAACACCCGGCCGAGCCCGCGCCGTCCCCTGCGTGCCGCGTGCAGTCCCCAGGCGACGGCCATGGCGTACGCGGGCAGGGGGTCGTCCAGCGCGAACCAGGCGGCCTCCACGGACCGGTCCGCCGCCCCGGGGTGTCCGTCCCCGTTCCCGTCCCCGTCCCCGTGCGCGGCGCCCCGCGCCCGCCCGGAGGGCAGGACGGAGAGGGCGGACAGCAGCGCGTAGTTCTCCACCACGAAGGTCCTGCCGTGAACGGCGGCCTGCGCGGGGACGGCCCGCCCGGTGAGATCGAGATGGAGCGCGCGTACGACATCCGTGCCCGAGCGGTCGGTGAAGAGCCGGAACTGCGCGCCGGGCCGGGGGTTGAAGTCGAGCAGATGGTAGGCGCCCGTCGCGGTGTCACGGCGGAAGTCGAGATCGAGGATCCCCCGGTAGCCGAGCGCCGAGACCAGGTGACGGGCCGTCCGTTCGACAGCCGGATTGGGCAGCCAGGTGCCCACCGCGGTCAGCCCGGCCCCCACCGGCCAGGATCTCTCCTTGCGGCCGGCGGCCCCGACCAGGCACTCACCCCCGGCACCGCTGTATCCGTGGAAGAACCAGTCGAGGCCCCGGCCGTGCGGCAGGAACTCCTGGAGCAGCAGCCCGCTGCCCGCCTCGGCGGTGCGTCCGTACAGCTCACGGGCCTCGTCGGCGGAGCGTACGAGCACGGTGCTGCGCAGCCCCGCCGCCTCGGGGAGGAGCCACGGCCGGCTCCACTTCGCCACCACCGGCAGCCCGAGCGCGGACGCGGCGGCGGCCGCCTCCGACGCGCAGCCCGGGATCACCGTACGGGGATGGGGGATGCCGAGTTCCCGGCAGATCCCCACCAGCTCCGCCTTGTCCGCGACCCGCTCCGGCAGCCCTGACGGCTGTTCAGGCAGCAGATAACGGCCGGTCAGACGGGACTGGAGCTGTCCGACGGTGATGGCGCTCAGATCGTCCATGGGAATGAGCACGGCCGGGGTCCCCAGCCGGTCCGAGACCCCGGTCAGCAGTCGCTGAACATCCGCCAGATCCCGGCATCCGTCGGGTCTTGGATGGGTGCGGCGCAGATAACGGGAGTGCCCCACGGGGCCGGGTGCGGCCTCGACCACCGCGTGCACCTCGATCCCGGCCCGGCCGAGGGACCGGACGGCGCCCAGGGTCCCGTGGTGGAAAGGGTTCTGGTCCAGCCTCATGAGTACTGCGGGAACACGGGTGTCCAAAGTCGGCACGGTGCTGTCCTTCAATTCGATGGCCCAAGCGGGGGATGAAATGCACGAACGGACTACTTGAACGCCAGGTCGGGTTCCCATTCGGCTTATTCGAAATACTTTGAACAAGCGTGACCACGAATCGCGGCCACGGAAGAAGGCTCAACTCGCAAGGAGCTCGCATATGTCCCATCGACGTCGACGGCTGACGGCCACGTGTCTGGGTGTGGTCATGGCCGGCCTTCTTTCCTCCGGCGCGGCGCAGTCCGCCCCGAACGGCGCGAAGGATCCGGACGACACGTCAGGCCGTAAACCGCCGCAGGCGCCCGCACCCGCGATGGGCGCGTATCTCGACTTCGGCGCGGAAGGCGTCGAGCGCATCGCCGCCATGGAGCAGTGGCTCGGCGGGACGGATCTGCGCGTCGGGCACAGCTATCTGCCCGGGGACGTGTGGTCCAACATCGAGGGCGCCCCGGGGTTCCTGGAGAACTGGGCCACCTGGCGGAAGGCGCGGCACGACCGCATGTTCGTGCTCAACGTCCCCATGCTGGAGCGCACGGAGGGGCAGGTACGTGACGGGCTCGTCCGCCGTGAGCTGCACCGGGGCGCGCTGGGCTGGTACGACGAGCACTTCAGGACCCTGGCGCGGCGTCTGGTCGGCCTCGGCGTGCCCGACACGGTGATCGTGCTCGGCTGGGAGATGAACGGCACCACCTACACCCATCGCTGCGGACCCGACCCGACGGCGTGGAAGTGGTACTGGCGGCGCATCGTCACCGCCATGCGCGAGGTCCCGGGGCAGCAATTCCGTTTCGATTTCGCGCCGAACCGCGGGCTCGACGCCGTTCCCTGGACCGCGTGCTATCCGGGCGACGATTTCGTGGACATCATGGGTATGGATTCGTACGATCAGCCGCCGGGCCGCACCTTCGACGAACAGGTCGAGGAGCCCTTCGGACTCCGGCAACACGTGGACTTCGCCGCCGAGCATGGAAAGGTGATCTCCTATCCGGAATGGGGCCTATTCCGTAACGGTGACAACCCCGAATACATGCGACGCATGCTCCAGTGGATCGACACGTACAAGCCGCTCTACAACACCCTCACCGACTACTGTCCGCACGGCGTGTGGCAGTGCGCCGACAATCCCGAGTCGTCAAAGGTGTACCGGTCCATGCTCTACGGCCGGGTGCCGGAAGCGGCGGCGACACCCACAGCGGAGGCCACACCCACTCCGACGCCGACCCCGGGCGCCCTCGGGACCGAGGTGCCGGAGCCGGCGTCCGCTCCGACACCCACGCCGACGCCCAGCCAGGAACCCACCCCGGCACCCGCACCGACGCCCAGCCAGCCACCTGCCCCGGCACCGGCTCCGACGCCGAGCCCCGAGGCTGTTCCCGCGGCGGGGCCGCCGTCCACCCGCCGGTCGGCCTGCACGCCGGTGCCCTTCGATCCCTGGATCGAGGGCTGGCTCGGCGGAAAGGTCTGCCTCCCCGTCGACTGGTGGCGCAGGCTGGGCTCCTGAGGCTCAGTCCCGCCGCATGCGCTTGACCAGCGCGGCGGCCCGCTCCCGGGCCGCCGCCTGTCCGATCAGCAGCCGCAGCGAGGGTTCCAGACTGGGCCGGCACAGCAGATACCGCTGGTTGTGGACGGTCTCCGGGCGCCAGTGGTGCTTGTACGGCTCGTTGCCGCGCAGCATGCTCAGCGTGGTGCGCCCGCTCCCGCCGATGTGCCGCGCCCCGCTCCGCAGCAGCATCGTGGCCACGTCCACCTTTCTGGCGCGCAGCCCCGGATCGGCCCCGTACAGATAGCCGCCCGCCAGCCGCCCCGACATCAGGGTGAGATCCGCGGCCAGGACCTCTCCGGCGAGCAGGAACTCCGTCACGCGCGCGTCGCCGGACCCGGCCATCGCCCGTACCGAACGCCTCAGATGCTCCGCGAAGCGCGTGCTGAGATGCTCGGGGGTGACCCCGCGGCCCTCCCACTGGAGCCGGTGCAGCTCCAGCAGCCGGGCGACCGCGAGAGGGGTCTCGTCCTCGGGCACCACCCGCTCCTCGATACCGAGCGAGTCCAGTTTGCGCAGCTTGGCGCGGAAGCGCTGGGCACGCGAGGAGGCGAGCCGGCCGAGCAGTTCGTCCATGGGGACGGCGGGCAGTTCGAGGCAGAGCGAGTCGGCCAACTGACGGCGAGGCCCGTTCCAGCAGGTGAGGACACGCTCCGCCGCGGCCCCCGGCCGTACCTCGCGCAGATCGATCACCGCCGTACGGGCCGTGTCCCGCAGAGCCCTGGCCAGCGCGGCGGCCGCGGCGTCGGGGCAGCGGTCGTCGAGCAGGACGTCGGAGAAGTCGGAGATGGTCCCGCCCAGCGGTACGAGGACGGGGACGGGCCGGTGGACCAGCATCAGCGGCGCCGCCGCGACCAGATGGCCCGCCCGGCGCACGAGGACGACCCGCAGCCGTCCCGGCGTGCCGTACGACACCCACCAGGAGTGCAGCCAGGCGTGGTGCTGGAAGGGGGTGGCGGTACGGGAACGGCCGTACAGCGTGTGCCAGTCCGGCGCGAGCGCGGCGAACCGGCCGCTGTCCCGGCACACCTCCGTGGTGAACACCGACCCGGAGACGGACGAGGCGGCCGGCGCCGAGGGGGAGGTGGAGACCGGATGGACGGAGGAGGGGGTAGCGGGCCTGCTGGGCACGGGGGACACCGGAGACACGGAGGGCAGGGGGGACGGGGAAGGCGCGGGGGACGCGGAAGGCGCGGGGGACGCGGAAGGCGCGGGGGACGCGGAAGGCAGGGGAGAGGAGGGGGACGCGGGGGAGGTCCGGGCCGTGGGGTCCGGCGTCTGGGATCCGGCGGAGCGCGTGCGGGCATGGGGCGAGGACATACCGGCCTCCCGTCTCGATTCGGTGTGCATCAGACCTTCTCCGGCTGTGGCTGGGATTCCGTCGCCGGGCCCGGCACGGTCACCTGGACCCGCTCGGTCCGCCGCCTCGGCCCGACCAGCAGACCGAGCCCGCCGAGCAGCCCGCCCGCGCTGGCGCCGACCAGCGCCGCCAGGGGCGGGGACGCCGACGCGGGGCCGGCCGGCTTGGCCGCCCGGGAGAGCTGGAGCACCCGTACGTTCGTACTGCCCTGTAGGTGGGAGCCGTTGACGACCAGGGAGCGCGCGACACCGTCCGCCATGTTGACGGCGGTCGCCGGCCTGGACGAGGTCGCCGTGACGGAGATCATCGGAGCGTCCGGCGACGTGGCCGTCTTCACATTGTCCTTGAGGGTCTTCGCCGACACCCCGGCCCAGACGGGCGCGTCACCGAGCAGCGCCACCTGGGAGGCGATCCGTCCGTACGCCGTCGCGAAGCCGAGAGCCGCGGCCGGGTCGGACTTCTCCGTCGGTACGACGAGGACGTAGCTGGTGGCCGTGTACTCGGGGGTGCCGAACTGCCCGTACGCCCCGCCGGCCAGCGCGCCGCCCAGGGCCGTCGCCGGCACGACCGCCCAGAGGGGCAGCGCCTTCAGCTTCGCCGACACCGGGTTGCGCCGGGCGGCCCTGCGCCGCGGCGGACTGGACTGGTTCATGAGCAACTCACCTCTCGGGTGGGGGCCGTACCGCGCAGGGCGTGCCCGTACACCGTCATCAGTTGGTCGGCACTGTGGGAGATGTCGTAGTGGTGCGCCGCGCGGGGCACGGGCAGCCGGTGCGGAAACGCCCCTTCGAACCGCCTCAGTTCGGCGACCAGTTCGGGCAGGGAACCGCGGATCTGCCGGGCTCCCGGGGCGTCCTCGGCCGGCAGGTCGTGCAGCGCGGGGCAGGTGACATGGAGCACCGGCAGCCCGGCCGCGAGCGCCTCGACGACGGCGAGTCCGAAGGCCTCGTCGTAGGAGGTGGACACGAAGACATCCATCGCCGCGAGCAGCGAGGGCAGATCGGACCCGGACGGGGACCGCGCGGGACCGGCCGGCGGCGGATCCTCGCACGCCCCGTGGAGCAGGACCCGGTGGGCCGCTCCCTGTCGCCGCGCCAGCCGCCGCAACCGTTCCCGCTCGGGTCCGTCGCCCACCAGGAGCAGCCGGGCGCCCGGGAGTTCGGCGACGGCCTGGACCAGGGTGTCGAAGCGTTTGCTGGGGGTCAGCCGTCCGACACCGCCCACCACGAAGGCGTCCTGCGGCAGTCCGAGGCGGCTCCGGGCGGCGCGGCGGGCGCTCTCGTCGTAGGCGAAGCGCCCGACGTCGATGCCGTTGGGCACGACATGGATACGGTCACGGCGCACCCCCCAGCGCTCCAGCCGGCGCGCCACGGTGGCGGAGACGGCGACCGTCGTGGTGCCGAGGCGCTCCCCCGCGAGATAGAGCGACCGGGCGCCCGTGGAGAGCGGCCGGCCCTCGATCTGTACGGCGCCCAGGGAGTGTTCGGTGGCCACGATGGTCCGTACGCCCGCGAGCCGCGCCGCGAACCGCCCGTACAGACAGGCCCGGTAGAGATGTGTGTGGACCAGGTCGTACCGTCCCCGCTTGACCAGTCTGGTCAGCCTGGGCAGCGCGCCGAGGTCCTTGTTCCCCGTCATGGCGAGATCCGTGACGGGCACGCCGTCGGCGATGATGCCCTCGGCGACCGGACCGGGGTTGGTGAGCGTGACGACCTCGCTCTCGGTCGGCAGCCGCCTCAGCAGGAGCCGCAGTTGCTGCTCGGCACCGCCGATGCCGAGGCCGGTGATGATGTGCAGCACCCTCACAGTCCCGTCCTTCCGCCCGCGCCGGCCAGGGTGTCGGCGTACGCGGCGTACTCCGCGGCCGGGACGGGCTCGCGGCGCCAGCGGTGGAGCCGCCGTTTGAGACGGAGCCTGGGCCCGGTGTCCCTCTCCCCGACATGGACCCGGGGCAGGGCGAACATCCCGGTCAGGGGCCCGGGGCTGATGGCGCAGGCGTAGGTGTACCCGGCGGCCCGTACGGCCCTGATGACGCGGGCGTCGACCGTTCCGTACGGATAGCAGAAGCCGGTCACCTCGGCGCCGGTGAGCGTCCGGAGGAGTTCCCTGCTCCGCCCGGTCTCGACGGCGAGCAGCCCGTCGTCGGCCCGGGTGAGATCGGTGTGGCGCAGTCCGTGGGAGCCGATCTCCATCCCGGCCGCGGCGGCGGCGCGGACGCCGTCCTCGGTGAGCAGGTCCTTGCGGGGCCCCGGCCTGTCCCATTCGTTCGTACCGCCGAGGCGGCCCGGCAGGACGAAGACCGTGGCGGTGAACCCGTACGCGCGCAGCAGCGGCACGGCGCACTCCAGGAAGTCCGCGTACCCGTCGTCGAAGGTGAGCCCGACGAGTCCGGCGCCATGGCCCCGGGCGCGTGCGCGCAGCAGCCGCTCCATGCCGACGCCGGTCAGTCCGCGCCGGCGCAGCCACCGCAACTGCCGTTCGAGCCGGGCCGGTGAGACGGTCACCTGGTAGGGGTCGTCGGAGGGGTCGGCGACGGAGTGGTACATGGCTGCCCACAAGGGGCCGGGGGACACCGTGTCAGCGGGCATGTGCGAGCTTTCGTGTGAGGGGGCGGAGGATCGTGTCGATCTCGGGCGCCTGAAGGGCGCGGGCGATGACGAGGAACACGGCGGTGACGGTCACGCAGGCCGTCACGGCGCCCAGTACGGGTGAGGGCACGAGGTGTCCGCAGAGCCAGCCGGAGCCGGTGGCCGCAGCGGCGGCGGAGCTGAGTTTGACCAGTGCGCCGGTCATGGAGCGGATGTCGACGGGGACGCTGTGGCGGGCGACCCCGTGCAGCATCAGGGCGGCGGTGCAGGAGATCCCGAGGGCGTTGGCCGCGGCGATACCGAGCACTCCCCAGACCTCGACCAGCAGGGTGCCCGCGGCGGTGGTCAGGGCGAGCCCGGCGAGCATGGCGAGCGCGGGGAACCAGAGCGGGCGCGCGGCGGAGAAGTAGCAGCGCACCAGCGCCCCGACGAGGGTGTGGCCGAGCAGACCGAGCGCGTACACCCGCATCACATCGGCGGTGGCCGCCGTGTCGGCCCGGTCGAAGGCACCGCGCTGGAAGAGCACTTCGATGATCTGCGGCGCGCAGGAGATCACCGTCGCGGCTCCGACCAGCACGATCGTCCCGGCCAGCGCGAGATCGCGCTCGACCCGGCGCCGCGCCCGGTCGGTCTCCCCCGCCGCCATGGCGCGGGCGATCACCGGGAAGGTGACGGTGCACAGCATCATGGAGAGCGTCATCGGGATCTGCGCGACCTTCTGCGCGTAGTTGAGATGCGAGATGGCGCCGGCGGGCAGCGGCGCGGCGAGGAACCGCTCGATGAGGACCTGTGACTGCCTGCTGAGCGCGAAGACGACGACGGGCGCGAGCAGGGCGAGCGCCACGGGCGGTCCGCTTCCCCCGTCCTTCGTCCCGCCGCCGGTCACGGGCCGGCGCTCCGTCAGACGGCGCCAGAGGAAGGGCACTTGGACCAGCACCATCAGCACCCCGCCGAGGGCGACCCCGGCGGCGGCGGCCCGTACCCCCCACCGGTCGGTGACCACCAGCATCGTCGTGATGATCCCGGCGTTGTAGACGGCGTAGATCATCGCGGGCGCGAGAAAGCTGCCGTGCGCGCGGAGCGCCGCGCTGCAATACCCGGCCATGCCGAAGGTGAAGGCGCAGGTCGCGGTCAGCCGCGTGCAGTCGACGGCCAGTTCGGGCGCGGGCAGACCGGGCGCGAGGACGGCCACCACCCAGGGCGCGGCGGCGATCAGCAGGGCCGAGCCCGCGCTGAGGGCCAGGAAGAGCCGGGGCAGGGTCGTCCGCATGAGGAGCCGTACGGGGTCCTGCTCGGGCGGCGGCCCGGCGGCCCTGCGGGCCAGCGCCAGACTGAAGGCCGGTACGAGGATCAGGGCCATGGCGTCCTCGATGAGGAGCGTGGCGGCCACCTCGGGCACGGTCCAGGCGACGAGGAAGGCGTCGGTGTCGGGACCGGCGCCGTAGAGATGGGCGATGGTCTGGTCGCGGACCAGTCCGAGAACGGCCCCGGCGGCGGTCAGCAGGGCGGTCAGGAACGCGGCCCGTGCCAGGAACCGTCCGGAGGAGAAGGTCCCGCGCGCGCCGGGGGCCTCCTCGGCCCCGGTCGGCGGCGCGGTCCGCGCGGACGGCAGGGTCCGCGCGGGCGCGGCGGGCACGGTGGGCGCGGCGGGCGGGCGCTCCCGCGGGGCGTGCTCCGGCGCGGAGGAGGCCGGCGGGAGGTCCGGCGTCGGGGCCGGCGCGGGGCCCGGGGTGGAGGAGCGCGGCGGGAGGTCCGGGTCCGGTGGGGAGGGCTCTGTGCCGGTGGCCGGCGAAGGCGTCCGCCGCGCGGAAACGGGTGCCGGGGTGCCGGGCCGGGGGACGGACGGGGACGGCGGCTGCGACGCCCCGCCCGGAGGCGGGGGCACCGCGGGAGAAGGCTGCCTCGTATCGGTCACGCGCGGGCAGCCCCGCTCCTGGTCTCGGGGCGCCGGGCCGGGCCCAGCGCCCACCACGCGGCCAGCCCGAACATCACGGCCGTCAGTACGGTGGAGGGCCCGCCGATGTCCGCGTAGCTGAAGTCCACGATCTGCCAGACCAGCAGTCCGGTGACGACGAGGGCGCAGCCGGCCCCGCGCTGTCCGTCGCGCCCGCGGCGGGTACCGGGCAGCCTGCGCAGGGTGAGGACGAGAAGCGCCGCCCAGCTTCCCGCCAGAGCGGTGAGCCCCAGCACCCCCTGCTCGCTGAGCACGAGCAGATACATGTTGTGCGGGGAGAGCAGCGGCTGACGCTGGAAGCCGAGGCCCGCGCCCGCGGTGTCGCTGCCCGAGGAGAGCCCCAGGGAGGCATGGCTGTCGCGGTACGCGGGGAAGCCCTTCAGCCCGACGCCGGTGACCGGCTTCTCCTGCCACATATGGGTGGCCGCGGCCCACATGGTGTACCGGTCGGCGACGGACTGGTCGGGCGCGTCGGTGACCTGGGTGATGCTGTCGAGCCGTTCGCCGATCATCTGTGAGCCGACACCGAGACCCACGACGAGGACGATCCCGAGCGCCCCGGCGGCGAGGGCGACCACGGCGGCCCTGCGCGGCCCGGAGAACAGGAGCTGGAGGACGACGGCGGCGGCGGTGGCGATCCAGGCGCCCCGGCTGAAGGACAGCGCGAGCGGCACGGTCAGCAGTGCGGCGCAGACCAGGGCGACGGCCCGCTGTGTGCCGGGCCCCCAGGGCCCGCGGAGCGCCCCGTACCAGCGAGGCCCCCCCGTGCCGTCGTCGCGGCCGGGTACGGCCGGCAGCGGAGCCAGCGCGAATCCGACCGCGATGACCAGTCCGTAGGCGACGACCGTGGCCATGCCCATCACATCGGTGGGTCCGAACGTGCCGACCGCCCGGATGTTCTCGCCCCGGTACGAGGCGCCGGTGCCGGTCAGATACTGGGTGACACCGATCGAGCCCTGCGCCAGCGCGAGAGCGACGACGGCCCCGGCGACGAGCCGGAAGTCCTTGCGGTCGCGGATCAGCAGCAGCAGCGCGCCCGGCACGAGGACGAAGATCTGGAGATAGCGCGCCATCCCCGGCAGGGTGGCCGCGGGTTCATCGGCGGTGAGGGCGGCGACGGTCACCCCCAGCACCGGAAGTCCCAGCACCAGCGCGGCGGTCCGGGTCAGCGGCCGGGCCCGCTCGCGCACCAGACGGACCAGGCAGTACAGGACGAGCACCGCGGAGGCCGCGTCGGCCACACTGCCCGACCCGGCGGAGCCGTCCCCCGCCGGAGTGGCGGGGACGGCGATGAGCGCGACGACGGCCACGGCCGGCAGCACCGGCGCGGACCGGTGCAGGAACGCCCGCCAGGGGCCCGCCGGACGCGCCGGTGCCGCCGCACGCGGCCGGCGGGCGCCCGGCAGCAGGCCGCCGACGGCAACGGCGCCGGCGACGGCGTCGGCGGCCATCAGCTTCCCGCCGGACGGACCAGGGAGGCGGCGGTCCGCAGCAGGATGCACACGTCCTGCCAGAGCGACCAGTGGTCGATGTAGTGGTTGTCGAACCGCGACCGGTCCTCGATGGAGGTGTCCCCGCGCAGCCCGTGGACCTGGGCGAGTCCGGTGATGCCGACGGGCATCCGGTGCCGGGCGGCGTAACCGGGGTGGGTCTTGCTGAAGTTGGCGACGAAGAAGGGGCGTTCCGGCCGGGGGCCGACCAGGCTCATGTCACCGCGCAGTACGTTCCAGAGCTGCGGCAGTTCGTCCAGCGACGTACGGCGCAGAAAGCCGCCCACCGCGCTCATCCGGAGGTCGTTGGCGATGTTCCAGCGGGTGGCGGCCTCGTGGTCGTCGGCCGGGCGCAGGGTACGGAACTTCAGCAGGGTGAAGGGGCGGCCGTGCTGGCCCACCCGTTCCTGGCGGAAGAGCACCCCGGGTCCGTCGCCGCACCGTACGGCGAGGGCGCAGCACAGCAGGACCGGCGAGATCGCCAGCAGAACGGGCACGGTGAGCACCACGTCCAGCAGGCGCTTGGCGACCGCGCCGCGGCGGCGCGCGGCCGGCGGCTCCACCCGGTGCCAGGTGAATCCCCACAGATGCCGCGCCATGCCGGGGGCGGGGGCGGTGGTGTCCCACCGGCCCGCGCCGATGAACGAGGTGGCGCAGCCGTACTCGTGGAAGAGCGCGACCAGGGCGGACCGGTCGGTGGTCTCGCGGGAGCCGGTGAACACGGGGCCGGTGAAGGCCGGTTCGGCCGGCCCGGCACCGGGATCGAGACGGGCGACGGACCCTGCATCGCGGGGGCCGAAGCCCGGACCCGAGCCGGAGTCCGGTCCCGGACCCGAGGCCGGCCCCAGTCCCGAGCCGGAGACCGGTCCCGATCCCGATCCGAAGCCGACGAACAGCGCCTCCTGGACACCGTTCTGGATGACGGCCCGGTGGATGCCCTCGGCGGAGGTCAGCACCGGCAGGGCGGGGGCGTCCGTACCGCCGCCGCCCCGGCCGCCGTGGGCGCCCTCGCCCCGGGGAGGAGCGACGATCCCGACGGGCCGCAGCCCGTACTCGGGGTGCTGGGCGAGCAGCGCCGTCAGCCGCCGGGCCGCCGGACCCGTACCGACGACCAGCGCGGACCGCAGCCGGTCGCCCGCCGTCGCCCGCCGTCGGGCGTGGACGAGCGAGCGTCCGCCGCACGCGAGGACGATCTGTACGGCGGCCCCGCCGAGCAGCACCGTGATGTCCAGGGCGCGGGAGGGGAGGAGCCCGGCGAGCACGGCCGCGGCGGCGCACCACGAGGCGGCGATCCGGGCGGCGAGCGCGGGCAGTTGGTCCAGCGCCGACAGGACGACACCGGACCGGTAGAGCCCGCCGAGCGCGTTGAGCGCGGTCACACCGACGACGAGCTGGACGGACAGGACGGCCTCGCGCCGTTCGTCGCCGAGGACGACCGCGGACAGTACGGCGGCGAGCGCGTCCACCACGAGCAGCGGCAGGACGACGCCCCGGGACCGGCTCGCGGGGCGCTGCCGCGGCGGCGGCGCGACCCGGTCGCGGGTGTCCCGGGGAGGGGCGACGAAGACGCGCCCGGTGCGCCGGCCGGTCGCCCTCGCGGGCCCGGACGGCGACGGGACGCTGGTGCTTTCCGTGGTCACTGGGGGATCGGCTCCCTGCGCTCGGGGCGCGGCACGGCGGCGACCTCGCGGTACACGTCCGCGATGGCCTGCGCGGTCTGCCGCACGTCATAGGTGCTGAGTACGTGTTGCCGGCCCTGGCGGCCGATGGTCTCGCGCAGAGCCCCGTCGCGGAGCAGCGTGCTCACGGCGGCGGCCAGCGCGGGCGGGTCCTCGGGCGGGGTGAGACAGAGGGCCTCGCGGCCGGGCGGCAGGCTCTCGCGGGCGCCGTCCACATCGCTGAGGACGACGGGCCTGCCGCTGGCCATGGCCTCCAGCGGGGCCACCGCCATGCCCTCCCAGCGGGACGGCAGGACGACCAGATCGGCCGCCCGGTACCACGGCGCGGTGTCCGGTACGGCTCCCGCGAAGAGCACCGACGGCGGGGCCGTGGCACGCAGGACGTCGGCGTCGGGGCCGTCCCCGACGAGCACCAGCCGTGCCTGCGGCAACTGCCGTACGACCGGCTGCCAGGCCCGCAGCAGGATGTCCTGCCCCTTCTGCCTGCACAGCCGTCCCACGCACACCACGACGGGAGCGGACGGCTCCAGCGTGGCGAGGAGGGGGAGGGAGGCGCGGGCCGCGGCGGTGTCGGCGAGGACGCCGTCGGCGAGCGCGGTGCCGCCGCGGCCGGGGGGCGCGCCGGCCGCCCGGCGGGTGACCGCGGTGCCGGTGTGTCCGCGGGACGTGCCGGCCGAGCGGGCGGCCGGTGGGCCGGCGCTGTCCGGTGTGGTGCCGTACGCGCCCGCGAACCGTCCGACGTCGACCCCGTTGTGGACGACGGACCAGGCGGCGTGGACTCCGGCCCGTTCGCCGGTGCGCCGCTCGGCCTCGCTGACACAGACGACCCGGTCGGTCCACCGGACCGCCCACCGCTCCCAGTGCCTGGCCAGCCGGCCGGTCACTCCGCCGACCGCCTCGAACGACCAGGCGTGCGGCTGGAAGACGGTGGGCACCCCGCCCCGGACGGCGAGCCGTCCCGCGAGACCGGCCTTCGCGCTGTGGGCGTGCAGCAGGTCCGGGCGGACCAGCCCGACCAGCCGCGTGACCTGCCGTACCTCGTCCAGCAGGCCCGGCCCGGGGGCGCGGCCGGCCCGCCAGACATGGACCTCGGCGCCCTGGCGCGCCGCCGCCCCGGCGAGCGGCCCCTCCGGGGGGCAGGCGACGACGACGCGGACCCCGGCGCCCACCTGGGCACCGACCAGATCGAGGACCACCCGGGCCACTCCGCCGTCGACCGGCTGAACGAGATGGAGCGCCGTGAAGCCGGTCCCCGGTCGGTGCCGCTGTGCCTGCACGCGCAACTCTTTCCACTCGTCACTACAGGAAAGCAATCTCTGGAGCGGGCTCAACCGCCCGGCGTCAACTCCGTGCTTCTGCTTCTACGAAAAACGCACCGAGCCACACGGAGTCACGCTTGCTGCTGAATCGAACGCTAAGCCGATCACCGCCAGAGGCAAAAGCACCACGCAGGTCGAACACGTCCGCGTCATAGCCGAGAGTGTTCGTATAAGACGGTTGTCGTTGAATCGGAGGAGCCCCGAACTCCGTAATGCTGGAATTCATCACATCATCTGATGGATTGGACTTGTTGGAGAGCGTCACGCGCTTGCCCCGATTCGTTTTCGCGGTCAGCGCGTCACCGGTGATTCCCCGGTCCCCGTCGTACGCGATCACCCCGAGCCGCCCGGCGCCCCGGGCCGGCACCCGTAGCCCGCGGACCTCGATGCCCGCCTTCGCCCGGCTCGTGGTGAGCGATTGGAATCCGTCCCAGACCGAGAGATGGCGCAGGGGGGCGTCGGCCTTCTTGTACGCGACCACCAGGCTCCAGCCGCCCCAGGAGCCGACCCTGGACCGCCCCATGGCCACATTGATCTGTGCCACGGTGTACATGCCAGGACCGCTCGCGCGGACGATCCGGGTGACATCCGCCGACGCCTGGTAGGCGTCCACGCCCCCTGCCTTACGGTGTCCGATCACCGTGTCGGCGCGTACCGCCTTGTACTGCCCGCCGGGTTCGGCGAGCAGCACCCGGCCGTTGTCCTTGGCCGGCTTCTGCTCACCGGCGAGGAGATTGCCGCCCCAGTACAGCCGGGCGTAGGTGACGCGCGCGCCGGCCGGCGTCCGGAGCTGCGCCCGGGTGGAGTTGTAGGTGTTCGGGTCTTTGTCGACATCCGCGTAGAACATGTCGAACGCCTGATTGGCCGCGGTGCCACCGGCACGGGCCGACGCACAGACCGAAGAGGTATTTCCCGCCGTGCCGCGGCAGGAGATGGCCGAATTGGCCGCGCGTACGATCCCGCCGTGCTGCACCACCTGATAGCGCCGCTCGAAGGGAATACGGGAATCCTCCTTGACCCCCGAGAAGGCTGTCGGCGCGGCGGGAAAAGCCGCTGCCGACAACACGAGAGAGAGCAGGCCGCACAACAAGCCGCGTCTCACAACAAGAACCGCTGAATTACGCATCCACACTCTCCGTCTCGAAAGGCCGAAACAAGAAGGCACCTTTACAGAGCGCGGAGTGAAAATCACGTGAGACGCGCTGAAAAGCGCTCACCGTACAAGAAGACTCCGGGTACGGCCGCTGGGGTTACGCCCCCGGTACCAGACCGGGACGCGCTCCGGGGGGAACGTCACTCATTCGGGTGCGCAACCGATTGCTCCGTACGGCGTTGATGCATGAGTCGGGCAAACGCGCCCGGCGCTTATGTCACCTCTCTTCACGACCGAGGAGCGCTACTCCATGTCGCGTATCGCCAAGGCTGTTGTTCTCTCCACCACGGCCGCAGCCGCTGTCGCCGGCGCCTCCGGCGTCGCCTTCGCCGACGCCGACGCGAAGGCCGCCGCCGTCGGTTCGCCCGGTGTCCTGTCCGGCAATGTCATCCAGATTCCGCTCCACGTGCCCCTGAACGTCTGCGGCAACACCATCGACGCCGTCGGCCTGCTGAACCCGGCCTTCGGGAACGCCTGCGTCAACCGCTGACCTGTTCCGCCGTCTTCGTAGACGTCACACGCGAGAGCCGCTCGTCCCCCCGGGGACTGAGCGGCTCTTCTGCTGGGGGCTGCTGGGGGCGCGGCATACGGAAATCCCTTTCCCGGCGGGGGACTTCGGATCCCAACGAGGCGGCGGCGCATTCGATACGAGAATCGGGCGGGTCCCCTTCATTCGGGTGGCCCGCCCAGAATTCCCCCTGGATGGAGTTTCCGCCGCGCCGAGGAATCGTTACCCATGGCGGGGCCGCACCGGGGAAAACCCAAGGTGCCCTGGCGGAACGAGAGTTGTTCCGCCGTCCGACACCGCAGAGACAGAGCAGAACAGAGAAGGATTCGGCACATGAAGCCCATGAAGCCCATGAAGTTCGCCGCGATCGTCGCCGGTTCCGTGATGGCTCTGGGGGCCGCCGCCCCGGCCTTCGCCGCCGAGGCCCACACCCCCAGCAGTCTGAACGGCGCCCTGGACACCGTGGCCAGCCATGGGCTGCGCGACGGCAAGCCGCTCAACACCAACGCGCTGGACACGGAGAACGAGGGCTCGGTCATCAACGTGGTCAAGAAGGCAACGGACGGGCTGAACCAGGGGAAGGGAAAGGCGAAGGGGAAAGGACAGGGCAAGGGGAAGGGAAAGGGAGGAGCGGGCAAGCTGCTCGGCGGGCTCTCGCTCGGCAAGTGACCCCCGTGGCTCCCGGGGCCGACGCCATGTCGCGGGCGCGGCCTACGCGTTGACCGTGACCGGCACAGTGACCCGGCGGTCGCTTCCGTCAGCGACCCGTCGGTCGCTCCCGTAGTCGCCGCCCGACGGAACGGGCCGGGCCCGCGAGGGCCCGGACCCCGTACCGGTCAACTCGTCCAGAAGTCCCACCAGCGCGTCAGGATCAGCATCCCGATGACACCGGTCCACAGCACGGGCGGCGCCCAGGGGAACTCGACCAGCACGGCGCGCGGACCGGCGGGCGCGGGCAGGATCCGGTGCTCGATGTTGTGAACCGTGACGGAGCAGAACATCACGAGGGTGGCGACCCAGGCCAGACAGCACCACAGGCAGAGCGAGTTGATGCTGTAGAGCGACTGGTACTGGAGCCAGGTGCAGAACCCGACACCGAACAGCGTGCCCGCGTTCAGCCCGAGCCAGAACCAGCGCCGGTACCGCGCCCCGGCCAGCAGCCCCGCACCCACCGCGATCACCACCGCGTACGCGACCAGACCCAGCATCGGATTCGGAAAACCGAACACCGACGCCTGCTCGCTCTTCATGATGTTGCCGCAGGACACCACCGGATTCAGACTGCACCCCGGCGTGAAACCCGGATCCTCCAGCAACTTGAACTTGTCCAGCGTGATCACCCACGCCGCCAGCAGCCCCGCCGCCCCCGTGACCACCAGCAGCAGCGCGAACCCCCGGCCACCGCCCGCCGCCCCGTCGTGACCGTGCGCCCGCTCCCCGACCGCCGTGGCGCGTTCCCGTACCGTCGTCATGGTGTCCGCTCCGTCTCAGCCGCGCAGACTGCGGACCGGTACGAGACAGTGCGCGGCCTCCGCGAGCATTTCCGCGTCCCCGACAAAGGCACGCAGCCGCTCCTCGGTCATCGGCCTGCCCGGAGCGCCGTCCGGCCAGGGACGGACGGCGACCATGAAATAGATCTGTCCGTGATCCCGCGCGTCCTGTTCCCACTCCGGCGGAACGGCGCACTGGGCATTCAGATAGGGCATGGTCAGTACCGCTCGCTGGGCCTCCACCAGCAGCTTGACGGGGATGTGGGGCGCGTGCGCGACATCGACCAGATCGCCGCCGGGACGCAGCCCGATCTCACGGAGGACCGACCTCATCGCCTCCTCGCCGGCCTCGGGACCGCCCCGGCCGTCACCGAGCGAATAGGCAAGCAGAAAAGGCGCGTTGCGCTCGCTGCTGGAGGAATCGGTGGTCCAGGGAATCACCGAGAGGGTGCCCAGAAGCGGCGCGTACCGAGCGCTGCCCGACGCGGTATGGGAAGAGGTCATGTTCCGGCACAGTAGTGGCCCACGGAGAATTTCCGTGAGTCCGCTTCACCCGCGTGGGCTAACGCTCCGGCGACTTCCGCATATCGACGCGGATATCGACGCGGCCCTTTCGTTCCCCAGTACGAGCGTACGAGCATTCTTCCTCTCTCCCTTGCGGGAAAGGGGAGTTGCGGCATTCCGGCCGGAGGGCGGTACGGGAACGGGCCGGTCGCCCGGCCTGTTCACGGGCCGGGCGACCGGCCCGTGAACAGACACCCTTGAACAGACACCCGTGAACAGACGTCCGTGAGCGGACTCCTGCGATCAGACGCCGGTGATCGCCCGGATGCTCTCCTGCACGGCGGCCACCAGGCCGAGCAGCGCCGTCGCGTTGCCCACGGCGGTACGCAGCCGCTCCAGGCGTCCGGCGATCCGCTCCTGGTCCACCTCGCCGCCGGAGGCGAGTTCCTCCTCCAGTTCCTGTGCGGCCGCCCTGGCTTCCCGCCTCCGCTCGGCGGGGAGGAGGTCCATGTCCGGCCCCGTCGCCGTGTCCGCTCCGGGGTCCGGCTCGTCCAGACGGCGCCTGAGTTCGGCGATCGTCTCCAGGGCCGCCCGTACGGCCTCGGCGCTCACGGCGGCCGGGTCCGCCCCCGTGTGGTGCGTGGTCGCCGTCGCTCCCCGGCCCGCCGCCAGCGCGCTGTCGCGCACCTGTGCGTTGCCACCGAGCACGATGCCTTCGTTCACCTGCGGGCCCTCGCCCATGGGACACCCTCCCCGTTCGTCCGACATGTCGTGCGACGTGCGATCCGGCTCCGCCGCCTCATCAGCCCGCCGCGGCCGCCGTGCCCGCCGGGCCGTGTCCGCCACCCCCGCCGAGGCCACCCCCGACACCCGTGGTCATGGCGGCCGCCCCGGCTCCGGCGGCGACGCTGCCGGTCATGGAACCGCCGTACATCATCACGCCGTTGTTCAGGATCGTCGTCCTGCGGGCGTCCAGATCGCTGGTGTCCAGACCGTGGTCCGCGAGGAAGTTCATGACGGAACCGAGCACCTGGAGCTCGACCTGCTTGCCCGCCCTGGTCACATCCACGAACTGGAAGAAGTTGCGGTAGTCGGGGGACGCGGCGACCTCCCGCAGACTGAGGGCCGCGCCGTAGTCGTACCGCGCGTCGTGGCGGATGGCCCAGCGCTGTTCCTCCTCCCACCGCCGCTGCCTCTTGGCCGCGCCCAGTTCCCCGATGACATGCGACACGGAGGCCATGGACACGGCGCCGGCGGCGAGCAGTGCCTCGCCGACCTTGCGCCACCTCTCCTCGTCGCCCTCCACGGCGCCGAGCGAGTCGGCCACCCGGTACTCCTCCCTGACCGGCGGCAGCACCCTGGTGTCCGACTGGAGGTAGAGCGTCCCGCCGTTCACCGCGACCTGGACGAAGACGGTGAGCACCAGATCCGTGCCCCAGCTGCGGATCTGCACGGACAGACAGTGCCGGACCGGGCCGTCGATACGTCCTCGTACGGACTCGACGGTCTTCTGCGGCAGGTGGTCCGTGGGGCGCCTCCGGCCGGGACCCCCTCCCGCGCCCGGCCAGATCTCGGCGCCGCGGAGCAGTTTGGTGTTCCGCACCTCCGAGCCGTGCACGAAGACCTTCTCCCGCACCTCCATGCCCGCGATACCGTCCGCCGAGGCCGGGGACTGGGCGCGCAGCTCCAGCAGATCGGCGCTGAGCCGCTCCACCAGCGCGGAGGATCTGAACGGCACCGCAGGCGGCTTCACGGCGGTGCCCGGGGTCGAGCCCTTCGGTACCAGACGGGTGGCGAACGACCAGGAGCTGGCCTCCACTCCGGACCCGACGAACGGCGAGAAACCGCTGTAGACGATCAGATTGGTGTCATCGGCCGCCTCGCCGCCGACCAGATCGGAGCCGGGCCGCAGCCATTCCCTGACCACCTTCCAGGCCGCCTCGCGCTGCCGGTGGACGCAGTACCAGGGGACACCGATCAGCAGGACCAGGCCCAGCGCGAAGGACGCGAGGCCCGGCAGCGACCAGAGCACGAACTGGCCGATCCAGCAGGCCGTGAACAGCAGGACGACCTGGAGGACCAGCGGGGCCAGGATGGCCGAGAGCACGGTGTCCGAGGGCTTGCTCAGATGCACGGGGCCTGCCGACCCGGCCGGATGGCGCCCCTGCGGGGGCAGGCGCCGGTAGAACTTCCCGCCCAGGAACGTCGACAGGAAGCCGTAGACGAGGGTGGCCACGGGCGACAGGACCAGCGAGAGCAGAAACGCCGTGGCGACGGACCGGTCCCGTACCCGCAGATCACGGAGGGATTCGTCGGCGTGCCGGCGCACATGGTCGAGGTCGACCCCGTACGAGGGGGCCCGCGCCTTGATCTTCTCCTGGCGCATCTCGTTCACCACGAGGCGCGCGAAGCCCTCGTAGAGGCGTACTCCGGTGCACATGTAGCGCGTGGCCGCGTTCTGGTCCTCGGGGACCTGGGGCGTCGGAACCCCGGTGGAGTCCTCCGGGTCCCCCGGCTGCCGCGGCAGGCGCGACGCGCTGCCTTCCCCGATGCCCTGGCCGCGGTCCGCGGATGGCGTGGTCATATTGTTCCCCCTTTTGATCCTCCTCACTGTGCCGCGCCTCATGCGCCTCGCACAGGCGAAATCACCTCAACTCCCCGGCGCATAGGCACATTGGCGGGCGCGCAAGGGGGCGCGGCGCCCTGCCCGGACAGGGCGGTCGCGGTCGGCCCGTCCGTCGTCGCGGGCCCGTGGACACGGACCGCCGGTCGACACGGACCGCCGGTCGACACGGCCGGCCCGTCGACGCGGGCGGGTGGTCAGCCCGTCCGCGTCGTCCGGTCGCGGAGTGCCTGCTCGACGGCGTCCTGTACGCGTGCGTCCTCCCGCAGCGCGCGCCGTACGCGGCCCCGGCGCCGGAGAACGAGCGCCCCGACGACCACGGCGACCAGGACGACGACCAGCAGCAACAGCGTCCACGGGACGGCCCAGCCGTGCGCCGTGGCCTCGACCGGCTTGAGTGGGGTGGTGGAGCCCGACGCCTCGGTGAGCACGGGCGTGAGGGTCGCGGTCGCGGCCAGGCTGACTCCGGGCGCCACGCCGTGCACGGGCACCTTCACCTTCCACTTCTCACCCGGAAGCAGTTCCGGCGGCGGGGCGATGTCGCCCGCCTCGGCCCGCAGCCACCCGAACGGGCCGGAGACGGAGACCGCCTGCCGGGCCGACAGGATGGCGTTGCCGGTGTTGTGGATCGTGTACGTGACGGTGGCGTCGCCCGTGGCGAACGGGTCGAACGTGCCGGCGTAGTCCACATGAAGGTCCTCGACCGCGAGGGCCGGCCTGAGTTCCCCGCTGACCCGCAGCTTGACGCGGATACCGAGGCGCCGGTCCACATTGATGCCCTCGGCCTCGTCGGACTGCTTCAGGGAGGTGAGGATGCCGCCCACATAGTCGCCCGGCGTGGCGTTGGCGGGGACACCGACCGTGAAGGGGACCTCGACGGACTTTCCGGGCTTGACCACGACGCTGCCGCTCCGGGCCCGGACCCAGGCGCCGACGCCGACGGACCTGGTGCCCTTGGTGAGCAGGTCGAGCTGGCCCGTGTCGGTCGTATAGCCGTCGGCGGCGTAGACGGCGAGTTCGAGCGGGGACGTGCCGTGGTTGGCGACGACCATGGCGTCCTTGAGCTGTCCGCCGGGGTTGACGGCGTAGCTGAAGCTGGATCGGTCGTCGCCGTAGCTGTTGGCGGCCGTCCTGACCGTCCAGGTGACGTCGCCGTCGGCGGCCAGAGCCGGGCCGGCGGACAGGCCGGCGGTCGCGAGGGCCAGGAGCAGGGCCAGGGCGACGGTACGGACGAGGGCGGTGACGCGGGTCTTCCGGGGCGGTACGGACGTGTGCATGTCGAGGTTCTCCTGGAACGGAAGGCGGGGCAGGCCACCCGAAGGCGCCTGCCCCGCCGGGTGGAACGGGTCCGGTCAGCTGCTCAGCGCGGTGATCGTGAGCGTGGCGCGGTAGCCACCCTTCTCGACGCTGTCCGGGATCTTCAGATCCAGGTCGGAGCCCAGCTTGGCCGTGCCCCGGGCGTGGCCCTGCTCGGCAGAACCGAGGCCGCGCGAGACGGACAGGCCCTTGCCCTGGTCGTCGAAGCCGGAGACCACCGGCGCGCCGGCCTTGGCACCGGCGCCGGCCACGAGCACGCGCGGCGTCCAGCCGAGGTAGGAGCCGGAGAACGTCTTGTCGGCGTCCTTGAAGTCACCCACGTTGGCCGAGATCGACCACGGGGCGAGCGAGCGGCGGCTGTCCGAGACGACGATCGGGTTGATCTTGCCGTCCGCCTCGAAGTGGTTGCCGTCGCGCTCCTCGGCGGTGCCGAGGTCCACCAGGCCGTTGTAGCCGTCGATCGTCCAGCCGAACTCGCCCGGAGCCGCGTTCGGCACGTTGACCTGGAGGTCCTGGCTGTCGCCGTGGTACGGGTGCACCGAGACCTTGTCGACGAGCGAGCCGACCGGCTGGTCGGCCGGCGTGTTGTTGCACCAGTTGCCGCGCTCGACGGCCGCGTTCGGGGCGGCGCAGGTGCCGCTGCGGACGTTCTCGACGACCAGCTTGTCGTTGCGCACCTGGACCTTGACGTAGGTGCGGACGTGCTCCTGGTTCTGGACCGAGTTGTACCAGTAGCTGTCCGGGTTCAGCGGGTCCGCGCCATTGCCGGCACCGCTCGTGCCGCTGCTGTCCGGCTGCGTGATGTCGTAGTACTTCGAGCCCGAGGCGGAGTTCGCCGTGACGTAGAGGACGCCGCCGGGACCGGGGTACACATCGGCGGCACCGGGCTGCTCGGCCGGGTTCGCCTTCTCACCGTTCTTGATCAGGTAGCTGCGCGAGTAGCTGTGGTCGTGGCCCTGGAGCACCAGGTCGACGCCGAGCTTGGAAAACGTTGTCGGGAAGTCGACCCGGCGGACCTTGTTGTCGGAGTCCTTGGCGTGGTCGGCCGGCGAGTAGATCGAGTGGTGGTAGACGAGGACCTTCCACTTGGCCTCGGTACCGTGCTGGTTGATGACGTCGCTCACGTACTTGATGTGCGCCGCGTCACCGCCGCCGCCCTGGGAGGTGGCGTAGCTGTTGCTGTTGAGGTCGATGAACAGCACATCCTTGTAGATGTACCAGTAGTCACCGCCGGACGTGTTGGACGCCGGGTTCCCGTTGGAGTACAGCGGGCCCGAGCGGTCCGTGTTCGGGGTGGAGAAGTGCTGCTCGTAGGCCTTGCCGCCGACGTCGTGGTTGCCGATGGTGGCGGCCCACGGGTACTGACGCAGCTTGTCGGGGGCCAGGAAGGAGTTCCACTGGGACTCGTTGTTGGCGCTCTCGACCTGGTCACCGCCCGACACCAGGAGTTCGGCGTTCGGGTTGGCCGTCAGCGAGACGTCCACGGTGTCCTGCCAGCCGGCCTGGTCCTTCGCCAGGTCGCCGGAGGAGCCGATCTGCGGGTCGCCGTAGAACAGGAAGTCGTAGTCGCCCTCGAAGTCCTGCGTCTTGAAGGAGTACGCCGAGGACCAGTTGCCCTCGGTGCCGACACGGTAGGAGTACGCCGTGTGCTCCTTGAGGCCGGTGATCGTCGCGTGGCGGTTGAAGCCGCCGCTGGTGGCGATGTTCGCCCCGCCGATGGCGTCGAAGGTGGCGGCGCCGGCGGGGAACCCGCCGTTGACGAGCTCCGCGGTCGGGGCGACCTGGAGCTGCTGCGCGGTGTCGGCGGAGGAGTACCACGTCACGGTCCGCTGGGACTCGTTGGCGCCCACACCGAGGATGATGCCGGTGAGCGTGGCGGGCTCGGCGGCGGCCGCGGGGGATGCCAGACCGCCCCCGAAGGCCACGGTCAGGCCCAGGACTACCGCCGTGACCCCTGTGGCCACGCGGCGCCGCACAGGCCCGGAGGTCTGTGTGGAGGTGCTCAATTTCATGAGTTTTTCGTTCCTTTGTGCACGAGGGGTGCATGAATAGCGATTTAAGGTCTCGCCGCTGGGTGAACCGGCCGCAAATAACGTGTAGGGGGCAGCTGAACTTCCGAGAGGTCTGACTCGGCCTCAGACCCTGAACAGCCGTTGCGCGAACCAGATAAGCCCCATAACGGACACACCGGCGGAGATCGCTCCGGTCGCCCAGAGGCCGGCCGTCGGCGAACGGCGCCGCACCACGGTCAGCAGGGGGAAGACGGCGGCGATGATCGCCAACTGCACGGCCTCGATGCCCACGTTGAACACCAGCAGGGACCAGAGCAGGGACCACGACCACGCGTCGTCGATGCCCAGCGCGCCCGCGAAGCCCAGGCCGTGCACCAGCCCGAAACAGAACACGACCCCGAGCCGGATCCAGCCCGCGCGGTCCAGGCTGAGGTGACCGTGTCCCGCCGTTTCGAGGTCGGCGGCCTGGTTGCCGCGCCGCCAGACCCGCCACAGGTACCAGCCGGCGACCACGGCGATCGACAGCGCGATGACGGGCTCCACGACCCTCGCGGGCACCTCGACCAGCCCGAGGGCGGCGAGCATGAACGTCACCGAGTGCGCCAGGGTGAAACTCGTGGCCGCGAGCACGATCTCCCGCAGCCGCCGTGACCCCGCGATGAGCGCCAGCAGGAACAGGATGTGGTCGATCCCGGTCAGCAGGTGCTCGGCGCCCAGACGGAAGAACTCCCAGAACCGCTCGTACCACGACTGACCGAACGAGAACGACGGATGGCCGGCGTCGAGCGCGGCGCTGCCCGAGCGGCCGTCGATCTCGTAGGTGACGATCGTCTTGGTGCCGGTGACGTACGTCTCGGCGTCGGGGAACAGTCCGCTGCGCAGCTCGTGGTCGTCGCCCGTGGCGGGGCAGTCCCAGTCCAGCAGCAGACCGGCGTACGGTACGCCCTCCCGCCTGCTCATCCTGAAGTTGCCGACCTGTGACGGCGTGCAGGCCTGGCCGCCCGAGGTGACCGAGAGACGCTCGGTGGCATACGTGACGACCGACCGCGCGTGGGAATTGAGCGCCGCGGCCTGCTCGCCGGTGTCACCGGC
Organism: Streptomyces sp. NPDC002018; assembly: GCF_042890865.1. Classification (NCBI taxonomy): domain Bacteria; kingdom Bacillati; phylum Actinomycetota; class Actinomycetes; order Kitasatosporales; family Streptomycetaceae; genus Streptomyces; species Streptomyces sp. NPDC002018. The sequence goes on from NZ_JBIASO010000012.1 coordinate 221,944, forward strand.
GTCGAACGCGTCGGTCCCCGCCCGGAAGAGGGGATCGTCGTCCTCGTAGTCGGCGGCGGAGACGACCAGGAGGTCGTACTCCAGCTCCAGCATCGTCCGTATATGACCCTCTTCGCCCGCGGTGGCGTGGAGGTACACGGTCGATGTGAACCCGTGGGCGGACGCCGACTGGCCGGCGCCCAGGAAAGCGATCAGTACCGCAGTGATCCCGACGAGGGTGCGGCGGACCCGTGGTGACATGTGGCTCCTTGAGGTTGCCAGTGCACGCTGCATGTCACGGGTGAACACGATCCGACCCATTGGCGAATTGCGGAAAAACAAGCGCGATAACGACACCCTTGGAGGAAGAGGGCAGGAAATCAGATAGGAGGATGTAGGCGCACCATCCACCACCACTCGGAGGACGATCGCCTTGCGCCCCCACCTTCGGGCCGTCGCCACGCTGGCCGCGGCCGCCGCGCTGGTCACCGGATGCGGCTCCGGCGACGACTGGGCAGAGCCGCACCCCAAGCCCACCGCCATCGGCACGCTCGGCCCGGAGTTCATCGACCCCGCCGCGCCGCCCGCCCCGGAGGCGACCGCCACACCCCGGCCCGGCTCCTGGGCCGGGGTCCACCCGTCGAAGGACTACCGGGTGGTGCTGCTCACCTCGGGGGACGACCGTCCGACCAAGGCCCTGGTGAAGGCGGTGAAGGACTGGGCCGAGGAGGAGCATGTCGACCTCAGAACGGTGGTCGCGGACGCCCCGTCCGATCTCCTCCCCAGCATCACCAAGGCGCTCGGGATGGCCCCCGACCTGATCGTCAGCGCGGGCAACGACCTTGTCGACCCCCTGGCGACGGTGACCCCGAACCACCTCTCGCAGCCGTTCCTCGTCGTGGGCGCGGAACTGGCCGAGCCCACCGACAACGTCACGGCGGTCGACTGGTCCGGCGCGTCGTTCCGCGGCGAAGGGCTCGGCATGTCCTCGACGTACAACCCCGCCACCTTCACCCCCGCCCGCTGCGCGGCCGCCATCAGAGCCGGCGCCGCGGCCGTACTCCACGACCTGACCGGCATCGTGATCTGGCTGGACGACTTCTGAGGCCACCCGCAACGGCCGTTCAAAGGCGGACGCACCCGGACGGCGAGACCACCGGGGCCGTTCGCCTCCCGGCAAACGACAAGATCCCGGTCAGACGGTGACCGTCTGACCGGGATCTCATGAACCGCTCCGGGGTGAACCCGCGAACGGCCTTGCGGTGGACCTGAGGGGATTTGAACCCCTGACCCCCTCGATGCGAACGAGGTGCGCTACCAGTCTGCGCCACAGGCCCTTGCAACGAGTGAAACCTTAGCACCCCCGGCGCCGTGCTCGGAAATCAGTTGGGGCCGGTCACGGGCGGCGGGGCGGGGCGGAGCTACTCGTTCGCGGCGCGGGGGCGGGACTCTTCGTCGTACTGGTCGAAGAGGGGGGTTCTGCCGCGCTCGCGGGGGCGGCGGGGGGCGGGCGGGCGCTGGGGGGCGGGGGCCTCCGGGGCGGGTTCCGCGGTGGAGGAGCGGGCCGCGCTCCAGGTCTCCGGGTCGCCCACCTCGACGCCGCTGGTGGCGCGCGGGGCCACCGGGGCCGTGACATAGGTGGGGAGCGGGACCGGTACCGGCTCCCAGCTCTCACCGCTCGCCGCCGGGCCGCGCTCGCGCTGCTGGTCCACCCACTCCGCGTGGTCGGTCTGCTCGACCAGGGCGCGCCGGCCGGCCTCCTGCGGGGAGACCGTGGGCTCGGGTTCCGGTTCGGGGCGGGGTTCGGGCTCCTCGTCGGGTTCGCCGACGGTGGCCGTCGAGGGCTGATGCCGGCGCGGGCGGTTCTCGCGGAGCCGCTGCGCGGCGGCCTCGGCCCGGCGCCGGTCCATCGTGAACGCGAAACGGCGCCGCTCCTGGGCGCGCAGATGCACGATGTACGTACTCAGGAGTATGGCCGGGACCGCCGGTGCCCAGAGGAAGCCGAGACCGCCGACCGCCGCGACGATCGTGCCCAGCGTGAAGGCGAGGAAGAGGATCACGGTGGTACGCCGGCGGCGCGCCAGGACCTGGAGGCGCTGCGCGCGCCGGGCACGCTCCGCCGCGGCGCCCGAGGGCCGTGCGCGCCGGGCGGGTCCGGAGGCGCGCGCCGGACGTGCCGGGGCGGGCCGGGGTGCCTGGCGCGACGGTGCGGACCTGGCCGGCGCGGGGATGTCCGCGCGGATCTCCACCCGGGCCTCCGTGCGGGCCGGGGGCGCGGCGAAGGCCCGGACGTCGACGGAGCTCATCGACTCCGTGCCGGCGTCCGTGTCCTCGTCGGACCCCGCCTCCTCGGCGGCGCGCCCCCGCAGTTCCTTGGCGTAACGGCGCTCCATGGCCGCCCTTCCGGACAGCAGCCGGATGGCGGTACTGAAGCGCTCCGTCGGACGTGCCTCATTCAGCTCGTCCTGCCTGCGGAGCCACATCGGCACCAAGTAGGCGGCCCAGGCCCCGACGATGACTGCGTAGATGAGGCCGCTGCTGCTCACGGTTCACACCGTAGAGGGGTTCGCACGAGGGCATCGGCCAATTGAGCCGGTGTGTCGCACGATCTGGCTGATATCACGGACTTTTTTTGTGACTGTTCAGATCAGTTTATAGTCATATGCCGATCAATATCGAACAGATATTTCATTTTCTGGGCGTTCCCGGGCGCGCCCGCCGCCACCGTCGCAGGAGCCCGTCGGGCACCTCCTCGGCCGTGAGCACGAACACGAGATGGTCCCGCCACGCCCCGTCGATATGCAGATAGCGCGGGCGCAGCCCCTCCTCACGGAATCCGAGTTTCTCGACGACCCGGCGGCTGGGCCCGTTCTCCGGGCGAATGCAGATCTCCACGCGGTGCAGCCCGACCATACGGAAGCAGTGGTCGACGGCGAGCGCCACCGCCGTCGGCATCACCCCGCGGCCCGCGACCTCGCGGTCCACCCAGTAGCCGACGTGCCCCGAGCACATCGACCCCCAGGTGATCCCGGCGACGGTGAGCTGGCCGACCAGCCGCCCCTGGTACTCGACGACGAAGGGGAGCATCCGGCCCGCGCCCGCCTCGGCGCGCAGATGGCGGACCATCTGGCGGTACGTCGGGCGCTGGGCGACCGGGCCGCCCGGGGGCGGCGGCGGGATCGTCGCCTCCCAGGGGCGCAGCCAGTCGCGGTTGCGCCGGTTCACCTCACGCCAGGCGCGCTGGTCGCGCAGTCTTATGGGGCGGAGGGTGATGTCGCCGTCCACCAGCGTCACGGGCCAGGTGGGGTTCATCCGGAGGTACGGGGGTGATCGCCGCCGTGGATCTGGTCCACGGCGTGGACGAGCAGCCGGCCGAGCACGGCGAGACCGTCGCGGACCCCGCCGGCCGAGCCCGGCAGGTTCACGATCAGGGTCCGCCCGGCCACCCCGGCCACGCCCCGGGACAGCGCGGCGGTCGGGACCTTCACGGCGCCCTCGGCGCGGATCGCCTCGGGGATGCCGGGGACCTCGTGGTCGAGCAGGCGCCGGGTGACGTCGGCGGTGCGGTCCGTCGGGGAGATGCCCGTACCACCGGTGGTCACGATGACGTCGTACGCGGCGGCGACGCCCGCGCGCAGGGCCCGTTCGACGGGCTCCCCGTCGGGGACGACCTCCGGTCCGTCGACCGAGAAGCCCAGCGCGGTCAGGCCCTGGGCGAGGATCGGGCCGCCCGTGTCGGCGTAGACGCCGGCGGCGGCGCGGTTCGACGCGGTGACGACCAGCGCGCGATAGCTCCTCGGCCGCCCCGGGCCGTCGGCGCCGGGGGTGCCGGGGGTGCCGCCGGGGGCGGTGTCCCGGGGGCCCTCGCCCGTGTGCGCGTTCATGACGCGTCCCCGTCCGCCTCACCGCGCGCCGCGTCGCCGGGTGTCTCCGGGCGCGTCCAGTGACCGGATCTGCCGCCGGTCTTCTCCTCGACCCGTACGTCCGTGATGACCGCGCCCTTGTCCACCGCCTTCACCATGTCGACCAGGGTGAGCGCGGCGACCGAGACGGCGGTCAGGGCCTCCATCTCGACGCCCGTGCGGTCCGTGGTCCGTACCGTCGCGAGGATCTCGACGGCGTCGTCCGCGACCGCCAGGTCGAGCGTGACACCCGAGACGGCCAGCGGATGGCAGAGCGGAATCAGCTCGGGGGTCCGCTTCGCGCCCATGATGCCCGCGATTCGGGCGGTGGCGAGCGCGTCCCCCTTGGGCACTCCCCCGCCCCTGAGCAGTTCGACGACGCGAGGCGACACCAGCACGCGGCCACTGGCACGTGCGGTGCGCGCCGTGATCTCCTTCGCCGAGACGTCGACCATACGGGCCGCGCCCGACGCGTCGATATGCGTCAGGTGGCCCTGCTGAGGCGGTCCGGGGGTCTCCCCCCGGGAAAACACGGTCATTGGCTGTGGCGCTCCCGGTCCCGGCCCGTCAGGGCCTGTGTGGGCAGACACGGTACCGCCACATGGGGTCATCAGCCGATCAGGACCACATCGACGTCCGTGCCCGGCTCGACCGAGACGGAGTCCTCGGGAACGACGATCAGCGCGTCGGCGTGGGCGAGTGCGGCGACCAGGTGGGATCCGGTGCCGCCGACGGGGGTGACCGAGCCCGTCCCCGCGTCGTACGCACCGCGCAGGAACTGGCGGCGGCCGGCCGGTGACGCGAGCGGCCTGTCCGCCGTGAGCGTGGCGCGGACCGTCGGCCGGTGCACGTCGTCCAGGCCCATCAGCCTGCGGATCGCGGGCCGTACGAACAGCTCGAAGGAGACGTACGACGAGACCGGGTTCCCCGGCAGGGCGAGCAGCGGGGTGTGCTCCCGGCCGATCGAGCCGAAGCCCTGCGGCTTGCCCGGCTGCATGGCGAGCTTGCGGAAATCGACTCCCCCGCCGTCCTCGTCCTCGTCACCGACGGAGGAGAGCGCCTCCTTGACGACGTCGTACGCCCCGACACTGACGCCGCCCGTGGTGACCACCATGTCGGCGCGGATGAGCTGGTCCTCGATGGTGGCGCGCAGGGTGTCCGCGTCATCGGTGACGGCGCCCACCCGGTAGGCGATCGCACCCGCGTCCCTGGCCGCGGCGGTGAGCGCGAAGCTGTTGGAGTCGTAGATCTGTCCCTCGCCGAGCTGCTCGCCGGGCTGGATCAGTTCGCTGCCGGTGGAGAGCACGACCACGCGCGGGCGCGGCCGGACCCGGACCGAACCGCGGCCGATGGCCGCCAGCAGCCCGATCTGCGGCGGGCCCAGGACCGTACCGGCCGCCAGGGCCAGATCACCGGCCCGCACATCGCTGCCCTGGGAGCGGACATGGCCCCCGGCCCCGACCGGGCGGTACACCCGGACCTCGCCGCCGGCTCCGCCGGGGCTCTCGCCGGCCGGGCGCATGGAGGTGGCCAGCCCGCCGCCCGCCCCGCCGTCGGTCCACTCCACCGGGACGACGGCCTCGGCGCCGGGCGGCAGCGCGGCACCGGTCATGATCCGGGCGGTCTGCCCGGGGCCGACCTCGGGGAGGACACCGCTGCCCGCCGCGACATCGCCGATGACGGTCAGCACGGCGGGGAACTCCTCGGTGGCGCCCGCGACATCGACCGTACGGACCGCGTAGCCGTCCATGGAGCTGTTGTCGAACGGCGGCAGTGCCACCGGCACCGTGACGTCCTCCACGAGCACGCACCCCTGCGCGTCGAGCAGTTGCAGCTCGATGGGGTCGAGCGGGTGCACCGCGGTCAGGATGTCCGCGAGATGGTCGTCCACCGACCAGAGCCGCTCATGGCCGTGGGCCGGTGCCGATTCCGCCGTACTGCTCACGTACTACATCTCCTCGCCGACGTAACTGCGCAGCCAGGCCCGGAAGTCCGGGCCCAGGTCCTCACGTTCGCATGCGAGTCTGACAATGGCACGCAGATAGTCGCCGCGGTCACCGGTGTCATAGCGGCGGCCCTTGAAGACCACACCGTGGACCGGGCCGCCGACCTTCTCGTCGGCGGAGAGCTGCTGGAGGGCGTCGGTGAGCTGGATCTCACCCCCGCGGCCCGGCTCGGTCGTGCGCAGTATGCCGAAGACGGCGGGGTCGAGGACATAGCGGCCGATGATCGCGTAGCTGCTGGGCGCGTCGGCGGCGTCCGGCTTCTCGACCAGGTCGTGCACCTTGACCACGTCCGCGTCGCGCGTGGGCTCGACCGCGGCGCATCCGTACAGATGGATCTGCGACGGGTCGACCTCCATGAGGGCAACGACGCTGCCGCCCTCACGCTCCTGGATCTCGACCATACGGGCCAGCAGCGGGTCACGCGGGTCGATCAGGTCGTCGCCCAGCAGGACCGCGAAGGGCTGGTCGCCGACGTGCGGGGCCGCGCACAGCACGGCGTGGCCGAGGCCCCTGGGGTCGCCCTGGCGGACGTAGTGCATGGTGGCGAGGTCGCTGGACTCCTGGACCTTGGCGAGGCGTTCGACGTCTCCCTTGCGGGTGAGCGCCTCCTCCAGTTCGTAGTTCCGGTCGAAGTGGTCCTCAAGAGGACGCTTGTTGCGGCCGGTCACCATGAGCACGTCGGAGAGCCCGGCCGCCACGGCCTCCTCGACCACGTACTGGATCGCCGGCTTGTCGACGACCGGCAGCATCTCCTTCGGAGTTGCCTTGGTGGCGGGCAGGAACCGGGTGCCCAGGCCGGCGGCGGGGATGACAGCCTTGCTGATCCTGGCGGGGCTGGTCCTGGAGGAGGGCGACTGAGTCATGCCGAACACACTATCTGCTGCATATGGGCAGAAGATGATGCTCCGGTTAACTTTCGCCCCATGCATACGCATACGAGAGGTTTGTGATGTCTGATGGGTGACGACATGCCCGGAAAGGACGCGCTGCGGAGCGAACTCCTCGCCGCGAGGGGCCTGCTGTCCGAGGAGGACGCGCGCGGTGCCGCGGCGGTTCTGGCGGGCCGCGCCCTGGATCTGCCGGAACTGGCCCGCGCCCGGACCGTCGCCGCGTATGTCTCGGTGGGGCGCGAGCCCGGGACGCGCGCGCTGCTGGACGCGCTGCGCGCGCGGGGGGTACGGGTGCTGCTGCCGGTGCTGATGGCGGACAACGACCTGGACTGGGCGCCGTACGAGGGCGCCGGACATCTGGTGCGCGCGGGACGGGGACTGCTGGAGCCGGACGGGGTACGGCTCGGCCCCGGCGCCGTCCTGGACGCGGAGGCCGTCCTGCTGCCCGGCCTCGCGGTGGACCGGCGCGGGATGCGGCTGGGCCGGGGCGGTGGCTCGTACGACCGGGTCCTCGGCCGGCTGGCCGCGGCGGGGGCCGAACCCGCCCTGACCGTCCTGCTGTACGACCACGAGGTGGTCGCGCGGGTCCCGGCGGAGCCCCATGACCGTCCCGTGCGGGCGGTGGTGACGCCGGGCGGTGTCCTGCGCTTCGGCGCCCGGACCGTACGGGCCCGGGGCGAGGGCACGCGGGACGCGCCGGACGAGCGGGGTCACCACGGCGGCTGACACCGCCCGGCGCACCGGCCCGCCGTGTGAGCCGCCGGGCGCGCGGCGCAGGCGGCACGAACGGCCCCGGCAGGAGGCACGGCACCGGTGACACAGGCGGCGTCGGCAACACCGGCGGCACGGGTGGTACCGGCGCCACGGGTGGTAGCGGCGGCCGGGCCGGGACCGTGGGGCGTCGGGTTCACCGCGTACGACCCCGGCCCGGGGGTGGTCCCCGGGCCGGAGGTCGCCGCCGATCGGCTCATCGTGTGCGTCCGTACCGCTACGGCGTCAGCCTGAGGGTGTCGGCCGTGGTGCGTTCCACCGCGTTGACGCCGTAGGACCAGTCGAGCAGCTCGCCCTTGGCCCACTTGTTCGTCTGGTCGGTGTAGTGCGAGCTGTACGCGTGCCCGGAGGCGCCCGTCAGATTGATCCAGCGGGACTTGTCCCAGTCACCGACGTTGACGACCATCCGCATCGACGGGACCCAGACAACCTCGTAGCCGCCCGCCGCGTTCCACCCCGTCGCGTTGACCGCTCCCTCGCCGCCGCCGAGATTCCACGGACCGCGGTTGAGCATCTCCTTGAGGAAACCGGGACCGCTGGTGCCGAGGGTCTGGTTGTCCAGCGTGAGCTGGTGCAGCCGGCCCCAGGTCCAGCTCGACACGTCCTTGCCGAGCTTGGCGGTCAGCTCCCAGCGGGCGTCACTCAGGGCACGTGCGAGCAGCTCGTCGCGGGTCTTGCCGGCCGAGTCCTTGCGGCTGGCGGGGATGCTCCACCAGGGGTTGTCCTGGTCCTCGATGATGCGCCGCACCACCTCGTACCAGCGGTCCCCGCCGTCCGGCTGCGCCAGATCCGGAGCGCGCTGCCCGCACTCCCGTACCCACTGGTCGAGATCGTCCAGCGGACCCGTGCTGGTGGCGGGACGGACGTTGAGGCACTCGCCCTTGACCCGCACCTCCTTGGGCAGCTTGTTGCCGAAGGCGAGCTTGAGGACGTTGCGCCAGACGGCGTTGAAGTAGGCGGCGGCCCCCGAGTCGGGCTCCTGGGTGTAGTCCCAGCCTTCGAGGAGCTTCTGCGCCTCGCGCACCGACGGGTCCTTGACGTCGATCTTGACCAGGATGGGCGCCAGCAGCTTGGCGATCTGGCTGCTGTTGTCCATCTGCATGGTCTGCATGTCGTCGGTCGAGATCTTCCCGCCGTCCTCGATCTTCGTCTCGATCAGGTCGTTGATCCGCTGGCTGCGGGCGCCGTAGCCCCAGTCCTCGGTCAGCGGGTACGGGTACTTCTTCGCGTCGACGACGGCCTGGTTGGCGGTGACGATGTAGCCGCGCTTCGGGTCGTACTCGTACGGCAGCTCGTCGAAGGGGATGTACCCCTCCCAGCGGTACTTGGGGTCCCAGCCCGGGGCCGGCATCCGGCCGTCGCCCTCGGCGCGGATCGGTATGCGGCCCGGTGCCTGGTAGCCGATGTGGCCCTTGGTGTCCGCGTAGATGAGGTTCTGCGAGGGGACCTCGAAGTGCTCGGCCGCCTTGCGGAACTGGGTGAAGTCCTTGGCCTTGTTCAGCTCGAAGACGGCGTCCATGGACCTGCCCGGCTGGAGCGCCGTCCACTGGAGCGAGACGGCGTAGCCGTCGCCGCGGTCGGGCGCGACATCGCCGACGGGGGCCTTCTCGCCGACCTTCGCCAGTTCGGTGTTGCGGTCGGAGACGACCGGACCGCGGTCGGTGGAGCGGACGGTGATCTTCTTGCTCTTGCCGCCCGCGACCTTGATGGTCTCCTCGCGGAGCTTGAACGGCTTCTCGCCGTCGCCGTACTGGTACGAGTCCCCGTCGACCTTCTCCAGATAGAGATCGGTCACATCGGCGCCGAGGTTGGTGAAGCCCCAGGCGATGTCCTGGTTGTGGCCGATGATGACGCCCGGCATTCCGGAGAAGGTGTAGCCCGCCACGTCGTACCGGCAGGTCTCCGAGACGCTGCGGCAGTGCAGGCCCATCTGGTACCAGAGCGAGGGGAGCTGCGGGGCCAGATGCGGGTCGTTGGCGAGCAGCGGCTTCCCGGTGGTCGTGTACGCGCCCGAGACGACCCAGGAGTTGGAGCCGATGCCGCTGCCGTTCGGACCGAGCAGGGCGGGGATCTCGTCGAGGCTGCCGGAGAGGGCTTCGAGCTGGGAGTCGAAGTTCTCGGTGGCCTCCGCCGGGCTGCCGCCGGCCGCGCTGTTCAGGACGGTGCCGGCTTCGCTGTCGGTGCCGGTGCCGGTGCCGGTGCCGGTCCCGTCTGTGCCGGTGCTTGTGCCGGTTCCGTCTGTGCCGAAGCCCGTGCCCGTACCGGTCCCGGTGCCGTCCGTGCCGGTCCCGGTGCCGTCCGTGCCGGTGCCGGTGCCGAGGCCCGGATCCGTGCCCGTACCGCCGCTCGTGCCGTCCGGCACCGTGTCGGTGGGCTCGGCCTCGGGGTCGTACTTCCCCGTGATCGGGTCGATCCCGCCCTCGCTGACGATGGGCTTGTTCCGGTCGTACGGGTACGACGGGTACAGCTCGTCGATCTGCTTCTCGGTCAGCCGGCTGGTCAGCAGCGAGCGGTCTATCTCCTCCTGCATATTGCCGCGCAGGTCCCAGGCCATCGCCTTGAGCCAGGCCACCGAGTCGACGGGGGTCCACTTGGCGGGCTTGTAGTCGTTGGTGAAGCTCAGCGCGGCGTACTCGACCGAGATGTCCTTGCCGTCGCGGCCTTCGAGATAGGCGTTGACGCCGTCCGCGTACGACTGGAGGTTCTTCTTGGTCTCGTCCGAGAGCTTGGTGTCGTACTCGCGCTGGGCCACCCCGCGCCAGTCGAGGGTGCGCAGGAAGGTGTCGGTCTTGACCTGACCCGCGCCGAACATCTCGGAGAGCCTGCCCGCCGTCATATGGCGGCGGACGTCCATCTCCCAGAAGCGGTCCTGGGCCTGGACATAGCCCTGGGCGCGGAACAGGTCCTCGTCGGAGTTCGCGTAGATCTGCGGGACGCCGTAGCTGTCCCGCCGGACGTCGACGGGTCCGGAGAGGCCCTTGAGCTGGATCGACCCCGTGGTCTGGGGGAAGGACGCACGGACGGTGCTGACCCCCCAGTAGGCCCCGTAGCCGACACCCGCGACAAGCGCCAGCACCAGGACGATCACGATCAGACGGGCGCGTCGCCCCTTCTTTTTGACGGAAGGGGGGGCTGTGTTGGCGGGCATCGCTGTCCTTCGAGGGGCAGGGTGGTCCTGGAATGCTGGAGCAACCATAGGCGCAGCCGCTCCCCGCCCCCGACGCGGTGTCATGTAGTGCGACTCATCGGACGGTCACACAGGGATACAAGCTGGTTTCCTGCCGAGATCATGCCGGAAAGTCGCGCCCTGTGGCGACGTGGATCACATCGTGGCTCGTACAGGCGATCGAACGCGTCAAGAAAACGTTAAAGATTAGGTAAGGTAACGAAGTACTGGCCGTCGGAGGAACGATCCGGCGTGCGCGAGGGGAAGGATCGGCCGCTGACTGTCCACCAGCTCAATGAACTCCTGCTCGTCAGCTCACTCGTGCTGCTGATCGCGGTCGCGGCCGTACGGATCTCGTCCCGGAGCGGCCTCCCCAGCCTGCTCCTGTACCTCGGCATCGGCGTCGTCATAGGGCAGGACGGCATCTTCCATGTCAAATTCGACAACGCCGGACTGACCCAGGTCATCGGCTATGCCGCGCTCGTGGTGATCCTCGCCGAGGGCGGTCTCGGCACCAAGTGGAAAGAAGTGAGACCGGCGCTGCCCGTGGCCGCCGCGCTGTCGACCGTCGGGGTCGGTGTGAGCGTCGGGGTGACCGCCGCAGGCGCCCACTACCTGGTCGGCCTGGAGTGGCGGCAGGCCCTGATCGTCGGCGCGGTCGTCTCCTCGACGGACGCGGCCGCGGTCTTCTCCGTCCTGCGCAAGGTGCCGCTGCCCAGCCGGGTGGCCGGGGCGCTGGAGGCGGAGTCGGGTTTCAACGACGCCCCCGTCGTGATCATCGTGGTGGCGCTCTCCGCCTCGGGCCCCGTCGAGCACTGGTACGTCCTCGTCGGCGAGATCGCCCTCGAACTGGCCATCGGCGCGTGCATCGGCCTGGCGGTCGGCTTCCTGGGCTCCTACGGGCTGCGGCATGTGGCCCTGCCCGCGTCCGGGCTCTACCCCATCGCGGTGATGGCCATCGCCGTCTCGGCCTACGCGCTCGGCGCCACGGCGCACGGCAGCGGCTTCCTCGCCGTCTACGTCGCCGCGATGATCCTCGGGAACTCCCGGCTGCCGCACGCGCCGGCCAACCGCGGCTTCGCGGAGGGGCTCGGCTGGATCGCGCAGATCGGCATGTTCGTGCTGCTCGGCCTGCTGGTGACCCCACACGAACTGGGCGACGACTTCCTGCCCGCCGTGATCGTCGGACTCGTGCTGACCGTGGTGGCACGGCCGCTGTCCGTGCTGGTCAGCCTGCTGCCGTTCCGTATCCCCTGGCAGGAGCAGGCGCTCATGTCCTGGGCGGGGCTGCGCGGCGCGGTGCCCATCATTCTCGCGACCATCCCGATGGTGTCGGAGATCGAGGGCAGCCTGCGGATCTTCAATATCGTCTTCATCCTGGTCGTGGTCTACACCCTGGTGCAGGGGCCGACGCTGCCCTGGCTGGCGAGGGCGCTGCAGCTGGGCAGTTCCTCGGCGGCCTCCGATCTGGGTATCGAGTCGGCGCCGCTGGAGCGGCTGCGCGGCCATCTGCTCTCCGTGGCGATCCCGGAGCGGTCGAAGATGCACGGGGTCGAGGTCGGCGAGCTGCGGCTGCCCGCGGGCTCCGCGGTGACCCTGGTCGTACGGGAGGGCAAGAGCTTCGTGCCCTCGCCCGCGACCGTGCTGCGCCGGGGCGACGAACTGCTGGTGGTGGCGACGGATCCGGTACGGGACGCGGCCGAACGCCGGCTGCGGGCGGTGGCCCAGGGCGGCAAGCTGGCCGGCTGGCTGGGGACGGGCACGTCCTCGGGTACGGGGACGGGGCCGGGGACTTCTTCGGGGAACGGCACCGGCACGGGTGCGGGAACAGGCGCGGGGATCGGCGGACGGTCCGGGTGACCCGATGACCGGGTGACGGGGTGACGGGGTGACCGTCGGCCGGCTCGGCGGCTGACTCGGCGGGCCCGCCCGCGTGACGGGGAGGGGCGTGGGCGCGGGGTGGTGCGTGTGGGGTGAGGCGGGCGGGGCGCGGCGGGTCCGCCGCTGGAGTGGGCCCGCCGGGTGGTGGGGCTGCGGTCCACGCAATCGCAGGTACGGAATCGCAGGTACCAGGACAGCGGCGCCGGGGTATTCCGAGGGTGACCGCTGTTCGTACCTGTACGATGAAGGCGCACCTGACTGATCGAACCACCCCTGCCTGACGCAGTGCTGGCGCGACCGTATGGCGGCCGTGGCGCTTCCCGTAGTGGGCCCTGGTATCTACCGCAGTTCCGCGCAAGAGGACAGCTCTCGGCTGCCCCCGTGACCCCGGGGCGCGCTACCAGGCGGCAGAAAGGCAAGGACCGTGTCCCGCAACACGGTCGGCACCGCCGCGCCATCCACGCGGAAGGCCCCGCCCCGCCCCGGCTACGGGCGGCTCCTGCGCACACCCGGTGCCTGGACCTTCCTCCTTCCCGGCTTCGCCGCTCGGCAGCCCTTCGCGATGCTGACGATCGGCATCGTCCTGCTCGTCCAGCACACCACCGGTTCGTACGGCAGCGCCGGGGCCGTCGCCGCGGTCACCGGTGTCTCCATGGCACTCTTCGCACCCCAGAGCGGCAAGCTCGCGGACCGGTTCGGCCAGCGCGCCGTACTCGTACCGGGTGTGCTGGCGCACACGGCCTCCGCGACGGCGCTGATCGTGCTCGCGCTGGCGGACGCTCCCCTGTGGGCGCTGTTCGTCGCGGCCGTCCCCACCGGTGCTTCCGTCCCGCAGATCGGCCCCATGGTCCGGTCCCGCTGGGCCGCCCTGCTGGGCGGCACCTCCGAGCGGGAGAGCCTGCTGCCGACCGCCGCCGCCTTCGAGTCCGTGACGGACGAGTTCACCTTTGTCATCGGCCCCGTCCTCGCGACCGCGCTGTGCACCGGCGTGCACCCGGCGGGCGGACTGATCGCCGAAGCCGCGCTCACCCTGGTGGGCGGGCTGCTCTTCGCCGCCCGGCGGAGGACGCAGCCGCCGACTGGTCTCCGTGGCGCCGCCGCCACGGGAGAGCCGCGTGCGTCCGCGCTGTCCGTCCCCGGGGTGCGGGTGCTGGCCGTGGCCTTCCTTGGCATCGGCTCGGTCTTCGGTGGCATGCAGGTCTCCCTCACCGCGTTCGCCGAGGAGATGGGCGCCCCCGGGGTGAACGGTCTGCTGTACGGGATCTTCGCCGCCGGCAACATGCTCGCCGGGGTCGTGTGCGGCGCCGTCGCCTGGAAGATCGGGCCCCGGCGCAGGCTGCTGCTCGGATACACGGGACTGACACTGGTCGCCTCCACTCTCTGGGCCGTGCACTCGGCGCCGCTGCTCGCGGCGCTCGGGCTGCTGGCCGGGCTCTGTATCGCACCCGCGCTGATCACGGGCTACACAGTGGTCGAGTCGCTGGTGCCCGCCTCGGCCCGCACCGAGGCGTTCACCTGGCTGACCGGCGCGGTCGCGCTGGGCCAGGCCGCGGCGGTGACCGTCGCGGGACAGCTCGCCGACGCCCAGGGCGCGAGCGCCGGATTCCTGGTGCCGCTGGTTGGTACGGTGCTGGCGCTCACCACCCTGGTGGCACTGCGTTCCCGGCTGGCCCCGAAGGGCTCGGGGCGGGTGGCCGCGCGTGGGATGGGTCACCGCGTGCCGACGGCAGTGGACTGATCGCGCGGAATACGTCACTATGGAGCGTCGTTAGCACTCATTGAGTGAGAGTGCCAGGAGGAGCAAGTGCCGACCTACCAGTACCAGTGCACCGAGTGCGGCGAGGGCCTTGAAGCGGTGCAGAAATTCACCGATGACGCCCTGACCGTATGCCCGAACTGCCAGGGACGCCTGAAGAAGGTGTTCTCCGCGGTCGGCATCGTCTTCAAGGGCTCCGGGTTCTACCGCAACGACAGCCGTGGCTCGTCGTCGAGCAGCGCGCCTGCTTCGACGAGTTCGTCCGGTTCGGCCTCCTCGGGGACCAAGTCGTCGTCGGAGTCCAAGGCCGCGGCGTCGGCCTCCTCCTCGGCCTCCGGTTCCTCCGCGTCCGGCTCGGGATCGAGCTCGGGCTCCGGGTCCTCGACGTCGAGCAGCGGCTCCAGCGGCTCTTCCGCCGCCTGATCCCGCGGCTGATCGCGTCCGTTCCCCTTCCGCCGGGACCCCGCCGTTCACCACGGCCGGGGTCCTTCGCGTATGCCTGTGACGTGCCGCTACTGTGACCGGATGGCGAACGCAGAGATCGGCGTGATCGGTGGCTCGGGTTTCTACTCCTTTCTGGAGGATGTGACCGAGGTCCGGGTGGACACTCCGTACGGACCGCCCAGCGACTCCCTCTTCCTCGGCGAGATCGCCGGCCGGCGGGTGGCGTTCCTTCCTCGGCACGGCCGCTCGCACGGCCTCGCCCCGCACCGCATCAACTACCGCGCCAATCTGTGGGCCCTGCGTTCCGTCGGTGTGAAGCAGGTCCTGGGACCGTGTGCGGTGGGCGGACTGCGCACGGAGTACGGGCCGGGCACGCTGCTCGTACCCGATCAGTTCGTGGACCGTACGAAGACACGGACCCAGACCTACTACGACGGGGTGCCGCTGCCGGACGGCAGCGCGTCCAAGGTCGTCCATATCTCGCTCGCCGACCCGTACTGCCCCGAGGGACGTCGGGCGGCGCTCGCGGCGGCGCGGGCGCACGACTGGGAGCCGGTGGACGGCGGGACGCTCGTGGTGATCGAGGGGCCGCGGTTCTCGACCCGGGCGGAGTCCCGGTGGCATGCGGCGATGGGCTGGTCGGTGGTCGGCATGACCGGACACCCCGAGGCCGTGCTCGCTCGTGAACTGGGCCTGTGCTACACCTCCATGACGCTCGTGACGGATCTGGACGCGGGTGCGGAGACGGGCGAGGGGGTCTCCCATGAGGAAGTCCTCCAGGTCTTCGCCGCCAATGTCGACCGGCTGCGCACCGTGCTCTTCGACGCGGTGGGCGGACTGCAGCCGAGTGAGACGCGGGACTGTCTCTGCTCGCATGCGCTGGACGGGATCGACACCGGGCTCAAACTGCCCTGATCAGGGGTTGCCCCGGTCCTCCGCCCAGCATGCGCGGAGAAACCGGATTCGGGCGGGCGAGGGCCCGAACCACTCGTGCGGGTGGCGGAGTTGTCCACAAGCGACAGCCCGTCCACAGCCCACGGCGGGATCGTGGCGGAGCGTGAATCGTGAGGAGCGATCGCAAGAACTCCTCACCTCAGGCGGTGGTCGCCCATGTCCCCTTCCTTCTCGTCCTTCTCGTCCTTCCCGCACGACCCGCGTGATCCGTCCGTTCCTCCCGCGGCTCCTCCCACGGTGTCTTCCGCGGCTCCTCCCTCCCGCTCTCCCCATTCCCATTCCCGACCGCTTCCTCTTCCTCTTCCTCCTCCCTCCGCGCCGGAGCCGCGCGGTGTGCCGCCGTTCGGTCCGCTGCGGGTGCGCCGTTCCGGACAGCGGCTGCGCCGGGCCCTGTTGAGACAGCGGCGCACGACCGCGGCCGGTCTGGCCATGACGGCCGCCGCGCTGGCCGCCACCGGCGCGAGCGGTGCGGTCGGTGCCTCGGCCGGTCCGGACACACCCGCGCAGCCCTCCGTCGACGCGGTGGCCGTGTCGCCGCCCTCGTCGCGTTCCTTGCCGTATCCGCCGCCTTCGCCGTCCGGGCGACAACCCGCGCGGCGGCCGGGGGAGTTGGTGTCGGCGGCGGTCCGTATCGCGGACGCGGAGACGGTCCGGCTGCTGCGGCGGGGCGACCGGGTCGATGTGATCGCCGCCGCGATCGCGCCTGGGCCGGCGGGGGTGGCGGACGCGGAGCCCGAGGCGCGGGTGGTGGCGGCAGGGGTCAGGGTGGCCGGGATCCCGAGGACACGGGGAACCGCTTCGGACGGCGGAGCGCTGATCGTGCTGTCCGTGCCCCGTGCCACCGCCACGGAACTGGCGGCGGCGAGCGCCACCTCCCGACTGGCGGTGACGGTGTGCTGAGCAGGGCGGCGCCGGGACACCGCACGCCGGGCCGGGGCGTGTTGGGTCGCACTGGCGAGCTGTGGCGTCGCCTGATCGCGGGGGCGGACTGGACAGCGCGGGTACGCGCCGCCTTAGGTGGCGGAGCAGATTGTCACTCGAACCGCACATGTGAAGAAAGGCTCACTCGTGGGCAAGGAAAAGGAGAGCGTGCTGGCGGGCTTCAAGGCCTTCCTGATGCGCGGCAACGTGATCGACCTCGCGGTCGCCGTTGTCATCGGCGCCGCGTTCACCAATGTCGTGAACTCGGTCGTCAAAGGGATCATCAATCCCCTGGTCGGCGCGTTCGGCACCAAGGATCTGAACAAGTACAGCTCGTGCCTCAAAGCGCCCTGCGAGACGAACGCCGCGGGCGAGGTCGTCACCGGCATTCCGATCATGTGGGGAACGGTGCTGAGCGCGGTCCTCACCTTTGTGATCACCGCGGCCGTCGTGTACTTCCTGATGGTCATGCCGATGGCCAAGTACCTCGCCAGGCGGGCCAGGCATCAGGCCGCCAAGGAGCAGGTCCAGGAGGTCATGGAGGTCAGCGAGCTGGAGGTGCTGAAGGAGATCAGGGACGCCCTGGTCGCCCAGCGCGGCGGGCCGGGACCGACCACCCCCTAGCTGCCGGGGCCGCAGAGGGCGGCGCTCAGATGTGGTGGGGCGGCTTCTCGTCCAGGAAGCGGGCCAGGTCGGCGGCGCTGTCCCCGCTCCCGGCGGGCCGCTCCCCCCAGCCGCCGTCCGTGTCGTCCGAGGACTGCTGGTCCAGCGGATCGTCGAAGATCAGCGCCGGATGGGGCCGGGGCGAGCGGGGCGGCGGGGACTGCTCCGCGGCGCGCGGTTCGGGGGTGGGGGCGGTGCTCATACCTCCAGGGTACGGGGGCGCGGCGCGCGTCCGGCCGGTCGCGGGACCCGGCCCGGCGGGTGGTGCCCAGGGCGGACGGCGCCGTGAAAGTCCCGGCGGCGCCGCTCCCGCGCACGGTCCGGTCGCCGCTGCGGCGGCGCCTCAGGAGCGGCGCGACACGACAACTCCTGCTGTCGGTATCCGCACTGGCGTACAACGCATGTACGTTCGTCGGGTCCTGGGCGGTTTTCGTCCCGGGGATGGTGGCGGCGGTGGCGGTCGGGGTGATACTCGCGGCCCGCCGAGGGACGCGTGGTACGGATGGGGTTCATGGCAATCAATGACGCACTGACCGATGTGGCGGGCCTGCGGGTCGGACACGCCCGGGTCACGGGGGCCCGTGCGCTCACCGGCACCACGGTCGTCCTCGCCCCGCAGGGCGGGGTGGTGGCCGCCGTGGACGTACGGGGCGGGGGGCCGGCCACCCGGGAGACGGACGCGCTCGACCCGCGCAATATCGTCCAGCGCATCGACGCGATCGTGCTGACGGGCGGCAGCGCGTACGGGCTGGACGCGGCGTCCGGCGTGATGGCCTGGCTGGAGGAGCGGCGGCGCGGGGTGCGGGTCGGTCCCGATCCGTCCCAGGTGGTGCCGGTCGTCCCGGCCGCCGGTGTCTTCGACCTGGGGCGCGGGGGTGACTGGCGGATACGCCCGGACGCGGAGACGGGCCGTGCGGCGGTGGAGGCCGCGGCCTTCACGGCGAGCGGGGCGCCGGTCGCGGAGGGCAGCGTGGGCGCGGGGACGGGTGCCCTCGTCGGTCCGCTCAAGGGCGGGGTCGGCACGGCGAGCACGGTCGTGGAGTCCGGCGTGACCGTCGCGGCCCTGGTCGTGGCCAACGCGGCGGGCTCGGCGGTCGATCCGCTGACGGGCGCGCTGTACGGGCGCTATTTCAGCGGTCGTACGGAGTATCCGAAGCCCGAGGTCCATGTGGCCGCTCAACTACGGCTGGCCGAACTGCGCGAGCGGAACACCCCGGCGCCGCTCAACACCACGCTCGCCGTCGTCGCCACCGACGCCGAACTCTCCCGCGCCCAGGCGCAGAAGCTCGCGGGGACGGCGCACGACGGTATCGCGCGCGCCGTCCGCCCTGTGCATCTCCTCAACGACGGGGACACCGTCTTCGCCCTATCGACGGGCAGACGGCCTCTCGCCGAGGGGGATCCGCTCGCTCTCAACGAGCTCCTGGCGGCGGGCGCGGACGTGGTGACCAGGGCGATCGTACGGGCCGTGGAGGCCGCGAAGAGCGTCCGGGGGCCCGGCGGGACCTTCCCCTCCTACAACGAGCTGTACGGGCTCGACTGACGGGCGCGGAAGCCGAGTTGATGGGGGGCGCACGGGAACTTGACGTCCGCCCCCTTCGTTTTCCCAAACCTGGGACGCGATGTCAGCCCCAGGCGCTACGTTATGCAATCACCAAGTGACATGTGGCGACGGCCTGGAGACCCATCTTGAACGATCCCTACGAGACAACCGAGACGCACCTCGAGCGACTCCTGGGTCGGGCACTCAACTCCTTCGACCTGCCCGACGCACTGGTCGAAAAGCTCGGCCATGCGCTGGCGCACGCCAGCTCGCTGTGTTCCGCGCACCACAGTGCCGGACTGCACCGCGAGACCTACCGGCACACCTATCTGCTCAACGACGGCGGCTCGCTCACCCTGTGGGAGCTGGTGCACAACACCGGCCGGGACGGCGCGCGGCTGCACGAGCTGTACGCGGAGGAGTCGGAGGTGCGGCTCGCCGCGTCCCGGCTCTTCCATCCCAGCGGTCCGGGAGCGGCCCGGACGGCCGGCGACGGATCCGACGGTTTACCGCCGGTGGCGGGACCCGAGGCACTGCCGTCCGACGACAGTCTGGCCATGGACGAGGTCGCGGCCGGTCTCCTCGCGGAACTCGAATCGGAGCGCACGGCCGAGATCGATGCCCATCTGGCCCTGCTCCGGGGGCTGCGTGCGCTGCCTCCGGTGCCGCGGCCCCGCAGATACTTCCCGGACAACTCCCCCGACCACGCCCGCCGGGTGCTGCGCCGGGCGGAGAACGACGACCGGCCGGGCGAGGAGACCGCGCGCCTGCTGCGCAGGGCCTTCGCGCACCACATCACCCAGGTCTTCGGCCGGCAGTGCCAGGTCGAGGGCAAGGACGCGGGGTTCATGCTCTACGAGCACGCGTTCCTGCTGATCGACGGCAGCGAGATGAGCCTCTGGGAGGTCGAGCACACCGCGACGCCGGACGGCCGGCACATGTGCGAGGTGTACGAGACGGAAAGCACCGCGCGCGAAGCCATGGAGCTTCGCGCACGGGTGCTGTGAGCCGGGACGGGAACGGAGCGTGGTGCGGTGAGGCCGGTGCGGTGAGACGGAAGCCCTGAGACGGAAGCGCTGAGATCTCCTCCGCGGTGGCCGACGACGGTCACAGGAGCGCCCTGAAGCCGCTCAGACAGCCACCGGGAGCTCGGCCCCGGCCCCGGCTCCACCGGCTGTCCCGTCCTCGGGCCGCGCGGCCTCCTCGCCCTGGCCGGGACGGCCCGTCTTCCGGGCGCCCTTGAGCAGGACGACCAGTCCGGTGCTCACCGCCGTACCGACCGCGATGGCGACCAGATAGAGGAACGGGTTGCCGATCAGCGGGATCACGAAGATGCCGCCGTGCGGTGCCCGCAGGGTGCACTCGAAGAGCATCGAGAGCCCGCCGGTGACCGCGCCGCCCGCCATCGCCGACGGGATCACCCGCAGCGGGTCGGCTGCGGCGAAGGGGATCGCGCCCTCGGTGATGAAGGAGGCGCCGAGCACCCAGGCCGCCTTGCCGTTCTCCCGCTCGGTACGGGTGAACAGCTTGCCGCGCGCGGTCGTGGCCAGCGCCATCGCGAGCGGCGGGACCATACCCGCGGCCATCACGGCGGCCATGACCTTGAGGCTGCCCTCGTTGGGGTTGGCGAGACCGCCGACGGCGAAGGCGTACGCGACCTTGTTCAGCGGGCCGCCCAGGTCGAAGCACATCATCAGGCCGAGCACGACACCGAGGATGATCGCGTTGGCCCCGGAGAGCCCGGACAGCCAGTCGGTGAGCGCCTTCTGGAGCGAGGCGATGGGCTTGCCGACCACCAGGAACATCAGGAAGCCGACGACCGCGGAGGAGATGAGCGGGATCACGACGACGGGCATGATGCCGCGCAGCGGGGCGGGCACGCGCACCCGCTGGATGGCCATCACGGCGCCACCGGCGATCAGACCGGCGGCCAGGCCGCCGAGGAAGCCCGCGTTGACGGTGAGGGCGATCGAACCGCCGACGAAGCCCGGCACCAGACCGGGACGGTCGGCCATGCCGTACGCGATATAGCCCGCGAGGACGGGCACGAGGAAGCTGAACGCCAGACCGCCGACCTGGAACAGCAGGGCCGCCCAGCTCGTGTGGTCCGTCCAGACGAAGTGCTCGGCGACGGAGGGCGCCTCGTTGATGGTGTAGCCGCCGATGGCGAAGCCGAGGGCTATCAGAAGCCCGCCCGCGGCCACGAAGGGGACCATGTAGCTGACGCCGGACATCAGCCACTTGCGCAGCTTGGTGCCATAGCCCTCGCCCGGCTCTCCGGCCCGGTCGACCGGCGTGGAGTGCGAGCCTCCGGCGCCGGCTCCACCGGCCGCGCCGGTGATCTCGCCGCGCTCGGCCCTGCCGCGCACCTCGGCGATCAGTTCGCCGGGCCGGTTGATACCGGCCTTGACGCCGACATCGACGGTCGGCTTGCCCGCGAAGCGTTCCTTCTCCCGTACCGGCACATCGTGCGCGAAGATCACGCCGTCGGCGGCGGCGATGACGGCGGGGTCGAGCCGGGTGAACCCGGCGGACCCCTGCGGCTCGACGATCACCTCGACACCGGTCTGCCGCCCGGCCTTCTCCAGGGCCTCGGCGGCCATATAGGTGTGCGCGATACCGGTGGGGCAGGAGGTGACGGCGACGATCCGGAAGACACGGCCGGCGCCGGGCTCGTCCGGCCCGGCGGCGGTGGCCCCCGGCCCGCCGACCGGCGCCCCCGGCCCGGCCCCGGTTCCGGCACCGGTTTCGGCACCGCTGTCAGCACTGGCATCGGTACTGGCATCGGTCCCGGTCCCGCTGTCAGCGTGGGCCTCGGTGTCGGTGTCGGTCCCGGTCCCGGCCGTCGGTCCGTCCGCCAGGGCGGCCGGTACGGCGGGCGGGTCCGGCACGGCCTCCGGCTCCGCGCCGGCGGCCGCAGCGTCAGCGGCCCCGGTGCCGGGGCGGGCGTCACCGCGGATCAGGAACGCCGCGTCCGCCGGGTCCGTCGCCGCGCGCAGGGCGGTGGTGAAGTCCTCGTCCATCAGCCGACGGGCCAGGGCCGAGAGGATCGTCAGATGGGCGTCGTCGGCGCCGGCCGGGGCCGCGATCAGAAAGATCAGATCCGCCGGGCCGTCGGGGGCGCCGAAGTCGACCCCCCGGGCCGAGCGGCCGAAGGCCAGGGTGGCCTCCGTCACATGGGTACTACGGCAGTGCGGAATGCCGATCCCCCCGTCGAGGCCCGTGGGCATCTGCGCCTCACGCGCGGCCACATCGGCCAGGAAGCCGTCCAGGTCGGTGACCCGGCCCAGGGTCACCATCCGTTCGGCCAGCGAGCGGGCCGCGGCTTCCTTCGTCTCGGCGGCCAGGTCGAGATCGACCAGGTCCGCGGTGATCATCTCGCTCATCGCGGGCTCCTTCGCTCGCATATCCGCCCGTCGCACAGCGCGCCGGACGGGGAAACCAGGGAAAACACAGAAACCGGAGGGAAGAGAAGGGAAAACAGGCGGGAGTGGGAAGAAGGCGGGGACGAGGAAGGCGGGGACGGGGGGCGGCTCATGAGGCGGGCTCCGTGAGAGGGCGGTCCATCGGTACATCGGCGGTCACCGTGACCGCCGACGGGTCCAGGTCCGCGGGCGAGGGCATCACGCTGCCGGGGAGCTGGACCGCCGCCGCGCCGTGCGCCACCGCGGACGCCAGCGCCTCCGGGCCCTCGCCGCCCGCCGTCAGAAAGCCGGCCAGCGAGGCGTCGCCCGCACCGACGTTACTGCGGACGGCGGTGACGGCGGCGGAGCCGAAGTACGTCCCCGCCTCCGCGACCAGGAGCTGGCCGTCGGTGCCGAGGCTGGCGAGGACGGCCCCGGCACCGTACGTACGCAGTTCCTCCGCCGCCTTGACGGCGTCGCCGACCGTGGCGAGGGGGCGTCCGACGGCCTGGGACAGTTCCTCGGCGTTCGGCTTGACGACATCGGGCCGCTCGCGCAGCGCCGCCAGCAGCGAGGGCCCCGAGGTGTCCAGCGCGATCCTGGCCCCGTCGAGATGGGCACGGGCGACCAGCTCGGCGTACCACTCGGGCGCGAGCCCGCGCGGCAGGCTGCCGCAGCAGGCGATCCACGCGGCGGCGCCGGCGTGGCTGCGGACCACGGAGAGCAGCGACCGCGACTCCACGGAGGTCAGCTCGGGGCCCGGGGCATTGATCTTCGTCAGGGTGCCGTCGGGTTCGGCGAGCGCGATATTGGAGCGGGTCGCGCCCGCGACCGGCACCGGCGCGACCTCGATCCCCTGCCCGGCCAGCAGTTCGGCGACGAGCGCGCCCGGCGCACCGCCCAGCGGCAGTACGGCGACGGTCCGCCGGCCGGCCGCGGCGACGGCGCGCGAGACATTGACGCCCTTGCCGCCGGGGTCCACGCGTTCGGCCGTGGCCCGCAGCACTTCGCCGCGGTCCAGGGCGGGGACCTCGTAGGTACGGTCCAGGCTCGGGTTCGGGGTGACGGTGAGGATCATCTCCGCACGCGCCCTAGACGCTCAGCACTTCGGTGCCCGCGGCCTCGACCGCCGCGGTCTCCGAAGGGCCGAGCCCGCTGTCGGTGATGAGCAGATCGACATCGGCGAGGGTGCCGAAGCGCGCGAAGTGCTCCTGGCCGTGCTTGGCCGAGTCCGCGAGCAGCACCACCCGCCGGGCGGCGCCGACGAGCGCGCGCTTGACGGCCGACTCGGCGAGATCAGGGGTGGTGAGACCGCCGTCGGGCGAGAAGCCGTTGGTGCCGAGGAAGACGACATCCGCGCGGATCTCCCCGTACGCCCGCAGGGCCCAGGCGTCGACGGCCGCGCGCGTACGGTGCCGTACCCGGCCGCCGACCAGATGGAGATCGATCCCGGGATGGTCGGCCAGCCGGGCGGCGGCGGGGAGCGCGTGGGTGACGACGGTGAGCCCGCAGTCCAGCGGGAGGGCCGCGGCGAGCCGGGCCACGGTCGAGCCGGCGTCGAGGATCACGCTGCCGTCCCGCGGCAGCTCGGCGAGCGCCGCGTGCGCGATACGGTCCTTCTCGTCGGCCGCCGTGGATTCGCGCTCCGCGAGATCGGGCTCGAAGTCGAGCCGCCCGGCCGGGATGGCCCCGCCGTGCACACGCCGTACGAGCCCGGCCCGGTCGAGGGCCTTGAGATCACGCCGTACGGTCTCGGCGGTGACCTGGAACTCCTCGGCCAGCGAGAGCACATCGACGCGCCCGCCCTCACGGGCCAGACGCAGGATCTCCTGCTGGCGCTCCGGTGCGTACATGTGGGTTTACGTCCGCTCTGTGCCCGAACCTGTGGTTTCGGCGCCACGCTACGCCGCGATTTCCAGAAAGTAAACAGATCCGGGCACGACACAGACGGGAACAGGACAGACGGGAACAGGAGGGAACAGACAGAAACAGACATGAGCAGGCAGGATCGGAGGTCCGCGCCATGCCGGAGGGGCGCGAGGGACGCCGGAGGGGCGCCCCTCGCGCCCCTGGGGGGCCGCTGGGGCCCCTAGTGGGCCTCGGCGCTCCGGTCCGGCCGGGAGGGCAGTGCGAACATCACCACGAAGATGACCGCGAGCACCGCCACCACCCACCACAGCGCGTGCTGGAATCCGGCCGCGAAGGCCGCGCCCGTGCCGGACACCGCCCCGGTCACCCCGGCCACCCCGGGCGCCCCGGCGCCCCCGGCCGCGAGCCGGTCGTCGACCACCCCGAAGAACACCACCGACACCAGTCCGAGCCCCAGCGCGTTGCCCATCTGCTGCGTGGTGTTGATGAGGCCGGACGCCGAGCCCGAGTGCTCACGTGGCACTCCGGACAGCACCGCGTCGGTCAGCGGCGCCACGATCAGGCCCATGCCGAGTCCCATCACGATCAGCGGCGGCGCCATCTGCCAGGAGTGGATCCCCGGGCCGTACCGCTCCGCCTCCCCGATGTAGAGCAGGAGCCCCGCCACCATCGTGAGCGTCCCGGCCTGGAGGACCTTGCGCCCGAAGCGCGGTACGAGCTTCTGTACGGAGAGTCCGGCCGCCACCGAGACCGCGACCGAGAACGGCACACCGGTCAGCCCGGCCCGGAGCGGGCTCCAGCCGAGGCCGATCTGCATATAGAGCGTCCAGACCAGGAAGAAGATGCCGAGCGCGACACCGAAGGTGAGCTGTACGGCGATCCCGGCGGCGAAGCTCTTCACCCTGAAGAGCGACAGTTCGACCAGGGGCGAACCGTCCCTGCGTGTCTTGCGCCTCTCGTACGCGACGAAGCCGGTGAGTACGACCAGGCTGCCGGCCATGCAGAGATGTCCCCACAGCGGCCAGCCCAGCTCACGGCCGCGCGTGAGCGGATAGATCAGCATCAGCAGGGCCGTGGTCACCAGCACCACCCCGACCAGATCGAGTCGGAGCGCCTTGGGAGCCCTGGACTCGACGATGAACTTCCGGCCCAGCACCACGCCCGCGACACCGACCGGGAGATTGATCAGGAAGATCGGACGCCACTCGAGGCCGAGAAGATTCCACTGGGTGAGCAGCGCGCCCAGCAGCGGTCCCGAGACCGCGCCCAGGCCGACGATCGCGCCGAACATCCCGAAGACCTTGCCGCGTTCATGCGCCGGGAAGGTGACATGGATGATCGCCAGCACCTGCGGCACCATCAGCGCGGCCATCGCGCCCTGGAGCAGCCGGGACGCGACCAGCATCTCCGGACCCGCGGCGAAGCCGCAGAGCGCGGAGGCGATCGTGAAGCCCGTGATACCGATCAGGAAGAGCCGCTTACGGCCGTATATGTCACCGAGCCTGCCGCCCGTGATCAGTCCGGCGGCGAAGGCCAGCGCGTATCCGGCGGTGATCCACTGGATCGCGCCGAACGAGGCCCCGAGATCCCGCTCGATGCTCGGAATGGCGATATTGACGATGGTGACATCGACCAGGTCCATGAAGGCCGCGGTCATGACGACGGCCAGAGCCAGCCAGCGACGACGGTCGGCGGCGCCCGAGGGGGCGGAGGAGCCCGAGGGACCGGAGGAACCCACGGCGTCGGAGACATCAGGGGCGGCAGAACCATCGGGGCCGGACCGGGGAGGCGCAGCGGAAGCCGTATCCAGTACGGCGCGGGAAGAACTCATACGGAGCACGCTAGAAACCATCTGGGCCAGATCATGTCCTAGATACGGCGCACCATGGATCCCATGACCGATACCCCGGCACGGCTCCTCAGTCTGCTCTCCCTCCTCCAGACGCCCCGCGAATGGCCGGGCAGCGAGCTGGCGGAACGGCTCGGGGTCAGCCCGCGCACCATCCGCCGCGACATCGACCGGCTGCGCGATCTCGGCTACCCCGTCGAGGCGTCCAAGGGGGCCATCGGCGGCTACCGGCTGGTCGCCGGTACGGCCATGCCGCCCCTGCTCCTCGACGACGAGGAGGCCGTCGCCATCGCGGTCGGCCTGCGCGCCGGGGCGGGCCATGCGATCGAGGGCGTCGACGAGGCCTCCGTACGCGCCCTCGCCAAACTGGAGCAGGTGCTTCCGTCCCGGCTGCGGCACCGGGTCTCCACCCTCCAGGCCGCCACGATCCCGGTCACCCGGGGCGACGGCGCGACCATCGACCCCCGCACCCTGACGGTGATGGCCGGCGCCGTCACGGGCGGCGAGCGGCTGCGCTTCGGCTACCGCTCCGGGGACGGTACGGAGACGAAACGGCAGGTCGAGCCCTACCGGCTCGTCTCCACCGGCTGGCGCTGGTATCTGGTCGCCTATGACCTCGGGCGCGAGGACTGGCGTACGTTCCGGGTGGACCGGGTCAGTGAGCCCTTCGCCACCGGCGCCCGGTTCACCCCGCGTGAGCTGCCCGACGGGGACGCGGCGCAGTTCCTGAGACGGTCGATGGCGCGCAGGGGGCGGCAGGCGGAGACGGAGGTGGACGTGGAGGTGAGCTTCGCGGCGCCCGTGGAATTCGTGAGGGCCCGGCTTCCCGGCTATCTCGGCACGCCGGAGCCGACCGGGCCCGGCTCCTGCCGGCTGCGCACCACGACCAGTGACTCCCTGGAGTGGCTGGCCCTGCGGCTGGCGCTGGTCGGCTGCGAGTTCACCGTGCGTCAGCCGGGCCCGCTGGCGGACTGTCTGCGCACGCTGGGAGCCGCGCTCATCCGCGCGGCACGGCCCGAGGGAGGGGCGGTTGCCCAGGGGACCGAGGCCGGACAGAGGTGAGCGCCGGACAGAGGTGAGCGCCGGACAGAGGTGAGCCCCGGCACCTGGGGGGGGTTGGTGCCGGGGCTCGTCTATGGGGGCCGACGAATCGACCGGTGCGTACGAAGAGACAGTACGAGTAAGGGGGACACTACGGCTACTGGACGGCGACGTCACGCCGCCGCGTCGAAAAGACCTCACGCCGCCGCGTCGAACCCTGTATCCCGGGCCATCTTCTTCAGCTCCAGCAGAGCGTGCTTCTCTATCTGCCGGATCCGCTCACGCGTCAGACCATGCTGCTTGCCGACCTCGGTCAGCGTCCGCTCACGGCCGTCCTCGATGCCGTACCGCATCTTGATGATCGAGGCCGTCCGCTGGTCCAGCTTGCCTATCAGGTCCTCCAGCTCCTCACTGCGCAGCAGCGTGAGCACGGACTGTTCGGGCGACACCGCCGAGGTGTCCTCCAGCAGATCACCGAACTGGGTGTCGCCGTCGTCGTCCACCGACATGTTCAGACTGACCGGGTCACGCGCCCAGTCGAGCACATCGTTGATCCGCGCCGGGTTCGTGCCCAGCTCGGCGGCCACTTCTTCGGGCTCGGGATCCCGTCCGTTCTCCCGGTTGAACTCCCGCTGCACACGGCGGATCCTGCCCAGCTCCTCCACCAGATGGACCGGCAGCCGGATCGTGCGGGACTGGTCCGCTATGGAGCGCGTGATGGCCTGACGGATCCACCAGGTGGCGTACGTCGAGAACTTGAAGCCCTTGGCGTAGTCGAATTTCTCCACCGCGCGCACCAGGCCGGCGTTGCCTTCCTGGATCAGGTCGAGCAGCGGCAGACCACTGCGCGGATAGCGGCGCGCCACGGCGACCACCAGACGGAGGTTCGACCGTATGAAGATGTCCTTCGCGCGCTCACCGGCGGCGACCAGCGCCTCCAGCTCCTCACGCGAAGCCCCACCGGCCTCGCTCTCGACCTCTCCGTCGAGGATCTGCCGGGCGTACACCCCGGCCTCGATGGTCTGGGACAGCTCGACTTCCTTTGCGGCGTCGAGCAGCGGCGTACGCGCTATCTCGTCGAGGTACATGCCGACCAGGTCGCGGTCGGCGATCTCCCCGCCTACAGCGCGAACACTGCTTGCCGCTTTCGTGCCGCCGGAGGCGGCGGTACGACGGGCGACGGCACGGGTTGCCATGCGAGCTCCCTTACTGAACTGAGTAGGTCGCGACACCCATTCGGGTGCCCTGCATCCGAAGGAAACAACGACTGGAATCCGGACAGAATTCCCATGGCGTACATGCATTTTCTGATCATGCAGTACCCTGTGCCGCCGACCGGGGTGGACAGAAGCCTCAGAGGGGGACAGAAGCGCAGGTCAGGGCGGAATCGAAGGCTGCCCGGAGCGCTCTCGCCGACGTTTGCGACCGCCGCGCCCATGAGACGGCCGTCACATTCGGCGGGAGCCCGACCGGCGGTCGGCGCCTTCACCGCCGGCACCCTCGCCAACGCCTTCATCTCCGCATCCACCTCCCCCGAGGAGCGACCGCCCGTGAGCGGTCGACTGATCCGCTCCTACCCCGGAAGACGGCCCGTGCCTCCCCCGGGTTGAGCGGACGGCTGCCCGGACGGCCCCCTCCGGGGACCTTCGCGCACAGGCCCTCCACGCACGGTTCCTCCTCGGAGAGGCCCTCCGCGCACGGTCTCTCCTCGTACAGGCCCTCCTCGCACAGCGCGCCGACCCTCCTCAGTGACAACGCGCGAACTCAGCCGAATTGCACCGACCTCTTCGCCAGACCCATCCAGAAGCCGTCGATGACGCTCCTGCCACTGTCCAGCTCACCCTCCGCGGCACCGAGCGTCACGAACAGCGGCGCGAAGTGTTCGGTACGGGGATGGGCCAGCCGCCCCGCCGGGGCCTTCTTCTCGAAGTCGAGCAAGGCATCGATGTCCTGCGCCAGCAGCGCCCGCGTTCCCCAGTCGTCGAACTCGGCCGACCAGCCGGGCACCCCCTCGCCCAGATGCCGCAGCGCCGCCAGATTGTGGGTGAAGAACCCGCTGCCGACGATCAGCACGCCCTCGTCACGCAGCGGCGCCAGCCTGCGTCCGATCTCCAGCAGCTCACGCGGGTCGAGCGTGGGCATGGAGACCTGGAGTACGGGAACGTCGGCCGCCGGGAACATCTCCACCAGCGGCACATACGCCCCGTGGTCGAGCCCCCGGTCCGGCACGTCCACCACGGGCCTGCCCGCGCCGCGCAGCAACTTCCGCACGGACTCGGCGAGTTCCGGAGCGCCCGGGGCGGCGTACCGTACCGCGTAGTAGTGCTCGGGGAAGCCCCAGAAGTCGTAGACCAGGGGGACGGACTCGGTCGCGCCCAGCGCGAGCGGGGCCTCTTCCCAGTGCGCGGAGACCACCAGGATCGCCCTGGGGCGGGGCAGCTCGGCGGACCAGGCGGCCAGTTCCGCGGGCCAGACGGGATCGTCGGCGAGCGGTGGGGCCCCATGGGAGAGATAGAGGGCGGGCATACGCTCCGCGACGGCGTTCATGGCGACTCCCGGACTGTGTC
Source organism: Streptomyces sp. NPDC002018 (assembly GCF_042890865.1). Classification (NCBI taxonomy): domain Bacteria; kingdom Bacillati; phylum Actinomycetota; class Actinomycetes; order Kitasatosporales; family Streptomycetaceae; genus Streptomyces; species Streptomyces sp. NPDC002018. The sequence continues at coordinate 251,550 of NZ_JBIASO010000012.1, forward strand.
GGCTGCGGCTCGGTCTTCCCGCTCAGGGCAATTCGCTTGAAACCTCAAGCATTCAACTCATACAAGCCTATCCGCGTCTAGTTTAACTTTCAAGAATGAGTAGAGTGGAATACATGACCACGGCATCCACCGGCAACGACGCCGGTACGGGCGGGGAGCCACGCTGGCTCAACGACGAGGAACAGCGCGTCTGGCAGGCATACCTCCAGGCCACCACGCTGCTGGAGGACCATCTCGACCGCCAGTTGCAGCGCGACGCCGGGATGCCGCACATCTACTACGCGCTGCTCGTGCATCTCGCGCGGGCGCCCCGGCGCCGTATGCGGATGACCCAGCTCGCCAAGGACGCCAAGATCACCAGATCGCGGCTCTCCCACGCGGTGGCCAGGCTGGAGCAGCACGGCTGGGTGCGGCGCGAGGACTGTCCCTCCGACAAGCGCGGGCAGAACGCCTTTCTGACGGACCAGGGCAATGACGTGCTGAAGCGGTCCGCGCCGGGTCATGTCGCCGCCGTACGTCAGGCGATCTTCGACCGGCTCAGCCCCGAGCAGGTCAAGCAGCTCGGCGAGATCATGCGGGTGATGGCGGAGGGACTCCAGCCGGAGGGTACGGGCGCGGATCTGCCCTGGCGCCGCTGAACCACGGCGGCACCAGGGCAGGTGACCACGAGAGCCGTCGGCCGGCGACGGCCGGCCGACCCGCGAGGGCCGACGGCCGACCGCCGACGCGCCAGGACCGATGCGCGAGGGGCGACGCGCCAGGACCGATGCGCAAGGGCCGCTGCGCGAGAGCCGACGCGCCAGGGCCGGTGCGCGAGAGCCGACGCGCGAGAGCCGAAGGCCGCCGGCCGACCGGGCGTCAGTGCATCACGACCGGCACCTTCGCCGCGTCCTCCGCGCTGTCGGCCCCCGAGGTGACCGTGGAGGCACCCGGACGGCCGGTGTTGATGAAGGTCACGGCGATCGCCGCGGCGACCGCCAGGATGCCGACCGCCCACCAGATGGCGCTGGAGTAGCCCTCCACCATCGCCCGCAGCTCAAGGAGCTGACGGTTGTCCGTGGTGGCCGCGTGCGAGGTGACGTACGCCGTCGTGGCCGAGGCCGCGATCGTGTTCAGCAGCGCCGTACCGATCGCGCCGCCCACCTGCTGCGAGGTGTTCACCATCGCCGAGGCGACCCCCGCGTCCCGCGGCTCGATGCCGTAGGTGGCGAGCGACATGGCCGGCATGAACGCCGTACCCATGCCCAGACCCAGCAGGATCTGCGCCGGCAGGATCAGGCCCGCGTACGAGGAACCGATCTCCATCTGCGTCAGCAGCAGCATGCCGAGCGCGGCGACCAGGAAGCCGGGGCCCATCAGCAGCCGCGGCGGCACCCGGGTCATCAGCCGCGCGCCGATCTGGGTCGAGCCCGTGATCATGCCGGCGATCATCGGCAGGAACGCGAAGCCGGTCTTGAGCGCCGAGTACTCCTTCACGACCTGGAGGTAGTAGGTCAGGAAGAGGAAGAGCCCGAACATCGCGATGATGGCGAGGCCCAGCGAGAGATAGACACCGCCGCGGTTGCGGTCGGCGATGACCCGCAGGGGCAGCAGCGGCGACTTGACCTTCGACTCGACCCCGACGAACGCCAGCAGCAGGACGACGGAGGCGACGAAGAGCGAGATGGTCATGGAGTCGGACCAGCCGTGGGACTCGGCGCGCGTGAAGCCGTAGACCAGCGACACCAGGCCCAGCGTGGAGAGCACGACACCGGGGATGTCCAGCGGGGAGCGGTTGCGGGTGCCCACGGGCTCACGGATCACGAAGTACGCGCCCAGGGCGGCCACGATGGCGAACGGGATGTTGACGAAGAACGTCCAGCGCCAGTCCAGGTACTCGGTGAGCACACCGCCGAGGATCAGGCCCACGGCGCCGCCACCGCCGGCGATGGCTCCGTAGATGCCGAACGCCTTCGCCCGCTCCTTGGCGTCGGTGAACATCACCGCGAGCAGCGACAGCGCGGCGGGCGCGAGCAGCGCGCCGAAGAGGCCCTGGAGCGCGCGGGAGCCGAGGAGCATCGCCTCACCGGAGGCGGCGCCGCCGAGTGCCGACGCGGCGGCGAAGCCGAGCAGACCGACGACAAAGGTGCGCTGGCGTCCCCACAGGTCGGCGATGCGTCCGCCGAACAGGAGCAGACCGCCGAAGGCGAGCGCGTAGGCGGTGATGACCCACTGACGGTTGCCGTCGGATATGCCCAGGTCCCGCTGGGCGGAGGGCAGCGCGATATTCACGATGGTCGCGTCGAGCACGACCATGAGCTGCGCGAGCGCGATGAAGACGAGCGCTTTCCACCGGGCGGGGTCCGGGAGTGGCGCTCCGGAGGGCTCCGCTGACATGGCCGGTTCGGCCGAGGCCGCTGATTTTGACATGGAGGTATCCACCTAAGGGTGCGGTAAGACGAAAATGTCGGTAAGCACAGGCGACGCTGCCGCACTTACGAGGTCATGGAGTCACCACGGCCACCGGGTGGCCGAGTGATGGACAGAGAGGTCTGGGGAAGCCGGTACGGGAGGCGAACCGGTGCGGTGGACCAGTGCGGCGCACCGCCACGGACCGCGGGTACGGACCGCCGCGGCCGGCCGCTGGTGCGGACCGCTCACGGGTCACTCGGTACGGAGCACTGGGTACGGAGCGCGGGGCGCCGGGTACGGAGTGCCGGGGTACGGATCGGATCGCCCGGCACCCGCCGGGGCGGCGCCGGCGCTTCGGGACGTCCGGGACGTTCCGCGGCCGGTTCCGCCCGGGTGCCTGGGCGGCCCGTACGGGCTTCGGTTCACGGCCGCCGGGCTGGGCCTCCGGGGCCGGAGTTTCATGGTTCAGGGGCGCGTCACGGAGCGGCGCGGCGCAAATCCTCCAGTGTCGCGGCCGAGCCGGGCAGTGCGGACCGGGCGGGCGCCTCCAGGCCGTCGAGGAAGAGCTGGAGATGCCGGTGGGTGAACCGGTCCATGTTCAGGCAGCCGGTGCCGGGCAGCGGGCGGGTGAGCTGGGACAGCGCGACCATCAGATCGCCGACGGCGACATCCTCACGGAGCTGTCCCGCCTGCCGCGCCCTCTCCATCAGCGCTTCGACGGCCTTTTCGAGGCGTTCACGCCCGGCGTCCAGATCAGGACGCCCCCGGCCGAACGCGCTCGAAAGCATGGGGCAGAGCGCCCCGATCCGCTCGTCCGCCGCCGTGTGCACGAAGGTACGCAGCGCGGTGAACGGGTCGGGCTCCTCGACGACGATCCGCTCCGCGTGGTGTGCGGCGCGGGCCATGACGAAGAGCACGACATCGTGGACGAGGGCGTGCCGGTCGGGGAAGTGCCGGTAGAGCGTGGCGTTGCCGATCCCGGCACGACGGGCGATCTCGTCGAGCGGGGCGTCGGCCCCGTACTCCACGAACATCTCACGGGCCGCCGCGACGATCCGCTCCCGGTTGCGCAGAGCGTCCGCGCGCGGCCGGGTGGCACGGCGCGCTTCGGGTTCGGCGGCGATGGTCGCGGCGGTGGTCACGTCGGGCCCTTCCCTCGGTTCTCGTCGGTTCTGGTTGGTCTGGTTGGTCTGGTTGGTTCTGGCTGGTCTGGCTGGTTCTGGTGGGCGGCGGGCCCCGTCTTCCGAGGACTCCGTCCCCGTTTTCGTCGGGACGTAGATGCAAACGGGGAAGCCGTCCCCGGTTATTTCGATCGCCCGTGTGACCTGAGCCACACATACCTGCGCAGGGGAGAGAACCCACGATCGGGCGCACCCAGCGAGCGCCGACACGCCGACCGGCGGAGGGTGATTCGAACGGAGTGCAGTCAGGACGGCCGACTGCCGCGGACCCGAGGGCGACCGCATGAAGCAGACGCGTCGGATACGCAGAACCGGCGGCAGTGCCGGAAACACGGGCCATGCCACCGGTGGCGGCGGTGCCGCCGACGACGACGGCAGTGGCAGTGGCAGACCCGGCGGCGGCCGTGGCGGACCCGGCGGCGGAAGCAGCCGCTGGGGCGGCTGGGGCGGCCACACGGGTGACATAGGTGACACGGCTGACACCAGTGACGCAGGTGACATAGGTGACGCGGGCGATACGGGTGATACGGGTGACGACGACGGCGCGGGCCGGCCCGACGGTGGCGGGGACGGTACGGCCGTCGCGGACCGCGGCGGCGGACGGCACAGGGCTTCCCACCGTCCCCGCCGTCTCAGCGCCCTGGCCGGGCTCACCGCCCTCACCCTCGCCGCGCTGACCACGGCCAGCGGCACGCTCCCCGGCCCCAGCCGTGCCTCGGCGGGCTCCGTGGCCGCGGGCCGGGACGCCTCCCTCGCCTCCTGCCGCATAGCGCCCGCCACGACCGTGCAGATGTCGGAGGGGCTGCCCACCCCGCCCGGCTACTCCCCCTCCACCGGCACGGTCCGGGCGCTCAATCTCATGATCGACTTCCCGGACGCGCAAGGCCCGGGAAAGGCGCTCGACCGGCTCGGCGAGTTCTTCCCGAAGACGTCGCAGTGGTTCAGGACCAGTTCGTACGGGCGGCTCGACTACCGCGCCGAGGCCCCCCTGACCGAGTGGCTGCGGATGCCGCTGGCGTTCGCGGCGTACGGGATAGAGCGCGGGGCACCGTACGAGCCCGGCTACCGGCGGCTCGTCGAGGACATCGTGACCGCCGCCGACAGCCGCATCGACTTCGCGGCGTACGACCTGGTCAATGTCCTGGTCACGCCCAACGCCGGCCCGTCGGCGCTCGACACCGTCCTGTCCGTCACCTTCTCCGGCAACGCGGACGCCCCCGAGGCCGACGGCGCGCCGCTCGCCAACACGTCCTTCGTCTACAGCCGCCAGGACGACGGCTCGGGTTCGTACCGCGAGACCGGCTACCGGGTGCTGCCGCACGAGAACGGCCATGTCTTCGGGCTTCCCGACCTCTACACGATGGACGGCGGCAGCTCGGTCGGGCACTGGGACATCATGTCCGAGGACTGGGGGGCCAACAACGATCTGCTGGGCTGGCACAAGTGGAAGCTCGGGTGGCTCGACGACGAGCAGATCCGCTGCGCGTCGGTGTCCGGGGTCAGTGAGTATCTGCTGGAGCCGCTGGCGAGGACCGGCGGCCCCAAGGTGACCTTCGTACCGGTCTCCAAGGAGTCCGGGTACGCGGTGGAGGTGCGGACCCGGGAGGGCAACGACGAGGCGGTCTGCGAGCCCGGCGTCCTGATCTACCGGGTGGACTCCACGGTCGACACCGGGCACGGCCCGATAGCCGTCGCGGACAGCCGCGAGCACAGCGGCGGCTGCACCCGGCGCCCCAATGTGCACGCGGAGCTGTCGGACGCGCCGTACCGGCCGGGCGAGAGCTTCGTCGACAGCGAACACGACATCCGGATCACGGTGATGGCGAAGGAGCCCGGCGGCAACTTCAGGGTGCGGGTGTCCCGGCCCTGAACACGCCGTCGGTCCTGGGTGCCCCGTCGGTCCCACGCACCCCGTCGGCCCCGGGCCCCCCGCCGGTCCTCAGCGCCTCGACGGCCTCGATCACCTCGGTCCGCAGCTCGCCCTTGAGGATCTTGCCCGCCGGATTGCGCGGCAGAGGGTCCTCCCGTACGAGCACATGGGCCGGGACCTTGAAGGCGGCGAGACGGGCGGCGACCCGCGCCCGCAGCTCCTCGACGACCGGCCCCGCGACCGGCCCCGCGACCGGCCCTGCGTCCTCCCCGGCGACCGGCCCCGCGACCGCCCCGCCGCGCGTCCCCGCGCCGGCCCCGGCGTCCTCCCGGGCACTCGCACCGGTGTCCGGCCTGAGCCGTACCACCGCCACGACCTCCTCGCCCAGCACGGGGTGGGGAACGCCCAGCACGGCGGCGTCGGCCACCTCGGGCTGGTCGTGGAGCACGGCCTCGACCTCCACGCAGTAGACGTTCTCACCGCCCCTGACGATCATGTCCTTGATCCGGTCCACCACCGTGACCCGCCCGTCGCGCACCGTCGCGAGGTCCCCGGTCCTGAACCAGCCGTCGGGTGTGAAGGCCTCCGCGGTGGCGGCCTCGTCGCGCCAGTAGCCGCGGACGAGCGCCTGGCCGCGCAGCCACAGCTCACCGACCCGCCCCTCCGGCACGGGCCCGCCCCCGGGAGCCGCGATCCGCACCTCGGTGGCGGGCGTCGGCCCGCCGACGCTGTCGGGGAACCGCCGGTACTCGTCACCGAAGGCCGCCAGCACTCCGCCGCAGGTCTCCGTGAGGCCGTAGCCGTTGCGCGGCTCGACGCGCTCGCCGTAGCGGGCGGTGAGCCGGCCGACCAGCGCGGGCGGGGCGGCGGCGCCCCCGGTGCTGAGCAGCGTGAGCGACTCCAGCGCGTCGTGCTCGGCCGCCGTGCCCTGAGTAGCCGTGCCCTGCGCGGTCGTGTCCTGCGCGGCTGTGCCCTGCGCGGCCGTGTCCTCCTGCGCGGCCGTGTCCTCCTCCTCCGCCGCGTCCAGAAGCTGGAGCGCGGTGGCCGGGACACCCACGTAGTACGTCACCCCGTGGGCGCGGATCAGCCTCAGGGCCCGGCGCGCGTCCCAGCTCCGCATGAGGACGAGCGTGCCGCCGACGGACATGGCCGAGTAGAGACTGGTGAACGCCGCCGCGTGGAAGAAGGGGTACGTCATCAGCGTGACGGGCGCGGGCCCCTGACCGGGGATCCGTCCGCGCGCGAGGGCGGAGGCGGCGGCGTGGAAGCGCGGATTCATGGCCGCGCCGGCCTGAGCGAGCTGGGTGGCGACGGCGCCCTTGGGCCGCCCGGTGGTCCCCGACGTGTAGAGGATGGTGGCGTCGTCCTCGGCCCGTACCTCGACATCGGGCGGCGCGGCGTACGGATCGGGGGCGGGCAGGTCCTCGTACCGCTCGGTCAGCTCCCCCGCACCTCCGGAGCCCGCACCTCCGGAGCCCGGACCTCCGGCGCCCGGACCTCCGGCGCCCTGGTCACCGTCGCCCGGATCACCGTCGCCCGGGGCACTGTCACCCAGGTCACCGTCGCCCTGGTGGAAGACGAGGGTCCGGACGCCCTCGCGCGCGGCCCAGCGCGCGACGCGCGGCAGCCGCTCACCGTCCACGAGCAGGACGCGCGGTGCGCAGTCGTCCAGGGCGTACGTGAACTCGTCCTCCGTCCACCAGGCGTTGAGGGGTACGGCGACCAGCCCGGCCAACTGGGCCGCCCAGAAGGCGATCTGCCACTCGGGGTGATTGCGCATGGCGACGACGGCCCGGTCGCCGGGGCGCAGCCCGTAGACGTCGAGCAGACGGTTGGCCAGGGCGGAGGCGGCGGCGAAGAACTCGCCGTAGGTGTACGTCCCGCTCTCCGCCACCAGGAACGGCCGGTCGCCGTAGGCCCAGGTCGTCTCGACGAACTCGCGCAGGGTGCGGGGTCCGTCGGCGTACATGAGCGAACCGTTCTCGGCCCGTACGACGGCGAAGGGCGCACCCGGCGCGGTCAGGATGTGCGGCTCGGGCACCTCGGTACCTCTCTCAGCGTCCGGAGGGCTGCTCAGCCCGCCGCGACGCTACTCCACCGCCGGCTCAGGGTCGAAACGGTCCCCGCGGCCGACTCAGTCGACCTCGCTGCCGCACGTGATGTTGAACGCGGTCGCGGTCATCGACCGGGCGCGGTCGGAGGCGGCGAAGGCGGCCACATCGGCGACGTCCTGCCGCGTCGCGGCCCGCTGGAGCAGGGTCCGCCGCACGATGTCCTCGACGATGGCCGCGCCGCCCTCGAAGTCCTCGGGAAGGGTGTCCACGATGCCCGACGTCTGGATGGTCAGCGCGCGGATCCCGTACCGCCCCAGCTCCGCGGCGAGCTGTCTGCGCAGCGCTTCGACGGCCTGGAACGCCACTTGCAGCCCGCCCAGATTCCACTCGGGGCTCGGGTCGCCGTACCCCCCGAACATCAGGATCACGCCCGACCGGCGGGGGATCATATGGCGCGCGGCGGCCCGTGAGGTCAGGAAGTTGGTCCGCAGGGCGTTCATGACGGGCTGCTGGAAGTCGGCGAACGGCATCTCCACGAGCGGGGTGCCCTGCACATCGCCGTGCGAGATCAGATTGAACGAGATGTCGATCCCGCCGGTCCGCGCGGCCACCTCGGCCGCGTGCGCGTCCACGGCCCGTTCGTCGAGCGCGTCCACCACGGCGGCCTCGACGGCGCCTCCCTCCTCCCCGATCTCGGTGGCGACCCTCTCCAGTGGCACGGGGGTCCTGGCGGCGAGGAAGACACGTGCCCCTTCCCGTGCGAAGGTCCGGGCCACCGCGCTGCCGATGGCCCCGCTGCCGCCGTAGATCACCGCGGTCTTGTCCTTGAGCAACATGGGTCCGCTCTCGTCGGGGCGTCCGGCTTTTGCCTCTGGGGCAACGCCGCGTACGGAGATCATTACCGGGTGTGAGGATCCCGTAACTCCGCTTTATTCCGGATGACTCGATTCGGCAATCGCCGCTGGCTGAAGTTGTAGTCACAAGCAGCGGCGAGGTGTCACCACCTCGGCGCCTCGCCCGGAGGACTTCATGCCTGAGATCTATTTTCATGTGCGCTGGCCCGATGGCGCGACCCAGCGCTGCTACTCCCCGTCCACGGTGGTCGAGGACTACTTCACGGCGGGCGGTGAGTACGAGCTCGCCGACTTCGTGGAGCGTAGCCGGACGGCGCTCGGTATCGCCGGTGAACGGGTACGGGAGAAGTTCGGGTTCCACTGCACCGGCGCGTCCGAGCAGCTCGCCGTGATCGAGCGGACCGCCGCCGGCTACGCCTCCGCCGCCCGGACTGCCGGGGCCGCGGGGGCCGTCCGAGCCACCCGAGCCGCCGGGCCTACCGGGGCTACCGGAGCTGCCGGGGCCAGGGTCACCGTCGAATCGCTCGTCAACGCCGACGGGAGCCCGCGATGAGCCCGGCGGCGCGGCTCGCCGGGGCCCCGCGCCTCACCGAGGTCCCGCGACTGGCCGAGGCCCCGCGACTGGCCGAGGCCCCGCGACCGGCTGAGGCCCCGCGACCGGCTGAGGCCCCGCGGGGGGCCGGCGCCCCGCGGCTCGCCGGGGCCCACTATCCGGTGGCGGTGGTCGGCGGCGGACAGGCCGGTCTGTCGGTCAGCTATCACCTGACCCGCCACGGAATCGGTCATGTCGTGGTCGAGGCGGACCGGGTCGGCCACGAGTGGCGTGAGCGCCGCTGGGACTCCTTCTGTCTGGTCACCCCGAACTGGCAGTGCAAGCTGCCCGGCTTCCCCTATCAGGGGGACGACCCCGACGGATTCATGGTCCGTGACGAGATCGTCCGGTACCTCCAGGACTACGTGGCCTTCTTCCGGCCGCCGCTGGTGGAGGGCGTAGCGGTCACCGGGCTGCGGCGCGCCACCGACGGGCGCTTCGAGCTGACCACCGACGGGGGGAGGTTCACCGCCGACCAGGTGGTGGTGGCCACCGGTCCCTACCACCGTCCGTCCGTCCCCCGGATGGCCGAGCGCCTGCCCGCCGGCGTCACACAGATCCACTCCTCCCGCTACCGCAACCCGGACCGGCTCCCCGAGGGCGCCGTCCTGGTCGTCGGCACCGGCCAGTCCGGCTGCCAGATCGCCGAGGACCTGCACCTCGCGGGCCGGCGGGTGCATCTGGCCGTCGGCAGCGCGCCCCGGGTCGCCCGCTTCTACCGGGGCCGGGACTGTGTGGCCTGGCTGGACGAGATGGGGCACTACGCGAAGGGCATCGACAGCTTCGACGACGCCTCGGCCGTCCGGATGCGGGTCAACCACTACGTCACCGGGCGCGACGGCGGCCGGGACATCGATCTGCGGGCCTTCGCCCGGGACGGGATGCGTCTGTACGGGCGGCTGACCGGTGTCAGCGGCTCCACCGGTACGACGCTGGAGTTCGCGGACGACCTGAAGGCCAACCTGGACCGGGCGGACGGGGTGGCCGAGTCCATCAAGGACGCCATCGACGCCCATATCTCCGCCCATGGCCTCCAGGCCCCCCACGAGCCCCGGTACGTACCGGTGTGGGAGCCCTCCGGGCACGAGGCCGAACTCGATCTGGCGGAGGCCGGTATCACCTCCGTCGTCTGGTCCACCGGCTTCACCCGCGACCACCGGTGGATCGAGATACCCGCCTTCGACGGCCGCGGGTACCCGATGCACCGGCGCGGCGCCACCAGCGTCCCCGGTCTGTATTTCCTGGGCCTGCCCTGGCAGTACTCATGGGGCTCAGGACGCTTCGAGGCCGTCGGCCGGGACGCCGGACACCTCGCCGACCACATCGACGCCAACCGCCGCCTCGCCGACGTGTGCGGCACGCTCACCGGTGCGCCGGCCTCCGTCACCTCCGCCCTCCCCCTGGGCTGACAGGAGCCCCTCATGGTCTTCGCCCCACCCCGCCGGAGTGTCCACGACGCCCACCGTCATATCGGCGTCCTGCCCGCGTACCCCTTCTACGGCGGCCCGCCCGTGAACCCGGACACCACCGCCCGCGCCACCGTCAAGCGGTTCCTCGCCGATCTCGACGCCGAGGGCACAGAACGCGCCCTGGTGATCCCCAACTACGGGGTCCCGGACCCCGCCGTCGCGTTCTCCTTCAACGAGCTGGCGGTCGAGGCGGCCCGGAGCGACGACCGCGTCCGCGCCGGGCTGTGGGTCTCCCCGCGCCCGGAGGACGCCGACCGCACCGGGCAGGCCCTCGCCCTGGCGGGAGAGGACGGCGTACGGGCCCTCAAGCTCAGCTTCCTGCTCGGTGGCCGCCCCACCGACCCGGCCTGCCGCCCGCAACTGGACCGTGTCTTCGCGACGGCGGAACGGCACGGACTGGTCGTCCATGTCCACACCTCCCCGGGCGCCGCCTCCGACATCGACGAGGTCGGTCACCTGGTGGACTGGTACGCCGACCGGGTCCCCGTCCACCTGGTGCACTTCGGCGGCGGGATGAGCGGCCACATCAAGCTCGCCGGTTCGCGGTTCTTCGACTGGATCGAGTCCGGCAAGCGCGTCTACACCGACCTCTCCTGGGCCATCGGCTTCACCCCGCGATGGCTGGCCCAGGAGATCGAGCGGCGCGGCATCGGCCATGACCGGGTGCTCTTCGCCAGCGACCAGCCGTGGGGCGACTTCGCCGGCGAGTACGCCCGGCTCGCCGAGGCGACCGGCGGGGGCGAACTGGGCCGGCTCGTCTTCCAGGACACCTTCGCCGCGCTCTACGACTGACCGCGCCGGCCGCCCGCGACGACCGGCCGCACCCGCGCCCGACCGTCCCCGCCCGGCCGCCGGCCGCCACCGGACAACCGACTCCCCGCCACTTCCCGTACCCGACCGACCGGCCCACCGCCCGACCGCCCGACCACCCCGACCGCCCGACCGCCCGAGCAAGGAGACAGCAATGACCGAGACCGCCCCCACCACCGAGCTGACCGACGTCGAGCAGAAGTCCCTCACCGAGATCCCGCACCCCTCGCTCCCCGAGGGCTCCAGCATCTACGGCTCCACCAAGGTCTTCCCCGACTACCAGGCCGAGGACGGCGAGACCTACTTCACCCTCGTCCACGGCATCGCCCACGAGTCCTCGGTGTCCTTCGTCGCCGTGCTCCAGGCCACCCGCGCCCTGCGCAAGGGCTTCGAGGCCGCCATCTACTTCTACGGCCCCGGTTCGCTCAACTGTCTTGCCACGCGCGGCTTCCCGACCGTCGGCAACTCCGCCTTCCCCGGCGAGCACAACATCAACAACCAGCTCAAGACGTTCCTGGCCGAGGGCGGCAAGGTCTACTGCTGCCGCTTCGGCCTCTCCCTGCACGGCGCCCGTGAGGAGGACCTGATCGAGGGCGTCATCCCCACCCACCCCCTCGACGTCCAGGACGCGATCATCCACTACGCCCGCAAGGGCGCCATCATCAACTCCACCTACCAGCTCTGAGAGGTACGTCGTGAGCGTTGGCACCGGTACGACGAGTACCGCGACGAACACCGTGGTGGACGTGCGGATCATGACCCGCGCCGAACTCGCCCTGCACGGCATCCGTCAGGACGTCGAGGTCGAACGGCCGGACGGCGCGGGACCCAGCGACGACGGCCATGTCCTCGTCGACGGTGCCAACGCCGCGCTGCCCCGCAACCCCGCCAGCCCCTACACGGTCCGCGACGGCAGGGTCTGGCTCGGCGACGGAACCGGGACCCTCACCGACACGGGGCTCTCCCTCACCCCCGTACGACGGCCGAGGTTCTACGACCTGACGACGGCCGACGGCGTCCCGTACGAGCAGATCGCCCGTCTGCACGGCTCCGACGTGCTCGCCACGACCGTCGTACAGACCTGCGTCCGCTACGCCGAGTCCGACCGCTGCCGCTTCTGCACCATCGAGGAGTCCCTGCGCTCCGGGGCGACGGTCGCCGCCAAGACCCCGGCGCAGCTCGCCGAGGTCGCCGAGGCGGCGGTCCGGCTGGACGGCGTCCGGCAGATGGTCATGACCACCGGGACCACCGCGGGTCCCGACCGGGGCGCCCGCACGCTCGTACGGTCGGTCCGCGCGGTGCTCCAGGCGGTGCCCGACCTGCCCGTCCAGGTGCAGTGCGAACCGCCCGGCGATCTCTCCTGGATCCGCGCGCTGCGCGATGCCGGGGCGACGGCCGTCGGCATCCATGTCGAGTCGCTCGACGACGCGGTGCGCCGCCGCTGGATGCCCGGCAAGTCGACGGTGCCGATGGCCGAGTACGAGGCGGCGTGGGACGAGGCGGTGCGGGTCTTCGGCCCCAACCGTGTCTCCACGTATCTGCTCGTCGGCCTCGGCGAGGACCCGGACGAGCTGATCGCGGGCGCGGGACGGCTGATCGCCCGGGGTGTCTATCCGTTCGTCGTCCCGTTCCGCCCGATGCGCGGCACGCTCGCGGCCCGGGACGGGATCGGGGCGCCGGGCGCGGAGGTGCTGCGGTACGTCACCGAGGGCGTCGCGGAGAAGCTGCGCGCGGCCGGGATGAGCGGCGCCGACCAGAAGGCGGGCTGCGCGGCCTGCGGGGCGTGCAGCGTGCTGAAGACGGCGGGCGGGTGACGGCCGTGTACCTCGACGGATCCGCCGCTCCCCGGACGGACGGCCGCCCCGCCGGCCTCCCGGTCGACATCCTGGCGCTGCTCGGCGACCGCAGCACCCTGGCACGGCAGCCCGCCTTCCGTATCCAAGAGGCCCATTCGACGGGCGAGTTGTCCGACTACCGCCGGCTGCGCCGGGAGACCTTCGTCCACGAGCAGGGTCTCTTCACCGGCCATGACCTGGACGACCGGGACGCCGACGCCCGTACCGTCGTCCTGGTCGCCAAGGACCACGACGGCACGGTGGTGGGCGGCGTTCGCCTCGGACCGGTCGACGGCGGTCCCGACCTCGGCTGGTGGCAGGGCGGCCGTCTGGTCGTGGCCCGCCGGGCGCGCGGGCCGCACGGTATCGGCGCGGCGCTGGTCCGCGCGGCCTGCGCCCGTGCGGAGGCCGCGGGCGTCCTGCGGTTCGACGCGACCGTCCAGACCCGCAACGAGGCGCTCTTCCAGCGGCTCGGCTGGCGCTCCGTACGCGCGGTCACGGTCGCGGACGCGCCGCACACGCTGATGCGATGGCCGGTCGGACGGATCGCGGCACAGGTGGCGGCCACCAAGTCCGCGCTCGGACCGCTGCTCGCGGCCTTCCGCGGTGCGGCGGCCGGTGGCGACGGCGTATCGGGGGGCGCCCCGGCCGACCGCGACCAGGAACCGGCCGGCCGGCGCCGGGAACCGATCGGCGAGGGCCAGGAACCGGCCGACCGGAGCCGGGAACCGATCGGCCGGCGCCGGGAACCGATCGGCGGGGCCTCGTCCGGAAACGCGCGGAACGCGTCGGCGGCCCTCGGCGGCGCCGGATTCGTCGGCGACGACGGCGCCGCCGTCCCCGGCACGGACGTGATCGCCGCCTGCGACGCGATCGTGCCGTCCATGGTCGAACGGGATCCCGAGTGGGCGGGCTGGTGCTCGGTCCTCGTCAACGTCAACGACCTCGCGGCGATGGGCGCTTCACCGCTCGGGCTGCTCGACGCCGTGGGCGCGAAGGACGCCGCGCACGCCGCCCGGATCCTCACCGGACTCCGGCGGGCGGCGGAGGCGTACGGCGTACCGGTACTCGGCGGCCACACCCAGCTCGGCGTACCGGCCGCCCTGTCCGTGACCGCGCTGGGCCGCACGGACCGTCCGGTGCCCGGCGGCGGCGGACGGGCCGGGCACGCCGTACGGCTCACCGCGGACCTCGGCGGCGGCTGGCGCGAGGGCTACCGGGGCCGTCAGTGGGACTCGTCCACCCATCGCCGTACGGACGAACTCCGCGCGATGACCGGGGCGGTGGCCGCCGCCCGGCCCGCCGCGGCGAAGGACGTGTCGATGGCGGGGATCGCCGGGACCCTCGGCATGCTCGCCGAGGCGAGCGGCTGCGGCGCCGTGCTCGACATGGCCGCCGTACCCCGCCCGAGGGCCGCGGCCATGGGCGACTGGCTCACCTGCTTCCCCGGCTTCGCGATGCTCACCACGGACGCGCCGGGCGCCGCACCACTGCCCGCCGGGCCCGCCACGGGCGCGGTGTGCGGGGAGCTGACCACAGGACAGGGCGTCGGGCTGCGCTGGCCCGACGGAGAGATCACAGACGCGGTCGCCGGCCCGGTGACCGGAATGGGGACCGCATGAGCACGCTGCGTATGGCGGCCGTCGCCGCCGGGTTCGGCCGCGATCTCGAAGAGGACTTCGCCGTCGCCGAACGGCTGATCAAGGAGGCGAGGGCCGAGGGCGTACGGCTGCTCGCCCTGCCGGAGGCCTGTCTGGGCGGCTATCTGCTCAGCCTCGACAACGACACCGCGCTCGACGGGGGCCCGCCCGCGCTCGCCCCCGACGGCCCCGAGATCCGCCGGCTGGCGGCGCTCGCGGGTGAGCTGACCGTGGTCGCCGGTTACTGCGAGGCGGGTACGGACGGGCAGCGCTACAACAGCGTGGTCTGCGTGAACGGCGACGGGGTGCTGGGCAATCACCGCAAGGTCCACCAGCCGCTGGGCGAGGACGCCAGCTACGCGTCCGGCGACCGCTTCCACGCCTTCGACACACCGGTCGGCAGGATCGGCATGCTGATCTGCTACGACAAGGCCTTCCCCGAGTCCGCCCGCGCGCTGGCCCTGGACGGCGCCGAGATCGGCGTGGTCGTCTCCGCCTGGCCGGGCGCGCGCACCCATGCCACCACCGACCTCGTCAACGACCGCTGGAAACGCCGCTTCGACCTCTTCGACCGGGCCCGCGCCCTGGAGAACCAGATCGTGTGGATCTCCGCGAACCAGACCGGTACCTTCGGGTCGCTACGCTTCGTCGGCAGCGCCAAGGTCGTCGACCCCGGGGGCGAGATCCTCGCCGAGACCGGTGTCGAACCCGGCCTGGCGATCGCCGAACTCGACGTCGCCCAAGCCCTGGAGACCGCTCGCCGCGCCATGGGGCACCTGCGCGACCGGCGCCCGGAGACCTACACGTACGCAGGAGCGGTCAGCGCATGACGAAGACACCGCGGCGGCCGGCCGAGACACCGGACCGCCCGCGAAGAGAACAGCGAAGCGAACGAGGAGTGGTGAACGAGCGATGAGCACGCGCGTGAACCCGACGCAGAAAGCGCAGTGGCCGGGCGAGGAACGAGGCCGTCCGCGAAGCGAACGAGGAGCGGTGAACGAGCGATGAGCACGCGCGTGAACCCGACGCAGAAAGCGCAGTGGCCGGACGAGGAACGAGGCCGTCCGCGAAGCGAACGAGGAGCGGTGAGCGAGCGATGAGCACGCGCGTGAACCCGACGCAGAAAGCGCAGTGGCCGGACGAGGAACGAGGCCGTCCGCGAAGCGAACGAGGAGCGGTGAACGAGCGATGAGCACAGTCCGGATCGCGGCCGCCGCCGCCCACTTCGGCCGCGACCTGGAGTTCGACCTCGCCCGTATCGCCAAACTCATCGACGACGCGCGCCGCTCGGGCGCCGGGCTCCTCGTCCTGCCCGACGCCGCGCTCGGGGGCTATCTGGCCGATCTGCGCCACCCCGACCCCGAGGCGCTCCCCCCGGCCCTGAAGCCCGACGACCCGCGGATCCTCCGGGTGGCCAGGCTCGCCGCCGAGATGGTCGTCTGCGTCGGCTACTGCGAGGACGGCGGGGACGAGCGCTTCAACTCCGCCGTCTGTGTCAGCGGCGACGGCGTCCTCGGCCGCCACCGCAAGGTGCACCTGCCGGCCGGTGAGGTCGCCGCCTACGCGCCGGGTGACCGTTTCGCCGCCTTCGACACCCCCGTCGGCCGGATCGGCATGCTGATCGACTACGACAAGACGTTCCCCGAGTCCGCGCGCTCCCTGGCCCTGGACGGCGCCGAGATCCTCGCCTGCCTCTCCGCCTGGCCCACCAGCATCACCAACCGCGCCCCGCGTATGGCCCAGGACCGGCAGGCCAAGCTCTTCGACCTGTACGACCAGGCGCGCGCCGCCGAGAACCAGGTCGTCCTCGCCTCCTCCAACCAGACCGGCGCCATGGGCGGCATGCGCTTCCTCGGCCAGTCCAAGGTCGTCGGTCCTGGCGGCGACATCCTCGCCCGGACCTGGGCCAAGGCGGGCCTGGCCGTCGCCGAGGTCGACGTCGCGAACGAGATCGACCGCGCCCGGCGCGTCCTGCGCCACCTGGACGAGCGCCGCCCCGACGCGTACCGCCAGTGGAGAACGGCGGACGGCGCCCCGGAACCGTACGGGCACCGGAAGACCGGCGCGGAGAACCCGGCCCCGGAACCGTACGCACCGGGGCCCCGCTCCTCCCCCGAGCACGCGCCACCCACCGGGCACCGCCCCTCCCCCACCCGTGGGACTCCCCGATGAAGATCGCCCTGCTGAGCTACTCCACCAAGCCGCGCGGCGGCGTCGTGCACACGCTCGCGCTCGCGGAGGCGCTGGCCGCGGCCGGGGAGGACGTCACCGTCTGGTCGCTGGGGCGGGGCGGCGACTCCGGCTTCTTCCGCGAGGTCGCCCCGGACGTGCGCGTACGGATCGTGCCGTTCCCGGAGGGGCCGCGGGACGAGAGCGTCGGCGAGCGCATCCTGCGCTCCATCGCCACCCTGCGCGACGCCTTCGACCCGTCCCCGTACGACATCGTCCACGCCCAGGACTGCATCAGCGCCAACGCGGTGGGCCGCTGCGTCCGTACCGTCCACCACCTCGACCACTTCACCACGCCCGAACTCGCCGCCTGCCACGAACGGGCCATCGTCGAGCCGTACGCCCATATCTGCGTCTCCCGGTCGGTCGCGGACGAACTCGCCGAGGGCTGGGGCCTGGCGGCGGAGGTCATCCCCAACGGCGTGGCCCACGACCGCTTCGCCACCACCGAACCGGCGGCCCGCGACGCCTGGCGCGCCCGCCTGGGCCGCTATGTGCTCACCGTCGGCGGCATCGAACCCCGCAAGGGCTCCCTGGACCTCCTGGAGGCGTACGCGCTCCTGCGCGCCGACCACCCGGACGTACGGCTGGTGATCGCGGGCGGCGAGACCCTCTTCGACTACCGCGACTACCGCGCCCGCTGGGAGACCCGCGCCGCCGAACTGGGCGTCGAGCCGCTCGTACTGGGCCAGGTCCCCGACGACGACCTCCCCCCACTCGTCGCCGCCGCGGCCGTCTTCGCGTTCCCGTCCACCAAGGAGGGCTTCGGCCTGGCGGCGATGGAGGCCCTGGCCGCCGGGGTTCCCCTGGTCGTCCGCGACCTCCCGGTCCTGCGCGAGGTCTTCACCCCCGCGGCCCGCTTCGCCGACACCCCCCGCTCCCTGGCCGCCGAACTCGCCGCGGCCCTCACCCGCGACGACGCGGTACGCCGCGCGGCGGGCCGGTCCCTGGCCGCCCGCCACACCTGGCCCGCCGCGGCCCGGCACCACCTGGCCTTCTACCGCTCCCTGGACCACCCGCCCCCGCACTGACCGATCCTCCGGGCCGAACCCCCTGCCCGAACCCCCGAGCCGGACCCCCTGCCCGAACTCCCGAGCCGGACGCCCGAGCCGGACCCCCGGACGGAAAAGTGACGCGCGGCCACATAAAGACGGTCCATGTTCCCGGGCGGCCTGGGCCGCCGTCCCCGGCGGCCTGAGCAGTCCCCGCTGTCAGGGCTGAGCCGGCCCTCACCGTCAGCAGCGCCGTCAGCAACGCCGTCAGCAACGGACAGTGAGCCGTTCCACCGCCGCCTTCACCAGGCCCGTGAAGAGCGGGTGGGGGTGGGTGGGGCGGGAGCGGAGTTCCGGGTGGGCCTGGGTGGCGACCAGGTAGGGGTGGGTGTCGCGCGGGTACTCCACGTACTCGACGAGTTTGCCGTCGGGGGAGGTTCCCGAGAACTGGAGGCCGGCCTTCTTCTCCAGTTCCGCGCGGTAGGTGTTGTTGACCTCGTAGCGGTGCCGGTGGCGCTCCTCCACGTACTCCTCGCCGTCGTAGACCTCGCGGACGAGGGAGCCCTCGGCGAGTCTGGCGGGGTATATGCCCAGCCGCATCGTGCCTCCCATGTCGCCGTCGCCGAGGACGATGTCGAGCTGCTCGGCCATGGTGGAGATGACCGGGTGGCCGGTGGCGGAGTCGAACTCGGTGGAGTTGGCGTCCTGGATGCCGGCGAGGTTGCGGGCGGCCTCGATGACAACGCACTGTAAACCGAGGCAGAGGCCGAGCAGCGGGACGCGGTTCTCGCGGGCGTAGCGGATCGCGCCGACCTTGCCGAGGACGCCGCGGTCGCCGAAGCCGCCGGGGATACAGATCGCGTCCACGTCGGACAGTTGTGCGGCGGCGCCCTCCGCGGTCTTGCAGTCGTCCGAGGTGACCCACTTGATCTTCACTCGGGCCTTGTTGGCGAAGCCGCCGGCGCGCAGTGCCTCGGTGACCGAGAGATAGGCGTCGGGCAGGTCGATGTACTTGCCGACCAGGGCGAGGGTGATCTCGTGGTCGGGGTTGTGGACGCGGTCGAGCAGGTCGTCCCAGATCCGCCAGTCCACATCGCGGAACGGCAGATCCAGCTTGCGGACGACATAGGCGTCCAGGCCCTCGGTGTGCAGCACCTTGGGGATGTCGTAGATCGAACGGGCGTCCGGGCAGGCCACCACGGCGGCCTCGTCGACGTCGCACATCAGTGAGATCTTCCGCTTGATCGCGGTCGGCACCTCACGGTCGCAGCGCAGCACGATCGCGTCCGGCTGGACACCGATGTTGCGCAGGGCGGCCACGGAGTGCTGGGTGGGCTTGGTCTTCAGCTCACCGGAGGGGCCGATGTACGGCAGGAGCGAGATATGGACGACGAAGACGTTGTCGCGGCCGACCTCGTGGCGCACCTGGCGGACGGTCTCCAGGAACGGCAGCGACTCGATGTCGCCGACCGTGCCGCCGACCTCGGTGATCACGACGTCGACCTCGTCCGTGGCCATCCGGCGGATGCGGCGCTTGATCTCGTTGGTGATGTGCGGGATGACCTGCACGGTGTCGCCCAGGTACTCCCCGCGGCGCTCCTTGGCGATGACCTGGGAGTAGACCTGGCCGGTGGTGACATTGGCGGAGCCGTCGAGGTCCACGTCGAGGAAACGCTCGTAGTGGCCGATGTCCAGGTCGGTCTCGGCGCCGTCGTTGGTGACGAACACCTCGCCGTGCTGGAACGGGTTCATCGTGCCCGGGTCGACGTTCAGATACGGGTCGAGCTTCTGCATCACCACCCGCAGCCCGCGCGCCTTGAGCAGCATGCCGAGGCTGGAGGCCGTCAGGCCCTTCCCGAGCGAGGAAACGACACCCCCCGTGACGAAGATGTGCTTGGTCGTCGAGGAAGTCGAGAATCGGGTCGGCATGGCCAAGAGGGGGCTCCCGTGGTCGCGGTCTGGGGTGCGGTACGGCTCATGAGGGTGTGTCCTGGGGGACGGAGCCGTCCGCGGGCAGACGCCGGATGATGTCCGTGTCATAGGCGAGGATGTGTGGAAGCGCTCCGAGCGTGTCCACGACGAAGTCGTACAGGCCCGTCTCGTGCTCGACGCACACGTCCGCGAGCAGGTTGTGGCAGCCGGTCACGGCCGCGCAGATCCGTACGTCCGGACAGGCGGCCAGTGCGGAGCCGACTGTCTCGATGCCCGCGGGGTGCACCTTCAGCCGCATCCGCGCCTCCACCGGGCGGCCCAGCAGGGCCGGATCGACCGCCGTGCGCAGGTGCAGCACCCGGCGCTCCAGCAGCGAGGTGACCCGTCGTCCCGCGGTGGCCGTGGAGACGCCCAGCTCGCCACCGAGTTCGGTGAGGCTGATGCGCGCGTTCCTCATCAGGACGGCGGCGACGCGGGTGTCGGTGGGCGTGAGCTCGTACTGGTTCGCGAGACCGGGCAGAGGCTGGACAAGGCTCGCCCGCAAGCGCTTCTCCTCTTCCTCGGTCAGGACGGGGGCGTGCCACTCGGCCTCGCTCCGGAACGGGCGCAGCGTGACATGGGAGCTGCGCACGTCGATCTGGGGGAGGCCGGGAATGCCGTTCGTCGACAGGGAGTGCAGCAGCGACCGGGACTCCAGCAGCAGCTCGCACCAGAGGTGGCCGACCGCTCCCCCCACCGCGGCAACGTTAAGTACGTCGGTCCGGTTTGCCAATTCCCGAGCGACGCTTTTCAGGCAGCCCAGCGGAGCCTTCAGCCGCAGCCGGACGGTCGGGCCGAGTCCGCAGCGCAGGGGGTCGAACTCGGCCGTGCTGCGCATGGCGCCCGTGTCCAGGAGCCTCTGGAGGCGCCGGGCCACCGCCCGCTCGTGCTCACCGAGGATGCGTCCCACTTCCGCCACGCCGGCACGGGGGCTGATCTGGAGCGCGGCCACGATCCGCTGGTCAAGACCGTCGAGCACGTCGCCGGCGTCCGAATCATTCAGCATGGCCGCATGATGGCAGGATCTTTATCACGGGTGCCCACTCTCTTGTCGGAATCGTTCGACTCATGCAAACTATCGCCTCGTCACCAAAAGTGATGAGCGGTGAGCTTTTCGTATCCGTCCCGGCTGTACACGCCCGAGAGGACAGAGCTTGTTAGGCGAGAACATTTCCGCAGCAGTTCAGGATCACGTCACGCCTGACACGTTTCGATCCGTCATGGGGCAGTTTTGTTCCAGCGTCACGGTAGTCGCGGCCATGGGCCCCACGGGGCCCGTCGGATTCACCTGTCAGGCGTTCTCATCGCTCTCCCTCGACCCGCCCCGCATCACCCTGGGCGTCAGCCGCACCTCCACGAGCTGGCCCGTCATCAGGGACAGCGCGTCCTTCTGCGTCAACGTGCTGGCACAGTCCCAGCGCACGCTCAGCGAGCGGTTCGCGGTCTCCGGCGGCGACAAGTTCCACGGCGTCGCCTGGGATCCGTCGCTGGACGGTGCCCCGCGGCTGGCCGGCGCGACCGCGTGGATCGACTGCCGGCTGTACGCCGAGTACGACGGCGGCGACCACCTCGTGGTGATCGGTGACGTTCGCCGGCTGGAGGCTCCGGCCGAGCCGCGCGAACCCCTGCTCTACTACCGCGGCCGGTACGCGCGGCTCGCCGACGCCTCCTGACCGACACCCGCCACGACCCGCACGGCCGGCCGCCCGGCGTGCGGGCATCCGTTCCGCCCCCTCGATCGCCCACCGACGCGAGGGCCGCACGTCTGCGCGGGTGTCCACGGACACCCGTGCCCGCATGTCCCACCCGCACCACCCACCCGCACCACCCACCCGCACGACCCACCCCCTTACACACCATGGAGCGACACCGTCATGGAAACCACACTGGCCACGGGCGAAACATCCGCGAACCGGACCGGACTTCTCTCGGGACTCGACGTCTTCGTGGGCGGTCCGATTCAGCACGCCATCCTGGCGAAAGGTTTCGCCGGTGACTTACAGGACGCCATCACCACGGCCATCCGGACGGCCGAGGACAACGGAGCGAACATCTTCTCGGCCCACGTCGTCGAGAAGTTCGGCGCCGACACCGCCTCCTTCACCCCGGAGCAGGTCTCCGTACGCGACTTCCGCTGGATGAAGAAGTGCGACGTCTTCGTGCCGGTGCTGCCGCTGCTGGAGGACCAGACCCTGCGGCGCACGGACGGCACCCACGTCGAACTCGGCTGGGCCACCGCCCTCGGGCGCCCCATCGTCCTCATCACCAAGCAGCCCTTCGTCGAATCCGCGAGCCACCTCCTCAAGGGCCTGCACCGCGTGGGGGCCGTCCAGACCATCGACTTCGACGCCTTCACCGAGAAGCCGAGTCTCCTCATCGACGCCGTCCTCAGCGCCACCGAGCGGCAGCGCGAGGCGATCAGCGCCAGCCTCGTCGCCTAGGACGTGTTTCGAAACACGCCCCAGGCACCTCCCATCCCCGCAGAACACCCCTCCCATCTGCCGGACGGAGTCACGAAGTGAGCGACGTGTCGATTCTGGGCCTGACGCTGGCCAATCCCGTGATCGTCGGATCCGGGCTGCTGACGGATCAGGAACGCAACATACGGAAACTCTTGGCCAAGGGAGCCGGAGCTGTCGTCACCAAGACCATCCATCCCAGCCCGCCCCAGGGCCTCGACGAGCGGATCCTGCGTCTGCCCGTCGGCATGCTGAACAGCACCACCTACTCCAAGCGTCCGGTCAACCACTGGCTGAACGTGCTGCGTTCCTTCGCCGACGACCGGCTGCCCGTCATCGCCTCCCTGCACGCCGACTCCCCGGCCGAGCTGGCGGTTCTCGCCAAGGACGTCGAAGCGACCGGCTGCTCCGCGCTGGAGCTGGGCATCTCGTGCCTCAACGAGGAGGACGGCCTGGAGGACGACAACCCCGACCGGGTCTACGCCTACACCTCCGAGACCCGCGGCCGCACGACGCTGCCCCTCTCCGTCAAACTGGCCGTCGGCGAAGGGCTCCAGGACCGGGTGCGCGCCGCGATCGCCGGCGGAGCCGACGCCATCACCCTCAGCGACACCATCCCCGGCGCGGCCGTCGCGCCCGCGACCGGGCAACTGGAGCTGAACGGTGTCTTCGGCTACTCAGGCCCCGGCCTCAAGCCGCTGGTCCTCGCCGCCATCTGGCAGTTGCGCAAGCGGGGCATCGAGCTCCCCGTCATGGGCTGCGGCGGAGTGAGCGGCGGCCGGGACGTGGCCGACTACCTCAGCGTGGGAGCGAACGTGGCGCAGGTCTACACGGCGCTGCACACGGACATGTACGAGACGCTGGAACGCATCCTGGCGGAGACCCGGGACCTCGTCGGCCCACGCGCCGACGCCCCGCTCCCCGCCGAGGAGCCCAGGGGAGCGGTCGTATGACGAACGGTAGCGGTCGTATGACGAGCGGCAGCGGTCGTATGACGAACGGTCACTCCTCGGCTCCCCTGCTCACCGACCTGACCAGCGCCCAGGTCGCCGACGCCGTACGCGGCCGGACCGTCGTCTGGCCCATCGGCGCGATCGAGCAGCACGGTCCGCATCTGCCGCTCTCCGTCGACCTGATCCTGGCGGAGGCCTTCGCCGACGAGATCGCGAAGGAACTCGACGCGTTCACCCTGCCCGCGCAGGCGGTCGGCGCCCGGTCCCTGCCGCAGAGCGGCGGCGGGCTGTTCTTCCCCGGCACGGTGTACGTGGCGGGCGACACGCTCGTGCGGTTCCTGCGCGAGACGCTCTCCGCCCTGGCGGCGCTCCCCCTCGCCCGCCTCGTCGTGGTCAACGGGCACTACGAGAACGAACCGTTTCTCTTCGAGGCGCTGGACCAGGTGCGCGAGCAGGGACTGCTGGACGGCACGGAGGTCTTCGCGTTCAGCTGGTGGAGCCTGGTCCGGGACACCTGGACCGACGCGGAGATCCACGAGTTCCCCGGCTGGCACGCCGAGCACGCGGGCGTCACCGAGACCAGCCTCATGCTCCACCTGCGCCCCGACCTGGTGACCGACGAGCGCCCCGACCACGACAGTCCGCCCCGGGCGGGTGTGTATCTGCACCCGGTCGACGTCGGGCAGACCACCCACCGCGGTGTCCTCTCCTCGACCTCGGGATCGAGCGCCGGCATCGGGGAGAAGCTGCTGCGCCATGTCGTCGACGAGGCGACGGCCCTGGTGCGCGAGGGCGACGGACTGCTCTTCGCCAAGACCCGTCCGGACCGCCGCCGCCCGGGGCCGCGGCACGGACCCGCCGACCCGTCCGAAGGGGACCAGCCGTGACCCGGAAGTTCCATCTCGCCTGCATCTTCAACTTCACCCCGGACGACTGGCAGGGGCCTTTCGGCAACGGGGGCTCGCCCTGGGACGGCAAGTTCCACATGGAGGTGGCACAGGCTCTCGAACGCGCCTGCTTCGACTACGTGATCATCGAGGACAAGCTCATGGTCCCGGAGAGCTACGGCGGTTCCACCGAGCGGGCGCTGAAGCAGGGCATGGTCGTCCCCAAGCACGACCCGGTTCCGCTGGCCGCCGCGATGGGGGTGGTCACCTCGCACCTGGGGATCGTCGCCACCCTGTCGACGCTGGCGTATCCGCCGTTCATGACGGCGCGGCTCGCCTCGACGATGGACAGCCTGCTCGGCGGGCGCTTCGGCTGGAACATCGTCACCAGCGCCGAGGACCTGGCCGCGCGGAACTTCGGTCTGGAGAAACTGCCGTCACGCGACGCGCGCTACGCCATGGCCGACGAGTACGTCGACGTCGTCCGGCAGCTCTTCGCCTCCTGGGACGCGGACGCCGTCGTACTCGACCGGGAGAAGGGGATCTACGCCGACCACACCAAGGTCCGCCCGATCCACTTCAAGGGCGAGTACTTCAGCGTGCGCGGCCCGTTGAACACCGTGCCCTCCCCGCAGCACCGGCCCGCGTTCACGCAGGCCGGCGCCTCTCCGCGCGGCCGGGTCTTCGCCGCCCGCAACGCGGACTCGGTCATCGCCATCGCCAACGGTGTGACCGGGATGAAGCAGTTCCGCGACGACGTGCGCAAGCACGCCGAGGCGGCCGGGCGTGACCCCGACGACGTCAAGGTGCTGTTCTGCGTCACGCCCACGCTCGGCGACACCGAGCAGGACGCCCGGGACAAGTACCAGCGGATGATCTCCTCACCGCAGTTCATCCACGACATCCTCGCCGAGACGTCCGCGCTCACGGAGATCGACTTCGCCCAGTTCGACCTGGACAAGCCGTTGCCGTACCGGCTGGAGACCAACGGCGAACAGGGGTCGCTCGACCAGCTCCAGCAGTGGGGGAGCGGCAAGACCCTGCGGGAACTGGTGATGGACGCCGCCGGCGGGCTGGTCTCCTCGGTGGAGCTGACCGGCACGCCGGACCAGGTGGCCGAGCGGATGGGCGAGGTCATGGAGGAGGTCGGCGGCGACGGCTTCATGCTGACGACCCCGGTGCTGCGGCTCAACCGCCGCTGGGTCAGCGAGATCACCGACGGCCTGGTCCCCGCGCTGCAACGGCGCGGCCTCACCCGGACGACGTACACGCCGGGGCAGACGCTCCGGCAGAACCTCACGGAATTCTGACCCCGGGCCGTCGCGGATGACGTACACGACGCATCGGCCGATTCGGGACGGAACGGCTCGGGACCGGACGGCTCAGGGCGGAACGGCTCAGGACCGGACGGCTCGGGACCGGACGGCTCAGGACCCGCTGTTCCGGCAGGCGCACACCGTGGAAGGGCACGCCGGCGGACCAGTCTCCATCGGGATACGGGCGGCGGGACCCGCCGCCGGGCTCCTGAGCGGTTTCGAGGAGGACGGCGTCAAGCGTCAGTTCCTGGCGGACGTCGGCCGGTGCACGCCGCTCGTCGCGCACATCGGCAGACCCGCCCCGAGCGGTCCGCGCTCACGCGGCCCGTGTCTCGCGTACGACGCCGTGACACCGGCCCCCGCCCCGCTCACGCGGCAGGGCGGGGGCCGGCCGGCGGCTCCGCCCTGCGCACCGTCTCCTGGTACCAGCGGCCCCACTTGTCGAGCTGCTCCGTGATGGCGTCCAGGCTGTGCCCGACGTCGGTCAGCGTGTACTCGACCCGCGGCGGCACCTCCCGGTACACGGTCCTGGTGACCAGGCCGTCGGCCTCCAGCTCCCTCAGCTGACGGGTCAGCATGCGCTGCGTGATGGTCGGCAGCGCGCGCCTGAGTTCGCCGAAACGATGGGTTCCGGAGACGAGTTGCTTGAGAATCGCCATCTTCCAACGGCCCCCGAGAACCTCCATGGCGAACTCGATCGCGCAGTACTCCGGAGCCTCTTCCACGCTGGAACGCACAGCTGACCTCCATTGGTATACCGAATGGCAGTAGGGGACACGAAAGACCGTACTTGTAGCCCGTGTCGATACCTACCGAAACTGAGGCCATGTTGAAAAGGGACGCGTCCGCACCGGCGCGAGCGGCAGCGGAAACAGAACGGCCGGCGGGCTCGTCGCGACAACGGTGGCTGGTCCTGGCCGTGGTGTCGGGCAGCCTGCTGCTGTGCGGGATCGACCTCACCGTGCTGCATGTCGCCGTACCGAGCATGAGCCTCGATCTCCAGCCCAGCGCCGCCCAGTTGCTGTGGATCGTCGACGTGTACTCGCTGGCGCTCGCCGCCCTGCTGGTGACCTGCGGAACCCTGGGTGACCGCATCGGCAGGCGCCGGATGGTGCTGAGCGGCTTCTTCGCCTTCGGCCTCGCCTCGGCGGCATGCGCCTTCTCGACCTCGACGACCCAGCTCATCGCCGCCCGCGCGGCACTCGGCCTCGCCGCGGCCATGATCATGGCCTCGACGGTGGCGATCATCCGGGTCGTCTTCACGGACGACCGCGAACGGGCCTTCGCCATCGGGGTGTGGACCTCCGCGCACAGCGTGGGAGCGACGATCGGACCGCTGCTCGGCGGGCTGGTCGCCGAGCAGTGGGGCTGGAGCGCCGTCTTCCTGGTGAACATCCCCGTCATCGTCGTCATCCTCGCCGTCGGCGCCCGCGTCATCCCGGAGTCGAAGAACCCCGTCCCGCGCCGCTGGGACCTGGCCAGCGTGGTGCTGTCCGTGACCGGCCTGGCGGGCCTGGTGTACGCGCTCAAACAGGTCGGCGAGCACGCGGGCGTGGACACCGTGATCGTCGTCAGCGCCATCGGCGGCGCCGCGCTCCTGTACACCTTCGTCCGCCGCCAACGGCGCCTCGCGGAGCCGCTGCTGGACTTCTCGCTCTTCGGGGAGCGCCGCTTCACCACCGCCACCCTCTGCGTCATCGGCTGCTTCGGCAGCTATGTCGCCCTGCTGTTCTTCCTCACCCAGTGGCTGCAACAGGTCGGCGGGTACTCTCCGCTGAGCGCCGGACTCGCGCTGATGCCCCTGGCCGCCGCCAACGCCGTCGGCGCGATCACGGCCCCCTGGACGTCGAACCGCTGGGGCAACCGCTGGGCGCTCACCGGAGCGCTGACCCTCTTCGCCGTCGCGTACGCGGCCATCGCCGTCGTCGGCGACACCGCCCACTACGGCCTGCTCCTGCTGCCGCTGCTCGCCGCGGGCTACGGCGCCGGCATCGTCATGACGCTGGGCGCCGACTCCATCATGAGCGCCGCGCAGCCCGAGCGCTCCGGGGAGGCGGCGGCCATCCAGGAGACGTCCTTCGAACTCGGCGCCGGCCTCGGCGTGGCCGTCCTCGGCACCGTCCTGACCCTCGTCTACCGCACCGACCTGCCCGCGGTACCGGGCCTCGGACCGGACGAACGGGCCGCCGCGGGCGAGTCGTTCTCCACGGCCGAGGAGGTGATGACCCACCTGCCCGCCCCGACCGCGCACGCCGTCCTGAACGCGGCCCGCCAGGCATACGACCACGGCTTCACCGCGGTCGCCGGGATCGCGTCGATCGGCCTGGCGGCCACCGCGATCATGGCAGCGGTGCTGCTGCGACCCCAGGGAGCGTCGGAGAAAAGGGCCTGACCAGCTCCCAGCCCACCGAGCCGCACCAGACGCCCCCGCCCGCTGCCGGAGGAAGGTAAACGGCCACGTCAGAGACGCCTCGCCCCCCAGAGCGGAGCCTCCGCACGGCCAGGGCCAACCCTCCAGCGCCGAATCCGCTACCCTGTCTGAGGTCGGGAGGTCCACCGCCCCGCGCCTGCTCAACCGTCGCCCACAAAACGGTCAGGAGGCTACGGGCACGCCGCCTGACCTGGGACTTTGGTCTGACCGAGTACGGATAGCCCTCCGGGCTTCCAACAAGGTTTTCCACAAGCCCCGGCCTTCGCCTTCGTAGCTCAGGGGATAGAGCACCGCTCTCCTAAAGCGGGTGTCGCAGGTTCGAATCCTGCCGGGGGCACAGCAAAACACCAGGTCAGAGGCCCTTCCGTCCATCGGACGGGAGGGCCTTCGTACTCGCGGCACACATATGGCACACATGCGGCTGCGGGCAGAGGTGGGGAGCTGTGCGATATGCCCGCGAAGGACGAGCTGGCCCGGCGCCGGCACGAGAAGCTAGGACTTGTCCGGTCGATCATGTGACTGCTTCGTGTGCGGGTCGTTGGTGTGGGCATGGGGCGGGGTGATCTGAGCGATGCTGAGTGGGAGC